>NZ_MCGS01000054.1:0-62896 GCF_002607755.1 Serratia sp. BW106
CAATAAATGGGGTTCACTTCACCAGGGCGGTTTTTTTATGCCATTCAACCGGACAAATTAGGATTTTTTGTCTAGTGACAGCGGGAGAAAGTTGGCAAAATTCACCTCAGGATTATTTTAGGGAACAGGCGGAGGAGAGCGTTAATGAAGGATGTGCATATCGCCCTGTCGGGTGGCTGCGTGCGGTTGGCTTACCCGGGAGAGAACGTACTGGATTTCACCGATAATCTGTCATTTGGGCCGCTGTACGCACTGGATGACGATCGGGGTCTGCAGGCCCGCTCCCGCTGGTTTCAAGATTTGCATCACTCTATTCACGCCCCCGAATGGGACTCTTCCTCCCAGCGCCTGACGGCGATGGAAAATCTGAGAATGCAGTTGTCCGCCGTCAGCGGGCAGATGACGCTGTGGATTAGCGACAATCCCGATGAGCAATTGATGTTGCGCGCGTTGTTGCCTTTGCTGGGGGAGCGTTCAGTGTTTATCGTCAACGTCACTGAACTTGCCGGAAGCGAAGCCACTGGCAGTTGTCCGATTGAAACGCTCGAATCCTTGTGGGTTCGTCGGTCCGAGCTGACGGCAGAAGACAAAGTGGCGCTCATTGCCGACTGGCACCGTCTGCTGAAGGAGAACGCCCCGGTGCGGATCTTTACGCAGGGTGAAGTGCAGGGGAAAAAGCTGGATTTCCATGACCCACTGTTGCTGCAACATTGCCCGAGCGACTTTACCCAGGGTTCCCGGGTGGTGGGTAACGCGATGGTGAATTCGCCCCATGGAGTAGGTGACACCTTTCTGAATTTTCGTCTGTATGCGCTGATTGAACAGGGCGTATTGCAGGCGCAGACAGGTGGCGTGAACATGAACCGGCTCCAGGTACGACAGGCTTAACCCTGCTCGCCCGGCGTTGTGTTATTTGTGCGGTGACATGGAAAAAATCGGTCAAAGCATTTTTCTCCGGCCTGCAGTTCTGCTTATAATGCATCACTGACTGTACAAATAAACAGGTGTGTCGTGATGACGCTGGTGTTGAAGAGTGAAAAGATTGCTCGTAACCGGTTTACCGGCGAGAAAATTGAAAGCGGCAGTTTTATCAACTGCGATTTTTCGGGCACTGACCTGACCGGTACCGAATTTATCGACTGTCAGTTTTACGATCGCGAAAGCCAGCAGGGGGGGAATTTCAGCCGCGCCTTGCTGAAGGATGCCAGTTTCAAAAACTGTGACCTGTCGATGGCGGACTTCAGAAACGCCAGTGCATTAGGTATCGAGATCCGTGAGTGCCGGGCGCAGGGGGCGGATTTTCGCGGCACCAGTTTTATGAATATGATCACGCCGCGCACCTGGTTTTGCAGCGCTTACATCACCAAAAGCAACCTGAGCTATGCCAACTTTTCGAAAGTGGTGCTGGAGAAGTGTGAGCTGTGGGAAAATCGCTGGAACAGCGCGCAGATCCTCGGCGCGACGTTTAGCGGCTCTGATCTGTCCGGTGGCGAGTTTTCCTCGTTTGACTGGCGTGCCGCCAACTTTACCCAATGTGACCTGACCAACTCGGAACTGGGTGAGCTGGACCTGCGCAGTACCGATCTGCAGGGCGCGAAACTGGACAGCTACCAGGTGTTTCAAATGATGGAACGGCTGGGAATTGCGGTTATCGGTTAAGCTTTTTTGCACCATGGGGCCGTCAGGCCCTTACAGGGTGCGGCTAAGGGCGTTGCGGCGGATAAATAATAAATGGTGTGTATAAATATTATAATAAATATTCCTTGCTTAAATAATTTCCTCGTGTATAAATAACGTCATCGGTTTGTAGTACAGACCTTATGAAAGCAGTTTTAGTAAAGCAGTTCTCAGTATTAGTGATATCCCATAGATACCTCTTCTTCCGCGAATTTCATTCTCTAGTGCCCAAGTAAGTTTCCAATAAAAACAGACCTCAATCGCCTTATGGCGTCTCAAAAATATAAAGGAAATATCTATGTCTACTAAAATGACTGGTTTGGTAAAATGGTTTGATGCAGGTAAAGGTTTTGGCTTTATCTCTCCGGCAGACGGCAGCAAAGACGTGTTCGTGCACTTCTCTGCTATCCAGAGCAATGATTTCAAAACGCTTGATGAAGGTCAGCGCGTTGAATTCACTATCGAAAACGGTCAGAAGGGTCCTTCTGCCGGCAACGTAGTAGTTTTATAATTTATAGGTAGTGTTTTATTTCTTACGATAGCGAAGAAGGTGTAAACCGGAGCAGATAAGAAATAAAAGAATTACCTGAATAAACTCCGGGATTACCCGGAGTTTATCTAAAATAGTTATATTCAGAATATTCCAATAGCAATAGTTATTGGCAACAGCAAAAAAGATTGGCGTCGTAATAATAATAACGGCAGTGATTCAGTCTATTTTTCTGTTGTGAAAAAGTTGTGCTTAGGCTGCGTAAGGTTGGAGTGTTGGACGGACGCTTACGCCATAACATGACAGTCGGGAAAGTGACCGACAAACATTGATGACCCTGGCTTGTGCCGGGGTTTTTTTATGCCCGTAGCCCAACGGACCCGAAACGAAACGGGCCTGTTGATAAGGGACATCGTGCCATCAGAGGAACGATGGTGTCGATGAGCGATAATTTCACCACTGAACTAAACTTAAATTGCCTAAGAAATAGGCGATCAGCGTCTGGCAGGGAGCGTCATCCTGTTTACTGGCTCGAGGCGGAGGGCAGTTATCATGACTTATCAACATATCCTGGTCGCAACCGATCTTGGCGAAGATGCCGAGTTCCTGCTGGGCAAAGGCGCCAAACTGGCTGGGGCGCTGAATGCCCGATTATCTCTGATCTATATCGATATTCATCATACTGGCTATTACGCCGAACTGGGCGTGGGTGAATACAACTACACGGATCGCACTTTTTCTGAACGCGTGAAAAATATGCTCAATGCCATCAAAGACCACTCGTCTTATCCGGTTGAAGAAGTGATTATTGGGCGTGGCGATCTGATGGAAGAACTAAACCGGGCCGCTAAGGAAAAGGGTTGCGACCTGATCCTCTTCGGCCACCATCACGATATCTGGAGTCGGTGGGTATCGTCGGCGCGGCAGGCGATCAATCACCTGCAGGTCGATCTGCTGGTGGTTCCGATTGAGAAAAAATAAACCAGCCCAGGGCCGCTATCACTCAGCGGCCCGATTTTTTAATAATCAATGCTTATCGGTAAGTGGCGGTATAGGGCCGTGACTGAACTTATTGATGGCTGATAGTACGGCCGATAAATAGTCACGTCAGAGGATTTTATCAATCTCATCAAATGGTTGGCCTAATTCCGATATTGATTGTTCTGACGCATTGAATTTACAGTGAATACCTCTTTTTGATTAGCAAACCGCACGTTTTGACTGTCCCTCTCTGCCCATGAGTTTTATCCTCGATTCAATCAGGATTTGTATGACTTATAAAAATACATTCACATGGAGGAGTTCTTATGCGTTTCGACAATAAAGTGGTCATCATCACCGGCGCAGGCAACGGGATGGGGGAAGCGGCAGCGCGCCGGTTTTCCGCTGAAGGCGCTACCGTGGTGCTGGCTGACTGGGCGAAAGAGGCGGTAGACAAAGTGGCGGCCTCACTGCCGAAAGGCAAGGCGCTGGCGGTGCATATCGACGTTTCTGACCCCATTGCGGTTGAGAAAATGATGAATGAAGTGGCTGAAAAACTGGGCCGCATCGACGTGCTGCTGAACAATGCCGGCGTACACGTGGCGGGCAGCGTGCTGGAAACCAGCGTGGCTGACTGGCGTCGCATCGCCGGGGTAGACATCGACGGCGTGATCTTCTGTTCCAAATTCGCTATGCCCTATCTGCTGAAAACCAAAGGCTGCATTGTTAACACCGCTTCGGTCTCTGGCCTGGGAGGCGACTGGGGCGCAGCCTATTACTGTGCGGCGAAAGGGGCGGTGGTAAACCTGACACGTGCCATGGCGCTCGATCACGGCGGTGACGGCGTGCGGGTGAACTCGGTGTGCCCAAGCCTGGTGAAAACCAATATGACCAACGGCTGGCCGCAGGAAATTCGCGACAAGTTCAATGAGCGTATTGCGCTGGGGCGTGCGGCAGAACCGGAAGAAGTGGCGGCGGTGATGGCGTTCCTGGCCAGTGACGACGCCAGCTTTATCAACGGTGCCAACATCCCGGTGGATGGTGGGGCGACCGCCTCAGACGGTCAGCCGAAGATTGTTTAAGCATTAATCCTCAGGCCCGGTGAAGTTAAACGCCGGGCCTGAGAGCTTTACACCCCAATCCGATCGCGCAGTTGGTAGTAGGCCGCGCCAATTGCGGTAAACGGAATTTGCAGGTTGCGGCCGCCGAAGAACGGCAGGTGCGGCAGTTTGGCAAAGGCATCGAATCTTTCCGCATCACCTCGCATTAATTCCGCAATCAGCTTGCCTGCCAGATGAGTACAGGTCACGCCGTGGCCGCTATAGCCCTGCATGTAATAGACGTTATTCTCCAGGCGGCCGAACTGTGGCATGCGCGACAGCGTCAGCAGGAAATTGCCGGTCCAGCGGTAGTCGATATTCACGCCTTTCAACTGCGGGAAGGTTTTCAGCAGTTTGGGGCGGATCAGGTTGTCGATATCGTCCGGGTCGCGCGCACCATACACCACGCCGCCACCGTACAGCAGGCGGTTATCACCGGTGATGCGGTAATAATCCAGCAAATAGTTACAGTCTTCGACGCAGTAATTCTGTGGGATCAGCGACTGCGCCACTTCCGGTGCTAGCGGTTCGGTGGCCACCACCTGAGTGCCGCACGGCATGCTGCGCCTGGCCAGTCTTGGTTCCAGCTTATCACCCAGATAGGCGTTGCCGGCCACGATCACATAGCGTGCCTTCACCTGACCGCTGGCGGTGCTGACGATGGCCGGTTCGCCGTGACGGATATTAGTGACGGCCGACTGTTCGAAGATGCGCCCGCCCTGCAGACGGATGGCTTCGGCTTCACCGAGGGCCAGATTCAAAGGATGAATATGCCCACCGCTGTGATCCAGCAGCGCACCGACATAGCGCTCACTGTTGACCTCCTGACGGATGCGCTCAGCATCCAGCAGTTCAAGCTGGGTATTGCCATAACGCTCCCAGTGCTGTTTTTGTTCGATCAGCGCGTGATACTGCCGGTTGTTCAGGGCGGCGAAGATACCGCCGGGGCGATAGTCACATTCGATGGCGTACCTTTGGATACGGCTGCGAATGATCTCTGCACCCTCAAACATCATGCCACCGAGTATACGGGCGCTTTCCGCACCGTAGCGCTGTTCAATCACGTCGATGTCGCGGCTGTAGGAGTTCACCAGTTGGCCACCGTTGCGGCCACTGGCGCCAAAGCCGATGCGTGCGGACTCCAGCACCACCACGTTGTAACCGGCTTCCACCAGGAACAGCGCCGAAGACAGGCCGGTGTAGCCGCCGCCGACGATGCAGACGTCGCATTCGATAGAGTCATTCAACTGCGGGTAGGGCGCGTGGCTGTTGGCCGAGGCCGCATAATAGCTTTTTACGTGTTCAGTCATGATATCTGCCCTTATTCCAGCGAAATCCAGGTGGTTTTCAGTTCGGTGAATTTTTCCAGCGCGTGCAGCGATTTGTCGCGGCCGTTGCCGCTTTGCTTGTAACCGCCGAACGGGACCGTCATATCCCCGTCGTTGTAGTTATTGACGAACACCGTGCCGGCTTTTAACTGGCGAGCTAACCGGTGAGCACGCGACAGGTCGCGGGTCCAGATGGCGGCGCCCAATCCGTAGTCGCTGTCGTTAGCCAACTGCATGGCCTGTTGTTCGCCGCTAAAACTGGTGACTGCCAGCACCGGGCCAAAAATTTCATCACGCGCCACGCTCATGGCATTATCTACCTGGGTCAGAATGGTCGGGCCCAGGTAGCCGACATGGCCGTTCTGTGGGTGCTCGCGGCCGTCCAGGAACAGCGCGGCACCCTGGCTCAGGCCCTGCTCGATATAGTCGGCCACTTTCTCGCAGTGGCCCTGGTCGATCAGGGTGCCCATCACCGTCGTCGGATCGAGCGGATCGCCCGGCGTGAAGGCTGCCGCATGCCGCTTCAGCGCCAGTAAGAATTCCTGCTGAATGCTCTCTTCCACCAACAGCCGGGTACCGGCGATGCACACCTGACCCTGGTTATAGAAAATTCCGGCGGCGGCGCTCTGTGCGGCCTTGTCCAGATCCGGGCAGTCGGCAAAGATAATATTGGCGCTCTTGCCACCGGCCTCCAGCCACACCCGTTTCATATTGGACTGGCCGGCGTAGATCATCAGTTGTTTGGCGACCTGGGTGGAGCCGGTAAAGGTCAGGGCGTCGACGTCGTTATGCAGCGCCAGCGCCTTACCGGCATCGTGACCGTAGCCGGGGACAATATTCAATACGCCGTCCGGCAGCCCGGCCAGTTGCGCCAGCTTGCCCAGATAGATTGCGGTCAACGGGGATTTTTCAGAGGGTTTCAGGATCACGCTGTTACCGGTGGCCAGCGCCGGGCCGAGCTTCCAGCAGGCCAATAACAGTGGGAAATTCCAGGGCACGATGGCACCGACCACACCGATAGGTTCGCGTTCGATCAACGCCAGTGCATCGCCACCGGTGGGGGCAATTTCACCATAAACCTTATCAACCGCTTCGGCATACCAGCGCAGGCAACGGATAGCGCCGGGCACGTCGTCCCGCAGGCTGTGGCGGATCGGTTTGCCGGTATCCAGCGTTTCCAGCAGCGCCAGCTCTTCATGGTGTTGTTCCATCAATTCTGCCAACTTCAGCAAAGTGGCCTTGCGCTGCGCCGGAGCCGCTCTGGACCAGTCGCCGCGCTCAAACACTTCACGCGCCGCACTGACCGCCAAATCGATGTCGACGCTGCTGCCCCGGGCCACCTGGGTCAACTCACGTTGCCCGGCGGGATCCTCCACGGCAAAGGTTTGGCCTTCTACGGCCTGCTGATAGCGGCCATTGATAAACAGTTGGTTCTCAATTTTCAGGGCTTGCGCCCGGTGTTGCCAATACTGCAGATGGTGGAAGTCCATACCTTGCTCCGTTGATCAGAATGTCGTCGGCGTATGGGCGCTGATAATCCGGCAAATCCGCGCCGACGTGTTGCTGAAACTGTGGGGAATGCCGGTGTTGATGGCGTAGCTTTGGCCAGCCAGCAGGTGATAAGCCTGCCCGTTGACCTGCAGTACCACTTCGCCTTCCAACAGGGTGCCGATCTCTTCCCCCTGATGCTTGATACGTTCGCCGGTGGTGGTACCCGGTTCATAGGTTTCGATCATCATCGCCAGGGTGCGATTGGGGTCGCCGTTGTGGATCAATTTCATCGATACCCCCTGGCTGCCAATCTCGATCAGATCCTGGCTGTCGATAACAATCTGTGGTTCATCCGGAATTTCCGGCTCGGCGAAGAACGCCGACAGTGACAGCCCGTACACCGTCAGCAGCTTTTGCAAGGTACTGATGGCCGGACTGACCTTGTCCTGTTCGATGGTGCTGATGGCGCTGTGGGTTAATCCAGACAGTTCGGCCGCTCGGCGCTGCGACAATCCCAACTGCTGGCGGATTTGCGACAGACGTTTTCCCGGTGCCAAGCTGACATCGCTCATGGGCGTTTTTCCTTTTGATAGTTCCGGCAGGCGCTAATGAACCCCTCAAACAACAGGCGCGACAGGGCGTACTCTTCACTGTTCCATTCCGGGTGCCATTGCACACCCAGCGCAAAGGGTTGGTCGCGCAGACTGATGGCTTCCACCAATCCGTCGGCAGCGTGAGCCTCGATGCGTACGTCGGGGCCGAGGGTTTTTGCTCCCTGGCCATGCAGTGAGTTGACCCAGAATCGATTGCAATCCGGTATCAGTTGCGAGAGTAAGCCGCCTTCCTGAACGATGACCTCGTGGGCGGGGGCGTATTGTTGTTCCAGCGGCAGGTCGTGATCTTCACGGTGTTCGAGCAGTTCGGGCAGTTCAAACAGCCGACGGTGAAGGGTGCCCTGGCTGGCGACCACCATTTCCTGCATACCGCGGCAAATGGCGAAAAGGGGAATGCGCCTGTCGAGCGTGTGGCGGATCAACGCCAGGCTCAATTCATCTCGCCCAGGATCGGCGTCAGGCTCATCGCCGTTTTCACCATAAAGGTGCGGCTGCACATTACTGGGGCTGCCCGGCAGCAGAATACCGTCGAGGTGCTCCAGCAATTCTTCCAGCAGTTTGGGTTCCGCCAGCGCGTGTGGCAGGGCGATTGGCAACCCTCCCGCGGCCACGACGGCATTTAGGTACTTTTCTTGCAAGGTCTGAGTGAGATGCCCGTTTAACCTATACCTGCACATCACTACGCCGACCACTGGTCTGTTAAATATATTGCCCATGCTGTCCCCTTGGTATGTTCGAAATTATGAACGATAAGCTTCTCCACTGCCGTTTTCGTTCAATATTTTATAAATCTAGCAGCCAAATGGGCAATATTCAAACTCAAAGTAACACTTGCAAAACAATTTTGTTGCATCTATGTTTCATTGGTGGACATTATATTGAGCAAGATGGTCAAAAAACATCGACGGCAATAAGTGTGAGAACCACAGACAAAAAACATACATGGCGGGTGAATCATGCAGACCAACATAGTAGAAGTGGAAAACTTTGTTCAGCACCACGAAGAAAAGCGAAGTAGCGCGTTCCAACGTGAAGTGAAGAAGTACCTGGAGTGTTATCCATTAACTCAGCACGTTGACGTTCTGCTGACCGATCTTAACGGCAGCTTCCGTGGCAAGCGCATTCCGGTGGGCGGGCTGAGCAAGCTGGAGAAAGGCTGTTACTTCCCGGCATCGGTGTTTGCGATGGATATTCTCGGTAACGTGGTTGAAGAGGCCGGGCTGGGGCAGGAACTGGGTGAGCCGGATCATATCTGTGTGCCGGTCTTGGGCACCCTGACGCCGTCGGCGGCGGATCCGCAATATATCGGCCAGGTGCTGCTCACCATGCTGGATGAAGATGGTACTCCCTTTGACGTTGAACCGCGCAATGTGCTGAACCGAGTTTGGCAGCGTTTGCGTCAGCGCGGGCTATCCCCCGTAGTAGCGGTAGAGTTGGAGTTCTATCTCATCGATCGCCAACGCGATTCGGAAGGCTATTTGCAGCCGCCGTGCTCGCCGGGCACCCAGGAGCGCAACACCCAGAGTCAGGTGTACTCCGTCGATAACCTTAACCACTTTGCCGACGTGCTGAGTGAAATTGACGAACTGGCACGCATGCAGGGCCTGCCGGCAGACGGGGCGGTGGCCGAAGCTTCGCCCGGCCAGTTTGAGGTCAACCTGCACCATACCGATAACGTTCTGCAAGCCTGCGACCATGCGTTGGCATTAAAACGGCTGATCCGCATGGTGGCGGAAAATCACAACATGCAGGCCACCTTTATGGCCAAGCCCTACGAGGAACACGCTGGTAGTGGCATGCACGTGCATATCAGCATGCTGGACAGGCAGGGTAACAACGTTCTCGCCGACGATGACGGCGAAGACTCCGTGCTGCTGAAACAGGCGTTGGCCGGGATGATTGCCCTGATGCCTTCTTCTATTGCGCTGCTGGCTCCCAACGTTAATGCCTACCGCCGCTTCCAGCCGGGCATGTACGTGCCGACTCAGGCGTCCTGGGGCCATAACAACCGTACCGTGGCGCTGCGTATTCCCTGTGGCGATCGCGACAGCCATCGCGTGGAGTATCGCGTGGCCGGGGCCGATGCCAACCCTTATCTGGTGATGGCGACCATTCTGGCCGGCATTGTCTACGGTCTGGAAACCACGCTGCCGCTGCAAGAGCCGGTCACCGGCAACGGGCTGGAGCAGGAGGGGCTGCCGTTCCCGATCCGTCAGAGCGATGCGCTGTATGAATTTGAGCATCAGCCGGTGCTGAATGCGCTGCTGGGGGAAAGGTTCAGCCATGTTTACCTGGCCTGTAAAACGGATGAGCTGGTGCAATTTGAGCGCCTGATCACCGAAACCGAAATCGAGTGGATGCTGAAAAACGCCTAAACCCGCTCGAACTCATGATACCGCGCGCGTCTGGCGCATTCCGCCGGCTATCCTGTGGCCTGCGAAGCTACGCGCAGCGGTAAAGCATTTCTTCCACTTTGGCGTACAGGACGTCGGCGAGGAAAGAACCATGACAGCCTTAACTGTTTCTTCAGTTTGCGCGGGCATCACCCCGTGCCGCAGTGAATACGGGCCATCCGTTGGCCGAGATTTTTTGTCTTTATCTTCGACTTCCCGCCGCCTGAGCAGCAGTATCCCCGCGGCCTCTCTGAATGACGTTAAACGGTTACCAGCAGAGGACAAAGAGGGGAAGAGTCATGACGATTAATGCGACTGACGGTGATCAAGCGGCCAAGCCGCAACTGCGTAAAACCCTGAAACTGTGGCAAGTGGTGATGATGGGCCTGGCCTATCTGACACCGATGACGGTGTTCGACACCTTCGGTATTGTTTCCGGCCTGACTGACGGCCACGTACCGGCTTCCTATCTGCTGGCGCTGGCCGGCGTGCTGTTTACCGCCATCAGCTACGGTAAGCTGGTGCGCCAGTTCCCGACCGCCGGTTCTGCCTACACCTATGCACAAAAGGCGATTAATCCGCACGTTGGTTTTTTGGTGGGTTGGTCGTCGCTGCTCGACTACCTGTTCCTGCCGATGATCAATACCCTGTTGGCGAAAATCTATCTGACCGCGCTGTTCCCTGAAGTCCCGCCGTGGGTCTGGGTGGTGGGCTTTGTGATCATCATTACCGCCATCAACCTGAAAAGCGTCAATCTGGTGGCCAACTTCAATACCCTGTTCGTGCTGGCCCAGGTCGCGATCATCGTGGTGTTTATCTTCCTGGTAGTGCGTGGCCTGCACAGCGGGGAAGGCATGGGGACGGTGTGGAGCTTGCAACCGTTCGTCAGTGAAAATGCGCATTTGCTGCCGATTATCACCGGTGCCACCATTTTGTGTTTCTCGTTCCTCGGCTTTGACGCCGTTACCACGCTGTGTGAAGAAACGCCCGATGCCGCCAGGGTGATCCCGCGGGCCATCTTCCTGACGGCGCTGTATGGCGGGGTGATCTTCATCAGCGTGTCGTTCTTTATCCAACTGTTTTTCCCTACTATTCAACGTTTCCATCAGCCGGATGCGGCACTGCCGGAAATCGCGCTGTACGTGGGCGGCAAGCTGTTCCAGTCGATTTTCCTGTGCGTCACCTTTATCAACACCCTGGCGTCGGGCCTGGCGTCACATGCCAGCGTTTCACGGCTGTTGTATGTGATGGGGCGCGATAACGTGTTCCCGGAAAAATATTTTGGCTATATCCACCCGAAATGGCGCACGCCATCACTGAACGTGCTGCTGGTGGGGCTGGTGGCGCTGTCCGCGCTGTCTTTCGATCTGGTCACCGCCACGGCGTTGATCAACTTTGGCGCGCTGGTGGCTTTCACCTTCGTTAACCTGTCGGTGATCAGCCATTTCTATATTCGTGAAGGACGCAACAAAAGCTGGAAAGACCGCTTTAACTATCTGTTCCTGCCGCTGGTGGGGGCGCTGACGGTCGGTGTGCTCTGGCTCAACCTGGAAAAAAGCTCGCTGACCATGGGGTTGATCTGGGCGGCGCTGGGCTTTGGTTACCTGGCTTATCTCACCCGGCGCTTCCGTCAGCCGCCACCGCAGCTGGAACGACAGCCACAGCAATAACTGAGTCAGGCGGGGTTTCCCGCCTTTCTTTTTTGTCCGTCGGACAGTAGAGTGAAAATACTGATAAAAAATAACCGATTGGATCATCTTTATGTCTTCACTCCCCGTTTCGTATAAAGCCACCTTGCTCGGTCTGTTGGCGATCCTGCTGTGGAGCAGCGTGGTCGGCCTGATCCGCAGCGTCAGCGAAGGACTGGGGCCCATCGGCGGGGCGGCGATGATCTACAGCGTCAGCGCGGTTTTTTTGCTGCTGGCACTACGCCTGCCAAACCTTCGACAGTTTCCGCGTGCCTATCTGATCCTCGGCAGCCTGCTGTTTGTCAGCTATGAAATCTGCCTGTCGCTGTCGCTGGGTTATGCCAATACCCGTCTGCAGGCGATTGAAGTAGGGATGATCAATTATCTCTGGCCCTGTTTTACCGTGCTGATGGCGCTGGCGTTCAACGGCCAAAAGGCCAAATGGTGGTTGCTGCCTGGGCTGCTGCTGTCGTTGTTCGGCATTGGCTGGATCATGAGCGGCGAGGGGGGTTGGTCACCGGCGCAAATGCTGGCGAACGTGCACAGTAATCCGCTGAGCTATTCGCTGGCTTTCGCCGGGGCGGTGATTTGGGCCGTGTATTGCAATCTGACCAAGAAAATTGCCCAGGGCCATAACGGCGTGGTGCTGTTTATTACGCTGACCGCCGTCGCGCTGTGGATCAAATATGCTTTCAGCAGCGAAAGCGGCATGCAGTTCACCCTGCCGGTGACCCTGACGTTGCTGTGTGCCGGCATGGCGATGGGGGTGGGATACGCGGCCTGGAACGTGGGTATTCTGCACGGCAATATGACGCTGCTGGCGACGGTATCTTACTTTACCCCGGTGTTATCGGCGGTGTTTGCCGCGCTGGTGCTGGATACCGCATTGAACGCCAGCTTCTGGCAGGGCGTGGTGATGGTGACCCTGGGATCGTTAATCTGTTGGCGGGCAACCCGAGGAAACTAACGGAAATTATCCGCCGGTTGCTCAATGTTGAACTAGAATCTAACTAGCGATCTTGCATGAAGGAACATAAAAAATGAGAGACGATATCCAATTCATTCAGCAACCTGTGATTGATGATGCAAGTTATATGCGCGGTGATACGGTGCGCCTGACCACCGCCAATCTGCGTCACGAATATCAGCTTGATGTCAGTATTCTGCGCCGGGAAGACAAGCTGATTTATGGTTCGGTGATCGCCGCCGCACCCAAGGTGGATATTCCACCCAAAGAGTGGGAAATCGAACCGGGTCAAGAAGTGGTCTTCCGTAAGGAAAATATCGCCAAAGCGATCCCCTCGATTAGCTGAGTCTCAGCCAGGGTTTTCGAACCTCCGTTTCCCTCAGTCACATTTCCAACAAATGCCGGTGCTAAAAACGCCGGCATTTTCATTTCTGCGACAGACCTGGTTACTTTTTTGTGTTGCACACAATTGGCACAAAAACTGCTTTAAAAATCACCGGGCATGACAAAAATCACAGCGATCGTGAATTTGCATGAAACATAATTTGACAAATGTGAACGCAATCGATTACCTATTCGCAAAATGCATAACTGGATCACAGATTCTTACACCCAGTGATTTCTATAATGCGCGCGTCGCCCGAGAAGTTTGTAAGCGGAGGCAACGCCAGGTGTCGTCAGACTCATTGTCATCTTTTCTAACGGGCAGGAAATGGCCCTTTAAGCATGTGGTAATAAAATGAAAAAAATAGCTCTCGCAGCAGGTATCTTGCTCGCAGCGTCTTACAGTGCATCTTCAATGGCTGATAGCAAAGACAGCCAATACGTCTCGGATTGGTGGCACCAGAGCGTTAACGTGGTGGGCAGCTACCACACCCGTTTCGGACCTCAGTTGAACAACGATGTTTACCTGGAGTACGAAGCCTTCGCCAAAAAAGATTGGTTTGATTTCTATGGTTATGTCGATGTGCCTAAATTCTTCGGCGTCGGCAACACCCCGGACCGCGGCATCTGGGATAAAGGCTCACCGATGTTTATGGAGATCGAACCTCGCTTCTCGATCGACAAACTGACCAACACCGACCTGAGCTTCGGTCCATTCAAAGAATGGTACTTCGCCAACAACTACATCTATGACCTGGGTCATAATGCCGACGGCCGCCAGAACACCTGGTACATGGGTCTGGGCACAGATATCGATACCGGCCTGCCAATGAGCCTGTCGATGAACATCTATGCCAAATACCAGTGGGAAAACTACCAGGCTGCCAATGAGAACAGCTGGGACGGTTACCGCTTCAAGGTGAAATACTTTGTACCACTGACCCAATTGTGGGGCGGCAATCTGAGCTACATCGGCTTTACCAACTTTGACTTTGGTTCCGATCTGGGCAAAGACAGCAACTGGACTGACGGCACCGGCAAACAGGTTCGCACCAGCAACTCGATCGCTTCCAGCCATATTCTGGCGCTGAACTACGATCACTGGCACTACTCCTTCGTGGCACGTTATTTCCATAACGGCGGCCAATGGCAGGATGGGGCAGATATCGGTACCCCACAGGGTCCAATTAAATCTACCGGCTGGGGTTACTACCTGGTGGCGGGTTATAACTTCTGATTTTCCGTGGTATCAGAATCAGAAAACCCCGCTTTAGCGGGGTTTTTTTTCGTCATCACTGCGCTTGTTCGCCGGGTAAATGCCGCACCGGCATAAATAATCGTCCTTTGATTACGTGGCATTCATTATCAATCCAACTGATGATTTGTTCACGACTCACGCCTTCGGATTGCGCGTAGCGGTGAAGATCGCCATTAAAGTGCTGCGTGATGTATTCCATGAGGGTCATTTGCATGTCTTTTGCTCCTGAACGCCCACCCGTTGCCAACTGGCCACCGCGGGAGGTTGAGGTTTCTCAGACGCCGAATTTAAAGTATTGGCAACCAAATCTCAACAAAAAGCACTGTATTGGTGCATTTGATGTCGATTTATCGGTAAAAAGAATCCCGCACGGAACGGCGGGAAGTATTCAGTACTATCACACGGAGTGATAAAAAATGATTTGAGGTGCAACGAAAAAGAGCTCGCTAACTCTTTTTTGTGACTTAGCCAAACTACGGCAAGGCTTATTTCGCTGCAAGAAAAATCTGGGTTTTAAATTCGGTTTTATCGAATAGTTTTGCGCTGGAATAATATTTGGCTATCTGGCCAGCCTGCTGTTGCTTTAGGTGATCAAACTCTCAGAGTTTTCCGCATGCTTTATGTGGGGAATTACGCCTATAGTGAAGCTAATAACCCCTGCAGGAAGTAACATTATGAGCAAACGTCGTACTACTCTCACAGTGCTGGCGCTGATTGCTTCGTTGGGTCTGTCATCCGCACCGGCGCTGGCCGATAAAGGCGGCAATGGCAATGGCAACAGTGGCAATCATGGTAATAGCGGCAACAACGGTAATCATGGCAATAACGGCAATAGCGGCAAGCATGGCAATAAAGCCAAAGGTAATGATGGCGACCAGGGGCTGGTTTCCGTCAGTATTTCCCGCGATCGCGCACGCTCCCTGGCACGAAACTATGGCCTGACCGGTTACGGCTCTTTGCCACCGGGCATTGCTAAAAATCTGGCTCGAGGCAAGCCGTTGCCTCCGGGCATCGCCAAGAAAATGGTGCCGTCATCGATGCTGCGCGATCTGCCTTACTATCCGGGTTACGAATGGCGTATTGCTGGTGACGACCTGGTGCTGGTGGCTCTGAGTACCGCCCTGGTGGCCTCGGTGATCAACGGCGTATTTAATTAATATTCCGCAATGCCATTTCAAGGCCTCGCTTCGGCGAGGCTTTTTATTTGCCTGAAGCAGGGTGAACGTGGTGAACTCTGTCCCTGATTTTTCGGTTGGATAAGGAAAGGGCGATGTTGAGGATGTTATTGATTGCCTGCTGTCTGGTCAGCTTTTCTGCGCTGGCGGACGGCGGTGCGGCGCTGGGTGAACTGGTCAATCAGCGGTTGGCTTATATGAAGGACGTTGCCGGTTACAAGGCGCAGCAGCATCTGCCGATCGAGGATTTGGCTCAGGAGGCCAGGGTGTTGGCCAGCACGCAAGCAGAGGGGGAGCGGTTGGGGTTGGATCCGCTTTCGGTGCGGCCCTTTATCCTGGCGCAAATGGATGCCGCCAAGGCGATTCAGTACCGCTATCGTGCAGACTGGCTGGCGCAGCCGGAAAGTGGCTGGCAGCCGCGCCCGTTGGATAGCGTACGACCGCAGATTGCCGAACTCAGCAGCCGTATCTTGCAACGGCTGGCGCAGCAGCTGAAAACTGGTCCATTGACCGAGGCGGCAGGTAGCAGCTTTATTGATGCCATCACTCAGGCCAACCTCAGCGATGCCGATAAGCAGCGGCTGTTTACCGCCTTACTGGCCGTTCGGGCCGGCAAGGCGGGGTGATCAACCGGCACCGCTGCGCTGAAAGGTCAGCACCCGGCTGCGATTGGCGATCAAGTCCACGCTGTAACCGCGAAAATACAGGCAAAAGCGTTTTTGCCACGGGCCATCACGGCTTTCGACCAGCATGCGGCCCTGGCCCAATGAGCTGATCGTTCCTGTCTGCGCCGCCGGCCCCACCCCAATGTGCACCTGGTCGCCGCAAATCTCGAAGGCGGTGCGGTATTGCGGGTGATACCACAGGCCCTGCACGTGCTTCAGGCATTCGCGATTAGCCGTGACCGGCAGGAAACTGCGGGCTACATGGCACACTTCGCCTTCAACCGCTTCACCGGTCCATTTCAGCCGCATGGGCATATGGGCGGAAAGCGAGACCGCATAGCCGTCATCGCCCTGATACAGCGGTTCATCGCTGCCCAGATAGGCGACGTTACCGTCCTTCACTTCCAGCCAGTAGGGCTCTGCTACCGTGGTGTAAATGCCATCGGGAATGGCGTTGCTGCGTTGCGGCAGTGCCTCATCCAGCAGGGCGGCCATCACCTGCAGCGCGATACCGAAGCTGTCGCAGTCCTCCCGGTTGGCTACCAGCGCCACACCGGCTTGTCGATCGGGGGCCAGCAGGAAATAGGTCTTGTAACCGGCGTGCGAACCACCGTGTCCCAGCAGGCGCTGTTTACCCAGTGGGGTTTGCGCCAGTCCCAGCCCGTAAGCGCTGAGTTGGCCCTGATTGAGATGGCGAGGTGCGCTCAGCTGTGCCAGTACGCCGCGCCCCGGACCCTGGTCGGCCAGCAGCGTCTGTAGCCAGCGGGTGAGGGCATTGGCGCTGCCGGTCAGGCTGCCGGAGGCGGAAAGATGCAGGCCGGCGCTGGCCAGTTGCCAACCCTGCTTTGAACGCCAGTAACCGGGCGTTAGCCCCGGCACTACGTCAAACCAGCTCTCTGGCGCCCGCAGTTGCACTTGCAGCGGTTGGGCGATGTGTTGCTGCACCAGTTGGTCGAAGTCATACCCCTTGGCCTGCAGGGCCGCTTCAACCAAGCGGTAGCCACTATTGGTATAAGTGATTTCGCTGCCGGCCGGATAGTTCAGTCCGCCCAGCCTCTGAAGGAACTGCATCACCGGTTGCGCCTCGCTGCGGGTATGCACCGAGATGCCCAGCAGCCCGAGGGTTTCCCGCACGTCAGGCAGTCCGCTGGTCATATCCAGCGCCTGACCGACGGTGACGTCCGCCAGCGGGGGATGCAGCTCCGGCAGCAAGTCGCCAAGGCGATCGTCCAGGCTCAGGGCGTTGTCGGTGGCATTCAGCGCCAGCGCAGCAAATATATGTTTGGTGACCGACGCGTAACGCACCACGCTGTCGGCGGTAAAAGGGGTGTTTTGTGCCAGATCGGCCAGGCCGGCGCTGGCCACTGCCCGGATTTGCGCGGCGTCGAACAGAGTAATCGCTCCACCGGGTTCGCCGTCGGACTGCCAGTCAGCCAGCAACCGCTCGGCGACTGCCTGTGCGGCGCGCCAGTTTAGCGGGGTTTCAGACATACTATGCCTCCAGAGTGAGTTTTCGATTTGTGACTCAGCGGACTTTTCGCCAGATTGTCGCGCACCGCGAAATCCGTGGGCCGCTGTTTTGTGCGCTGTTCCGACCAGATTAGGGGATTTTCAGTCAAAACTGCGATGCAGGACGCAAATCGAAACGACGGCGAGCAGGGATACCAAAGGTCTGTCACTAAATCAGGAAGTTAGCTACGGGGGATAAAGGGCAGATGCAGGGTGACAGTGTCACCCCTCATCGGGCTTAAAAAGGCTTAACGCGGCTGGCCGCCCCAGGAAAGCAGGCTGTCGATCATTTGTTTCAGCAGGCGCTGCAGAGCGGCGGCACGCTGTGGCTCAAAGGCAAACGGGTAGCTTTCGGACATGTAGTTCACCTGCGCCAATTCCAGTTGGATCGCATGCTGTTGCTCGTGTGGCTGACCGTAAGCGCGGGTGATGTAACCGCCCTTGAAGCGACCGTTAAGCACGTGGGTGAACTGCTGTTGTTGTTCGCAGCAGGCCACCAGGCGATCGCTCAGCGCTGGGGCGCAGCTTTCACCGCCGTTGGTGCCCAGATTAAGGTCCGGTAGCTTGCCATCGAACAAACGTGGGATCACCGAGGCGATAGAGTGGGCATCAAACAGCAGTGCGTAGCCGTGTTTCGCCTTTAACCGCGCCAGTTCGTCCTGCAACTGCTGGTGATACGGCTGCCAGATCTGCTGCAGATAACCGGCTCGCTCCTGGTCCGAGGGGGCCTTGCCCGGCAGAAAGCTTGGGCGGCCGTCAAACAGTACGTCCGGAAACAGGCCGGTGGTGGCAGTGGTGTACAGCGGTTTATCGTCCGCCGGGCGGTTCAGGTCGATAACAAACCGCGAATAATTGCCGACCAGTACGCTGGCACCCATCGCACGGGCAAATTCGTATAACTGCGGGATATGCCAGTCGGTGTCAGGCAGCGGTTGGGCATCTTCGGTTAAACCGGCCTCGACCGCCGGAGTGAGTCGGGTACCGGCGTGGGGAATGCTGATCAGCAGCGGCAGGCTACCGGCGTGGAAATCAAAAGGATCGCGAATGGTCATTGACGTATGTCTCCTCGGAAAATCACCGTGCAGGGCAGTTGTCCACCCAGCCAATAAGCCAGTTCAGCCGGTCGCGACAGCGGCCAGTGAATAAAGTCAGCCACCTTGCCGGTTTCCAGCGTACCGTGGCTCGCCTGCAGGCCCAGCGCTTTGGCCGCGTGGGTCGTAACGCCCGCCAGGGCTTCTTCCGGCGTCAGGCGGAACAGCGTGCAGGCCATGTTGATCATCAGGCGCAGCGACAGCGCCGGTGAGGTGCCTGGGTTGGCGTCGCTGGCAATCGCCATCGCCACCCCGTGTTTGCGGAACAAATCTACCGGCGGGCATTGGGTTTCGCGCAGCAGGTAATAAGCGCCCGGCAGCAGGACCGCGACGGTACCGGCATCGCCCATCGCCCGCGCATCCTGTTCGGTGGCGTATTCGAGGTGATCGGCAGACAGCGCATGATGCTGCGCGGCCAATTCGCTGCCACCCAGCGCGGAAAGTTGTTCGGCGTGCAGCTTAACCGGCAGACCGGCGGCTTCGGCGGCGGCGAATACCCGTGCCACCTGGGCCGGTGAGAACGCCAGATGTTCACAGAAGGCGTCAACCGCGTCCGCCAGTCCGGCGGCGGCAGCCTGAGGAATAATGGTGTTACACACCAAATCGATATAGTCGTCGGCACGGTTGGCGTATTCCGGCGGCAGCGCGTGCGCCGCCAGACAGGTGGTTTTCACCTCTACCGGCAGCAGTTCGCCCAATCGGCGCGCCACGCGCAGCATTTTCAGTTCGCTTTCCGGCGTCAAGCCGTAACCGGATTTGATCTCCACGCAGGTCACGCCTTCCGCCAGCAGCGGCCGTAGTCGGAACAGCGCCTGCTCCAGCAGTTGCTCTTCTTCGGCGTCACGGGTGGCCTTGACCGTGGAAATGATGCCGCCGCCCTGAGCGGCGATCTCGGCATAGCTGACGCCGTTCAGCCGTTGTTCGAATTCTCCACTGCGGTTGCCACCGAACACCAGGTGGGTATGGCAGTCGACAAAGCCCGGCGTAATGATGCCGCCGTCGAATTTCACCTTTTCATCCGCGATCAACGTCGCAGGCAGCGCATCGTATTCACCCAGCCAGACAATTTTGCCGTCACGCACGGCGATCGCGCCGTTGCTGAGGGTGTGATACTTGCCGTCGCGCATGGTGACGATGTCGGCCCCGTGCCACAGGCTGTCGCAATGAATCTCAGAGGTCATGGCTTTTCTCCGCCGGAGCCTTGGCTCCCACATGGTTGTATATACAATTAAAAACAACCTAGCGCATTCATCGAGTTGTCACAAGAGGCGGGATAAAAATTTGTTATCGGAATGTGATCGTTGTGGAAGGGCGGGTGCAAAAGAGCACCCGCGGGGGATCAGACGTCGTTAGTGAAACGGCCAAACAGCTGATAGCGGCTGCCGGGATACAGCAGGCGTGCCGAGGTCACCACGGTTTTGCCAGACCAGGTGCGGCGGTGGATCAGCAGGCCCGGTTCGTGGTCTTCCAGCTGCAACAGCTCGCGCTGATGATGAGTCGGCACCACGGCTTCCACAATGTGCTCACCGGCGGTCAGCGGTGCGGCCTGGGTCAGGTAGATATAGGGCGTGACGCGGTCAAAATCCTGCTTCATGTAATCGGGTGCGATCAGGGGGTTCACGCAGCGGTCTTCCACCTGCACCGGCAGGTCGTTTTCATAATGCACGATCTGCGAATAGAACAGCTGTTGGCCGGGTTGAATGCCTAACGCCAGCGCTTCTTCTTCACTGGCCGGGCGGGCTTTTAACTGCAGGATCTTGCTGCTGTGGCGATGGCTACGGGCGGCGATTTCGTCGGCGATGTTATGCACTTCCAGCAGCGCGGTGTGCGCCTTGGCTTCGGCGACGAAGGTGCCCACGCCCTGCATGCGGATCAGGAAGCCTTCGGTGGTCAGTTCACGCAGTGCGCGGTTGATGGTCATGCGGCTAACGCCAAGCTCGGCCACCAGTTCGCTTTCCGAGGGGACACGTTGGTGCGGCAACCAATGGCCCGCACGGATTTGGTTTACGATCGCCTGCTTGACCCGTTGATAAATCGGGGCGGGGGTATCGCTCATTGCAGCAGCCAGTTGCAGCACGGTCTGTTGATCAACCAAGACGTTAACCTCGTCAAATAAAAAAATAATAACACCAGTTTACTGTTGGTGTCGGCGTATGTATATGTATATACAACTAAGGGCCGGTTCGCCACAGCAATGCGATGGGCCAGTGCATTTTCGGATGCGCGATTATCGCGCGTTATTAGCCGTTACACTAACAGTGGAATACTGCCATGCCTGCTTATTTTGCCTCACGTGCTCTGCTCCCCGAAGGCTGGGCGCATAACGTTCGGTTAGACGTTAATGCGCAAGGCCACCTGACCCAGGTGACTGCCGACGCCGATCCCGACGGCTGCACCCGACTGCACGGCGACGTGGTGCCGGGCATGCCGAACCTTCATTCTCACGCCTTTCAGCGTGCGATGGCCGGGCTGGCGGAGGTGGCGGGCAACCCGCAGGACAGTTTCTGGACCTGGCGTGATCTGATGTACCGGCTGGTGCAGCGGCTGACGCCGGAGCAGGTCGAGGTGATCGCCCGCCAACTGTATATCGAAATGCTGAAAGGCGGATATACCCAGGTGGCAGAATTCCACTACCTGCATCACGGTGCCGACGGCAACCCCTATGCCGATCGCGGTGAAATGACCGGCCGACTCAGCCAGGCGGCGGCGCAGGCGGGGATCGGTATGACGTTGTTGCCGGTGTTGTACAGCTACGCCGGGTTTGGCGGTCAGCCTGCGCAGGCGGGGCAAAAACGGTTTATTCAGGATGCGGATCGCTACCTGGAGCAGCAGCAGGTGATCGCGCGTCAGTTGGCGGACCAGCCGTTGCAGAATCAGGGGTTGTGTTTCCACTCACTGCGTGCGGTGGAACTGAGCCAGATGCAGCAGATCCTGGCGGCGTCGGACAGCACGCTGCCGGTGCATATTCATATTGCCGAGCAGCAGAAAGAGGTCAACGACTGTCTGGCCTGGAGTGGGCGTCGGCCGGTGGCCTGGCTGTATGAGCATCTGCCGGTGGATAGCCGCTGGTGTCTGGTGCACGCCACCCATCTTGACCGTGACGAGCTGGAACAGTTGGCACGCAGCAAGGCGGTGGCGGGTCTGTGTCTGACCACCGAAGCCAATCTGGGCGACGGCATCTTCCCCGGCGACGCCTATTTGCAACATCAGGGTCGTTGGGGCATCGGTTCCGACAGCCATGTGTCGCTCAACGTGGTGGAGGAACTGCGCTGGTTCGAATACGGTCAACGGCTGCGCGATCAGCGCCGTAACCGCCTGACCACGCCGGAACAACCGGCGGTGGCGGATGTGCTCTACCAGCAGGCCTTGAAGGGTGGGGCGCAGGCCTGTGGTGCCCCTATCGGCCGTTTGCAAAGCGGCTACCGTGCCGACTGGCTGGTGCTGGACGGCGACGATCCTTACCTGGCTGCCGCGCCGGACGCTTCCATTCTGAATCGCTGGTTGTTCGCCGGCGGCAAGGAACAAATTCGCGACGTGTTTGTTGGCGGGCGTCAGGTGATCGATCAGGGTCGCCACGCCTTGCAACAACAGAGCAGCGCAGAGTTCCTGCAGGTGCTGAAAACCTTCCAGCAGGAGGCATAATGAGCCTGACGCGTTTTGATTTTGCTTCGCTGCCGGTCACGCCGTGGCGCAATGGCGGTGGGGAAACCCGAGAGATTGCCAGCTGGCCGCTGGGGGCTCAGGATTTTGACTGGCGCGCCAGCATCGCCACCATTGCGCAGGACGGCCCGTTTTCGGCATTCAGCGGTATCGATCGTTCGATCACCCTGCTGGAAGGCGACGGCGTACGCCTGTTCAGCGCAGGGCAAATTGATCATCATTTGTCGCAGGTCGGCGAGCCGTTCGCTTTCTCCGGCGATGTGGCGCTGCAGGCGACCTTGCTGGGGGGCAGCAGTCAGGACTTTAACATCATGACCCGGCGCGGGCGCTGGGCGGCCAGAGTGCAGCGCCTAACGGCGGTGACCCGGCTGCCGGTGCAACATGCGGGCGTTTTGTACGTGTTGCAGGGACGTTGGGCTGTGGCGGACGGCGTCAGCCTGGCAGCAGGTGAAGGCGGCTGGTGGGCGGCAGGTGAGCACTCCGGTTCACTGACGCCGCTGACGGAGGATAGCGTTATTCTGTGGGCCGACATCACACCCGGTTAAGCCGGGCTAGAGTCCGACGCTAAGTTGTGGGATTATTTGGTTTTCTATCCCACACAAAGAAGGGCGCATGGCCTCGCTGAAAGACGTTGCAAAACTTGCCGGGGTATCGCTCATGACGGTATCCCGCGCCATCAACGAGCCCGATAAGCTGCGGCCGGAAACCTACCAACGCGTCAAACTGGCGATTGACCAACTGGAGTACGTGCCCGATCTCGCGGCGCGGCGAATTCGTGGTGACAGCAGTCGGGTGCAAACGCTCGGCGTGCTGGCGCTGGATACCGCGACCACGCCCTTCTCGGTAGACATGATCCTGTCGATTGAAAAAACCGCGCGTGAACACGGCTGGAACAGCTTTGTGGTCAATCTGTTCGCCGACGACAGCGCGGAGCACACCATCGATCTGCTGCTGGCACACCGGCCGGACGGGGTGATCTTCACCACCATGGGGCTGCGGCAGGTGACACTGCCGACCAAATTGCTGGATAAAAAACTGGTGTTGGCCAACTGCGTCAGTCCGGAAAACCCGGTGGCGAGTTATATCCCGGATGATGAGCAGGGCCAGTACGATGCCATGCGAGCACTGATCGCCAAAGGGTATCGCGCGCCGCTGTGCATTCACCTGCCGGAAACCACCCTGGCGGCCGGGCTGCGCCGCCGTGGGCTGGAGCGAGCCTGGCTTGAAGCGGGGGGCGATGTTGGCCAGTTACGGCAATACCATCTTGATCTGACCGACGGCGACGAGCATTACCGCGACAGTGTGGAGCTGCTGGAGAGGCACTTTTCGCCGGGGCAGCGCGACTGTGATGTGGTGGTGTGCGGTAACGATCGGGTGGCGTTTATGGTGTATCAGGTGCTGCTGGCGCAGGGTTGGAAGATCCCTCAGCAGGTGGGGGTATTGGGCTATGACAATATGGTCGGCATTGGTCAACTGTTTCTGCCGCCGCTGACCACGGTGCAATTGCCGCATTACGAGCTGGGGCGGCAGGCGGCGCTGCATCTGATTAATCAGCTGGAACATCGGGATACGCGAAAGGTGGCCTGCCCGTTGTTGCTGCGCGAATCTCTGTAATCAAACAGGGCGTGATAAGCACGTGCTGTTTAATGACAAAGTTGCTTTTAAGACCGAGATACCCGGGCCTAGCGCACCGAGGGGCCATTATGGGACACATCCATGTGTCCCACCCTACGGGCCGACTGGAAGTCGTTCCAATTTGCTCCCGGCAAATTGGTCGGCGGACAAGCCGCTACGACCCCTACGGCACGCTCTCCCTAATAGCGGACTTTTTCAATAATCTGTAAAAGAAGGTCAGTCCCAGATACTCTCCAGCGCCCAGGCCTGGGATGCAGCAAACTGCGCCTGTCCACTTTCGGCAAACAGGCTAATACCGAGTTTGCCGTCCGCCGGGTAGATACGGCTGGTCAGACAGGCCACGCCCTGATTGACGAACACTTCCAGCGATGAGCGGTCGATAAAGACGCGCAGCGACAACTCGTCACCTTCCGGCAGGGGGACGCTGCGACAGCCGCACAGGCCCGCATCCTCACTGAAACGTTCCAACACCAAACGGTGGGCTTGATTGTCGACGTACAGCCGTGCCGCGTTGCCGATAGCAATGCCATAGCGTTCGGCATCGCTGTCGGTCAGTTTTAGCGTCAACGCCAGTTCTTGCACCTCGGCGTCCAGCATTTGCCGTTGGTTGCGCAAGCTGACCGCAGCAAACGAATGTGGCTGAGCGCGCAACGCCGTCAGCTCGCGCGCCGGGTTCATCAGCAGGTTGCCCTCGGCCCCCAGCGTCAATTCGCGCGGCAGAGTGAGTGCGCCGGCCCAACCCTGCGCTTTGCTCGGCATCGGGGATTCCCACATGTCCATCCAGGCGAACAGCATGCGGCGGCCATCGGCGGCGGTGAAGGTTTGCGGCGCATAGAAATCGTGCCCGCTGTCCAGTTCGCAGAAGGGTTGAGTGACGCTGAAGTCCTCGCCCGGCTGCCAGTGACCGAGCAAATAACCGCTCTGGAAGCGGTTGCGATGACGGTAACCCTGGGCCGCCAGCCCCTGCGGCGAGAACAGCAGCACCTGTTTTTCCCCCAGCGGGAAGAAGTCCGGGCACTCCCACATATAGCCCTGATGCAGCGTCTGTGCACCGCTCAGCACGCGGTCGAACTGCCAATCGCGCAGGTCGTCGGAGCGGTAAAGCCGCGCCTGTCCCAGCCCGTTTTCCTTGGCACCGACCACCATCCACCAACAGTCAGCGGTGCGCCAGACTTTTGGATCGCGAAAATGCTGGATGCCTTCCGGCGGCAACAGTACCGGCCCGTGTTTAACAAAATGGATCCCGTCTTCGCTGGTGGCCAGACACTGCACCTCGCGCACCTGATCGTCGTCTCCTTCCTTGCCCAGCCAGACGTGGCCGGTGTAGAGCAGCGTCAGCACGCCGTTATCATCCACCGCGCAGCCAGAGAAACAGCCGTCTTTGTCATCGTCGTCGCCGGGGGCCAGGGCGATCGGCTGGTGTTGCCAGTGCGCCAGATCGCGGCTGGTGGCGTGACCCCAGTGCATCGGCCCCCAGTTCTGGTCATAGGGGTGGTGCTGGTAAAACGCGTGATAGACGCCGTTAATACAGACCAGGCCGTTGGGATCGTTGATCCAGCCTGCGGCCGGTGCCAGATGAAAGCGCGGGTAGTAGTGATCCTGACGCTGAGCGCGCAGGGCTTCGACCGCATGATCGGCTTGAGCTAAGGCATTTTTCATTGGGTGGGCTCACTTGATTTTAACGTGGATTGAAATTGAGGCGCACTGGCGACAGTCTCGCCGCGCAGCAGGAAGCAGGAAATCAGCGTGGTAGCGGCCACCGCACAGCCCATCAGCAAATAGGTGTCGGCAAAGCCGATGCGGTCGTAGCCATAGCCGGCCAGCGGTGCCAGAAAACCGGCGACGATCTGGCTGATAAACTGGAATCCCACCAGATACAGCGTAGAGGACAGGCGGCTGTCGAAACGAGTGGTGATGTACTTGAACATCGCCACCAGCAGGATAGGCAGTTCTACGGCGTGCAGCAGTTTCATGGCGGAAATCATCAGTGCGCCGCTGGCAAAGCCGGAACCGAACATGCGCAGCGCCATTACGCTGCTGGCCAGCAGCAGGCTCTGTTTAATCCCGAGCCGGTTAACCAGGAAGGGGGCCAGGAACATGCCGCCGGCTTCCAGAAACACCTGTAGCGAGTTGAGGAAACCGTACATGCGGTTGCCTTCCTCGTGGGTGGAGAACTGCGAGGCGAAATATACCGGGAACTGCTGGTCGAACACGCCGTAGATGCTGGTGCCGAGCACGAACACTACCAGCGCCCAGAACCCCGGCAGGCGCAGCAGCGCCAGGGCGTCCTGCAGCTTCAGATTCTCCGGCTTACCGTACTCCAGCCCGGCCATGGCGTTGGGTTTCAGCTCGCGCACCTGCCACAGCAACAGCAGGAACACCGCCGCCGAGGCTGAGGCGATCCAGAAGTTGATATTGGGGTTGATATTGTGGTTAAAACCGGCGAAGAAGGTGGCGCTGGCCCAGCCTAATGAACCCCACATGCGCGCCCGGCCGAATTCGAAGCCAACGATGCGGCTGACTCGTTCGGTATAGGATTCCAGCGCGCCAATCCCGGCATTGAACGCCAGGCTGACAAACACGCCGCCTACCAGTGCGCCAACCACCAGGTTGCTCTGCAGCAGCGGGGCGTAGACGTAGATAAAGAACGGGCCGGTCAGCAACAACAGTACGCCGACAAACAGCAGCAGGTGCTTACGCAGCCCAAGCTTGTCCTGAATAAAGCCGTACAGCGGTTGGGCGCACAACGCCATAATCGACATCGCCGAGAAGATCAGCCCGGTTTCTGTCCCTTTCAGGCCGATTTTCTGGTTCAGCCAGATGGAGATCAGTGAAAAGCTGGACGACCAGGTAAAGAAGAAGAAAAACAACAGGCCGCTGAGGAGCACATAATATTTTTTTGTTTCGCGGTTCATGTGGAATGCCCTGATGGATGAAATTGCCCTTATTGTTAACGTTAACTTTGAGCCAGATAAAGCCATCAAAGCGAGGGATTGCGATGTTAATCACAAAAGTTAACGTTAACATTTTGTGGGTGTGATCAAAATCACCGAAGAGGAAAAGGGCGCACAGGGCGCCCGACAGGAATTAACGTTGGTTAAGCGAACGCAGATGATCGTCACGCCGCAGGGTCATCAGTGCGAACAGGCTGACCACCGAGGTGGCCACCACGTAGTAGGCTGGGATATCGAGGTTGCCGGTCTGTTTGATCAGGCCGGTGATGATTAACCCCGCTGAGCCGGAAAACACCGCATTGGACAACGAATAGGCCAGCCCCAGGCCGGTATAACGTACCTGGGTGGGGAACATTTCTGCCAGCATGGCCGGGCCAGGCCCGGCCAGCAAGCCGACCACCGCCCCGGCGATCATCACCGCGATGCCTTTGGCCAGCAGTGAGCTTTGCGGGTCTTGCAGCAGGTGCAGCAGCGGGAAGGTAAACAGGATCACCGCCACTACTGCCGTCAGCATTACCGTTTTGCGCCCCAGTTTATCGCTGAGCATACCGGCGGGCAGAATGGTCAGGGCGAAGCCGACGTTGGCCAATACCGTGGCCACCAGTGCCTGCTGGAAGGTGGCGTGCAGTGAGGTTTGCAGGTAAGAGGGCATCACCACCAGGAAGGTGTAACCGGCGGCGGACCAGCCCATCATGCGGCCAATGCCGAGGATAATGGTTTTTGCTACGCTGCTCAGCTTCACCACCGGTGGCTGCGTGGTTGAGCCGCGGGTCTGCTGTGCCTGGGTAAAGGTCGGCGTTTCCTGCAATTTCAGCCGCAGCCACAGTGCCACTACCCCCATTGGCAACGCCAGCAGGAAGGGAATACGCCAGCCCCAGTCGTGTAGCTGTTCCGGCGTCAATAGCGCGGCCAGCAAGGCCACCAGCCCGGCACCGGCCAGCAGCCCGAACGCCACGGTCAGTGACTGCCAGGCACCAAACAGGCCACGTTTGCCCTTGGGAGCGAACTCGGTCATCAGCGACACCGCGCCGCCAAATTCACCGCCGGCAAACAGCCCCTGAAACATGCGTAGCAGGGTCAACAGCAGCGGGGCGGCGACGCCGATAGAGGCGTAGGTCGGCATCACGCCGATCAGCGCGGTAGCCACGGTCATCAGCAGCAATACGGCGATCAACGTCGGTCGACGCCCAATGCGGTCGCCGATGCGGCCGAAAATTACCGCACCGATCGGGCGGCAGAAAAAGGCCAGCGCAAAGGCGGCATAGGTGAGGATCAGACTGGTGATTTCACTTTCACCCTGCAGGGTGAAAAAATTGGCGGCGATCACGGTAGCGAGAAAACCGTACACGCCGAATTCATACCACTCAATAAAGTTGCCGACCGATCCGGCCAGCAACGCCTGACGCGACTGGCGTGCGTCAATAACCGTCGTTTGTGTGCTCATCCCCATTCCCGTGTGTTTGAATTATTGTCAGTCAGTTCTAAATTCTTATGACAAAACAATCAATTATTTTCAGCGGGAACTGTGAGTGGGGGCTTTAGCTTCAGTACCTATCCCTTCCCCCTAACCCTCTCCCAAAGGAGAGGGGACAATATCGCCAGTATTAGGGGTAATTACCGGCCGTACTGGCGCAGCACCTGCTCAGCGGCGGCGAAGTCGGGGGCCAGTGGGCGATCGATTTCGATAAACGGCACCTGTTGGCGTATCGCCGCATAGAGTTTGGCCGTAGGAGCAGAGAGCGTAAAACCGTTATGCCGCTGCTGGCGCAGGTCCACCGCCTGGGCGTCGTGCACCAGCAGGATGCCCAGCAGTTGATAAGCGTTATCCACCTGCTGCTGAACACGCTCAACCACCGCCGGGGCGTTAGTGGCGATGTCTTCGATATCGCCGGCGACCGGGAAGTAATCGAGTGAGACCGGCATCGCCAGCTCTTTATTGCGCATTGCCAGCATCATCACCGGTTTTTCCATCGCGCCAAAGGCATGCACGGTGTGATCGGTGCCGAGGAAACGGCTCAGGCCGGTAAACGCCGGGTTATTCAGTTTGACCACCTGTTGGGCGCTGGCCAGCGAGTTGTGCGCCAGTGCCAGTCCCAACTGCTCGAAGGCCAGCACCCACGGCAGTGGCTCGAAGTTAGCGCTCGGCAGCACCGCGCCCTGCAGGTTGCCTTCACTCACGTAGCCGACCGCCTCCTGCGGACGCTGTGACGGTGCCGTGACGTTCAGCGCCACTCCCGGGTTGTCGTCGGAACTGTTTAACTGCACCAGTAATTGATCGTAGGCCTGCCGGTAGCTGCGCTGAAGTTCCGCCAGCAGATAGACGCCGGAGCGGAAGCTGAGCGGATCCTGCAGCGGGCGGCTGTCGTCGTGCTGCCACAGGCTGGAACCGGCCAACAGTTCACGCAGGTTTTTGCCCATCGCCGCCACTTCCGGATAGGGACGTAGCGCCAGGGTATTGGCCAGAAATGGCGATACGTTGCCGTTTAGCGCCTGCAAACTCAGGGCATAGGTCAGGGTATTGACCTGCATCAGATGGGCCAGTGAATCCAGCGCCAGTGCGCCACTGGCGGCGGAATAGGCATTGGAACTGAGGATCGCCAGTGCGTCCTTGGCATAGGGAGTAATAGCCGGCGTTTGGCTGCTTTGCAGCGCCGCGCTGGCGGCGACTTTGTTGCCCTGGTAATAGACCTCGCCTTCGCCGAGCATCGCCAGCCCGATGTGGCTGATCACCGTGATATCGCCTTCACCCACCGAACCGTCCGCCGGGATCACCGGGGTAATCCCTTTGTTGAGAAAAGCGACATAGGCGTCGACAATCGCCGGTTGAACGCCCCCGCCCCCGTTCAGCAGGCCATTAAGTCGGGTGACCAGGGTGGCCCGTGCCACGCGAATACTCATTGGTTCACCGATGCCGCCGGAATGGGCATGCAGCAGACCGACGTTAAATTTTTTCGATGCGTCGATCACTTCCTGCGTCAGCTTGCCATGCACGTCGACCATCGGCCGATCCTTGTTCAACCCGACGCCGACCGTCAGCCCATAAATTTTCAAACCGTTCTGTGCCGCCTCGATCAGCACCTTATGTGACATTGTCACGCGTTTGATGGCGACAGGGGCGACGGCCACCGCTTCGCCATCGGCGACGTTGGCAATCATCTGCGGGGTAATGGAGTGGCCGTCGAGCGTGACGGTGGCCAACCCAAGCTGGCTATAACCGAGCGTCAGCGCGGCCAGCAGCGATAAAATGAGTTTTCCTGGCATGATAAGTGAACCCTTGTTATTGATTATTATGATGTTGTTATTGCTTTATGTTCAGGGCTGCCGCGCCGGATGGCGGGCGATAAAATACAGTGTGATCAATGCCAGCAGGCTGGCGATCATCACATACCAGGCCGGGGCAAAACGAGTGCCGGTATTCTGGGTCAGCCAGGTGAGGATCGCCGGAGCAAAGCCGCCGAACACCGTCACCGCCAGGTTGTAGGACACCGACATGCCGCTGGCCCGCACCTGGGTAGGGAACAGATCGGACAGTGCCGCAGGGGCCACGCCGACGAACAGCGACACCAGGATGCAAAACAGCGTCTGCACCAGGATCAACATCGCGGTGGTGTGGTAGGCATCGAGCAACAGCAACAGCGGGTAGCTGGCCACCAGCAACAGCAGCGCCCCAACCTGCAGGATTTTCAGGGTGCCGATCCGGTCAGACCAGGCCCCGGCCGCCACGCAGCACACCACCATAAAGCAGTTGCCGATCAGCGCCGCCAGAAACGCCTGGTGGCTCTCGAAGTGCATCACTCGCTGAACATAAATCGGCATGTAGATGATCAGCGCATAGATGCTTACCGCCCACAGAATCGACAGCCCGGTACCGAGCAGCACCGCGCGGCGATGGGTGCGGAACAGCAAGCGCAGCGGCATTTCCGGCGTGCGGGGTTCCCGCTGCTGGCGCGCCTGTTCTTCGGCGAACAGCGGCGTTTCTTCCAGCGTTTTACGCATCCACAGGCCAATTGGTGCGATCGACAGGCCGATGATGAACGGAATACGCCAGCCCCAGTCCCCAATCTGCTCGTGGCTGAGCGTCAGCGTAACCGCGGTTGCCACCAGTGCGCCGAGGATATTGGAGATCCCCATGCTGGCCTGCAGCCATGAAGCGTATTGGCCTTTCTGATGCGCCGGGGCGTGCTCGATCAAAAATGCCGCCGCGCCGCCCACTTCGCCACCGGCGGAAAAGCCCTGCAACACCCGGCCACACAGGATCAGCAGCGGCGCACCGATGCCGATGGCGCTGTACGGCGGCGCAAAGGCAATGATTGCAGTACCGACTGCCATGGTCATGATGGTCAACGTCAGGGCCGCCTTGCGGCCAACCCGGTCACCGTAAGCGCCGATCACCAATGCGCCAAGCGGACGAATAACAAAGCCGAGCCCAAAAGCCAGGAAGGCTTCAAACAGCTGGGTGCCTGCATCGTTCTGATGGAAGAAGTTCTGCGCGATATACACCGCGAAGAAGGCGTACACCGAGAAGTCATACCATTCCAGCGCGTTGCCGATGGAGGCTGCGGCAATCGCCTTGCGGCCGCTGTTTTTACGCGGTGTGGCGGCATCGGCGGCCAGTAGAGGGGTGATGGGCGGAAGCGTGCTTTTATTGATCATTATTATTCTCCGCGAGGCAGTGAGATATACGGCAAGGATTTGTCAGCGATCTCATCCAGTGACTCCTGATAACCGGCATCGGCGTAACGCATCACACCGGTGGTGGTGTCATTGGTCATCGACAGTTGCAGACGTTGTGCTGCAGCGTCACTGCCATCGGCGATGGTGGTGAGGCCGGAGCTGGTCATATAGCCGCTGTAACCGCCGCCGCCGGAGTGGATCGCCACCAGATCGGCCATTGAGGCGCAGTTGACCAGCGCGTTGAGCAGCGGCCAGTCGGCGATCGCATCAGAGCCATCCTTCATTTTCTCGGTCATGATATTCGGATGAGTCATCGCCCCGGCATCGAGGTGATCGCGGGTGAAGGCGATGGGGCCGGACAGGCGTCCGTCTGCCACCATGCGGTTGACCTCCAGTGCCAGTTCGGTACGTTCGCCGTGACCGAGCCAGGCGATGCGCGCCGGTAAGCCTTCAAAGGGCACATGCTGGCGTGCCAGGGTGATCCAGTTGCTGACGATGCGGTTGTCGGCAAAGCGCTCGAGTAAGTAGTCATCGATGACCCGAATATCGTCGCTGTTGTTGGACAGGGCGATCCAGCGGAATGGGCCGATGGCGCGGCAGAACAGCGGCCGCAGAAAGGCTTCGGTGAAAATCGGGATCTCGAAGGCGCGCTCAACGCCGCCCTGATGAGCGTGGGTGCGGATCAGATTGCCGTTGTCGAACACCACCGCCCCGCGATCCATAAAGCCGATCATCGCCTGTACGTGCTGAACGATGGAGCGGCGGCTGGCGTCCATCAGCGCATTGATATCGTCCTCGCGCTGTTTGGCCACCTGTTCCGGGCTGTAACCGGCGGGAACGTAGCCGTACACCAGATCGTGTGCGGCAGTCTGATCGGTGACGATGTCCGGGATCACGCCGCGCGCCAGGATGGCCGGGTAGACTTCGGCGGCGTTACCGAGCAGGGCGACCGAAAGGGCTTCTTTGCGCTGTTGCGCGGCGGCTATCATCATCAGCGCCTGGTCGAGATCGGCCGCTTGGTGTTGCAGAAAACCGTTTTTCAACCGTTTGTCGATGCTGGCCTGATTAACCTCGATGGTCAGGATCGCGGCGTTGGCCAGGGTGCCTGCCAGCGGCTGTGCGCCGCCCATGCCACCCAGCCCGGCGGTGAGGATAAAGCGTCCGCGTAGATCGTTGTCGAAATGGCGCTCGGCGATGCGCGAGAAGATTTCATAGGTACCCTGGATCACCCCCTGCGAACCGATATATTGCCAGTCACCGGCGGTCAGGCCGCCCCAGCAGATCAGGTTTTCTTTTTCCCAGCGGTAAAAGTTCTCCGCCTTCGCCCATTGGCCGACCATATTACAGTTGGCCATGATCACCAGCGGGGCGTTGGCGTGGGTTTGCAGCAGGCCAATTGGCTTGCCGGACTGTACCAGCAGGGTCTGGTCTTCACGCATGGTTTTTAACGCGTGGACAATGGCATCGTGTGACGGCCAGTCGCGCGCGGCTCGGCCCAGCGCGGCGTACACTACCAGCTCATCCGGGTTTTCACCGACCGCCAGCACGTTTTCCAGCAGGCGCAGCAGCGCCTCTTGCCGCCAGCCCAGGCAGCGCAGCGTGCTACCTGAAGTTACCTCAAAGGTTCTTTTCATGCGGCATCTCCTGACGGCAGATAGCTGCGCAGATCGATACCCAGCGTTTTCTCCACCGGGGGATAGACCGCCGGGTCGGTGACCGACGACGAAAGGGGGAACTGGGAGTGATGCATATGGAAAATCACCACTTCCATGCCTGGCCTCAATTGCCCGGCGCTGATCGGGTTACCGGCGCTGTCCAGCGTGGTGATCACGTCCGGGTAGCTGGCGATACGCTCGCCGTGGGCGTCTTCTACCGCCATGTGTTCGTTCATGACGTGGATGCGGCGCAGTGCATTCCCCTCACCGAGAGTCACGATGCCGACGTCAAACGCTTCTTCGGTATAGCGCAGACTGTTGGTTGTTACCACGCCGCTGCCAATAATCTGGCCACCGGTATGACGACAGATGGCATCGACCACGCCGTTGCCTCGCGCCGCCAGGATGCTTTCACCCAATGAGATTGCCAGGCTGATGCCCCCCAGTGCGGCGTGTTGGCGCACGTAGGCCGCCGGTATCGGGTTGCGGCAGCTGGCGATAAACCCGCCGGACATGTCGGCCGCTTTGCGCAGCACCGGCGACACCTTGGCGGTGGCCCCTTTCACTACCAGCTCGATATAGGCGTTATTGGCGCGGTTACCGCCGACGGCGGCCTGGATCATGGGTTGCGGGCTGGAAGCCAGACCGAGTGAGCCCATATCGCCGGTTGGGTGGGCGCGCAGATCGCCGACCGCATCGACCACCTTGCAACCGATCACGGCGGCAGGCAGCCAACCATTGAGGGTACTGGACATGCCATTCTGGCCGACGATCAGTCCGGCGATCGGGGCCCCCAGTTCCTGCTGCACCAGTTGCACCGCCTTGACGTAGTCGACGCCAAGCATCTGCCAGTCGGTCAGGCCGCCGGGGGCACCAATCGCCGCCGCGGTGGCTAACCAGGCGTCATCGGCCAATTCGTCGAGGCTGACCAGTTCCGGGCGACCTATGGTCACCGCCAGTCGCCCCAGCTCCAGGCCGTGGGCAACCCAACCACCACCGCCGCAAGCAAATACCGAACCGCCTTTTACCGCGGCTTCCACATCATTAAGTGTTAAAACACGCCCCATGGTCTGTGCTCCTGAAAGTATCGGTGAGATTGCGCTTGAATGAATAATCTATGAATAGTTGCGCTACCGGAATTCGATACTAGGGGGCGGTTAACTAAAATGTCGCATTACTTTTTATCACCTGCGTATAACAAAATGTTAACCCATGGGACAGGTGAATGAGTTATGCCGCTATCACTCGGGAAAGCGGCAGGAAGGGAAGCGCTTAAAGGGCTTAGCGTGACCAGTGGATCTGCACCGACTCCAGGGTGGCGATAAACGCCTGGGCCAGGCGTGACAGGGGTTCGTACATGCCATGTACGATGCTGATCGGGGTTTTGGCGGTGGGTTCTATCGGCCGGAAAACCACCTTGGTCCACACCGGGCCGTTGGCGGTAATTTCGTCGATCAGCGCGATGCCTACCCCGGCCTGTACCAGCGCACAGGCTACGTGGATCTGCTGTACCTCAACGGTAGGGCGCAGGAGCATATTGGCGTCATCCAGCAGCTTGCGCACCAGTTGGCCGATAGGGATCTCGCTGCCGTAACCGATAAACGGCTGGTCGATCAAATCTTCGATGCTAATCACGTTTTTGGCGGTCAGCGGGTGAGTGGCGGGCAGTGCCACCACCAGTCGGTTTTCGTATAGCTGGCGTGAATGGACGTTGGGATGGCCTTCATGCAGAAAGGCCACGCCCAGCTCGACCTGCTGCGTCAGTACCGCCTGCAGCAAGACGTCCGGGATCATGGTGTGCAGGATCACCCGTGCCTCGGGCAACTGGGCGTGGAACCTGGCGATAGCGCTGGGGATCAGTCCCTGGCCCAGGCTTGGGCTGCAGGCGATGCGCAGGTGACCCATGCGATTTTGGATCAGATCCTCCGCCACTTCGTTGACCCGTTGCACTCCTTGATACACCGAGTTGACCTCGACAAACAGGTGACGCGCCTCCGGTGTCGGGTACAGGCGGCCCTTGATGCGTTCAAACAACGTCAGGCCCAAGCGCTGTTCGGTATAGGCAATCAGCCGTGAGACCGCCGGTTGGGAAACATGCAGTAGCTTGGCGGCACCGCTGATCGAACCGGTCAGCATGATGGCGCGGAACACTTCGATTTGCTTGAGGTTTAAACGCACACGCCCTCCACAATGGTTAACATTTTGTTATGCACGAGTGATAAACAAGCATAAGACAGAATAGACAGCCTCACCCTACACTGGCTTCGGTATCGGCACAACAGGCCGATTGATAAGCTGAGATGCGTGCATTTTTATGCAGTTCTTGGGCGTATTGGAATAAGGGGTGAGGTGCTATGAATTTGAGTCAACGGCCAGAGCTGGTGGTCAAGGGTAACCTGGTGGATGCCGAGCGGGTGACGCCTGACGGCTGGCTGGCGATCGCCGGCGGTAAAATCATTGGCAGCGGCTGCGGACAGGCACCTGAGGCCGAACAGGTGATCGACGCCCGCGGCAAGTGGATCCTGCCGGGGGTGATTGACGGTCAGGTGCATTCGGGCAGCCAGGCCAATCAGGAAGGCCTGGGCTGGGCATCGCGGGCGGCGGCGGCGGGGGGCGTCACGGTGATGGTCGATATGCCCTATGACGACCCGGAGCCGGTGGCAAGCCGTGCCCTGCTGGAGGCCAAAATTGCCGAGGTAGAGCGTGATTGCCATGTCGACGTGGCGCTGTTTGGCACCCTGAACCCCACCTACGGGTTTGACGCCGCCGCCGGGCTGATTGAAGGTGGAGTCTGCGCCTTCAAGTTCTCCACTTTTGAAGCCACGCCGGGCCGTTTCCCTCGGGTAGATGAAGACGACCTGATGCACGCCTTCCAACTGATTGCGCCGACCGGGCTGGCCTGTGCGGTGCATAACCAAATGCAGGAGCTGACGCGCAAGAATATCCAACGGATGACCGAGGCGGGTGACACCGGCTGGGATGCCTTTATGCGTGCCCACACGCCGTTGATCGAGAATCTGGCGACGGCGCTGATCTATGAGATGGGGGCGGAAAGCGGCGCGCGCGCCCACGCCGTACACGTTTCCACCTCGCGGGGTTTTGAACTGTACCGGATGTATCAGCGAGCGGGCTATCCGGTCAGCATTGAGACCTGCGTGCAGTACCTGATGCTGAACCACGAACAGCACACGCGTCAGTTTGGTGCCAAGACCAAGCACTACCCGCCGATCCGCCCGCAAGCGGAAACCGAACTGCTGTGGAGCCATATTGCGCAGGGTAACTGTACTTTTGTTTCTTCCGATCACGTCAGCTGGGGGCTGGAGCGTAAAGGGGATGTCAACGTATTCAAAAATGCCTCCGGCGGACCGGGGCTGGAGACGCTGTTACCGGCGCTGTGGACCGGCTGTGAACAGCATGGCATTGCGCCGACCACCGTAGCGCAACTGCTGTGCCGCAACCCGGCGCGCCATTTCCTGCTCGACGATCGTAAAGGCGGCTTTGATATCGGTATGGATGCTGACTTCGTTATTTTGAAGCCTGAGCATTACCGCTTCGATCCGGCCAACAGTCTGTCGGCGGTGAAGTGGAGTGCCTTTGAGGGCATGGAATTCAGCGTGCGGGTGGAAACCACTTATTGCCGCGGTCAGGCGGTGTTTGCCGATGGGCATATTGTCAATTCGCCGGGGACGGGCCAGTTTTTGCGCCCGCATGCTGCCAAAGGAGAGAGTCAATGACCGAATTAATCAATAGCGAGCGCTTGTGGGCCCGGGTTAACCACCTGGCACAGATGACACTGCCGGAAGTGCCCTGGACGCGCCGTGCCTTTACACCATTGTTCAGTGAGGCGCGTCTCTGGCTGGCTGAGCAAATGAAACAGGCCGGGCTGACGGTGACGCTGGACGAGGGCGGTAATCTGATTGGGCGCCGCGCCGGGTTGCGTAAGGATTTGGCGCCGATCGTCACCGGTTCGCATTGCGATACCGTGGTTGGCGGCGGCCGCTATGACGGCATTATCGGCGTACTGGCGGGGATTGAGATCGCCCACTGCCTGCACCAGCAGGCGAAAGCTTTGCAGCACCCATTTGAGGTGATCGACTTTCTGTCCGAGGAACCGAGCGATTACGGGATTTCCTGCGTGGGCAGCCGGGCGCTAAGTGGTGAGTTGGACAGCGGTATGCTGGCGGCGAAGAACGCGCAGGGGGAAACGCTGGCGGCAGCGATGAGGCGAATCGGCGCTCAGCCGGAAAAACTGACCCAGCCGCTGCGCTTGCCTGGCGGCACCGCCGCCTATGTCGAGCTGCACATCGAGCAGGGACCGGTGCTGGAGCGCCAGCAATTGCCGATTGGCGTGGTGACGCACATTGTCGGCATTCGCCGGGTCCTGGTGACGGTGATTGGCCAGCCGGATCACTCCGGGACTACGCCAATGGATATTCGTCGTGATGCGCTGGTGGGAGCGGCACAGGTGATCGAACAGGCGCATGCGGCAGCCTCGCAGCAGAGCGGTAATCCGCACTATGTGGTGGCGACCGTGGGCCGTATTGCCATGACGCCCAACGTGCCTAATGCGGTGCCGGGCCGGGTGGAACTGATGCTTGAGGTGCGTAGCGACAGTCAGCAGGTGTTGGATAGCTTCCCTGAATTACTGCTGGAAAGTTGTCAGCCACGTTTGCAGAGCCTGGGATTGCAGGCGGAGTTGCAGCATGTCAGTCGGGCACGGCCCACGGCCTGTGCGGAAACGGTGATGCAGGCGATCGACGGTGCTGCGCAGTCGCTCGGACTGGCCAGCCGTCGGCTACCGAGCGGTGCCGGGCATGATGCGGTCTATATGGCAGCCACCGGGCCGGTGGGGATGGTGTTTATTCCCTGTCTGAATGGGCGCAGTCATTGCCCAGAGGAGTCGATTACCGAACAGCAGTTGGCCGATGGAGCCAGGGTGCTGGCGCAGGCGCTGATCAATCTGGATACGCAACTGGCGTAAAAAAGGGGCCGACGGGCCCCTTGAGGTTGATGGCTAAATTGTCTTTTAGACCGAGATACTCGGGCCTAGCGCACCGAGGGGCCATTATGGGGCACGTCCGTGTGTCCCACCCTACGGGCCGACGAAGTCGTTCCAATTTGCTCCCGGCAAATTGGTCGGCAGCCAAGGCTGCTACGACCCCTCCGGCACGCTCTCCCTAATAACAAGCTTTGTCAGACGTCTAAAGACACCATTGTGCCTTTGCAGTCTTAAAGCTTGGGACCGGCGCTGACCAGCTTTTCGCCGGCTGGCGTCACGGTGTATTTTGCGAAGTTATCGATAAAGCGTTGCGCCAGATCCTGCGCCTTCTCCTGCCACAAGGATTCGTCGGCGTAGGTTTTGCGCGGATCGAGAATCGAAGGATCAACCCCCGGCAGTGCCGTCGGGACCGCCAGGCCAAAGATCGGCAGGGTGAAGGTCTCGGCGTGCTCAATCTCACCGTTCAGAATAGCGTCGATGATGCCACGCGTATCCTTGATGGAAATACGCTTGCCGCTGCCGTTCCAACCGGTATTCACCAGATAGGCCTGAGCGCCGGCCGCCTCCATGCGTTTCACCAGCACTTCGGCGTACTGCGTCGGATGCAGCGTCAGGAACGCGGCGCCGAAACAGGCTGAGAAGGTTGGGGTTGGCGTGGTGATGCCGCGCTCGGTACCGGCCAATTTGGCGGTAAAGCCAGACAGGAAGTGGTACTGGGTTTGTTCCGGCGTCAGGCGTGATACCGGCGGCAGCACCCCGAAGGCATCCGCAGTCAGGAAGATGATTTTCTTCGCGTGACCGGCTTTGGACACCGGTTTGACGATGTTCTCGATATGCTCAATCGGGTAGGAGACGCGGGTATTTTCGGTCTTGCTGGCGTCATCGAAATCGATGCTGCCATCGGCCAGCACCTGCACGTTTTCCAGCAGTGCGTCACGGCGGATCGCCTGATAGATCTCCGGCTCGGCCTGTTGCGACAGCTTGATGGTCTTGGCGTAGCAGCCGCCTTCAAAGTTGAACACGCCGTCATGGTCCCAACCGTGTTCGTCATCGCCGATCAATTGACGCTTGGGATCGGTGGAGAGGGTGGTTTTACCGGTACCGGACAGGCCAAAGAACACCGCCACATCACCCTGTTCGCCGACGTTGGCCGAACAGTGCATCGAGGCGATACCCCGCAGCGGCAACAGGTAGTTCATGATTGAGAACAGGCCCTTCTTCATTTCGCCGCCGTACCAGGTTCCGCCGATCAACTGAATACGTTCGGTCAGGTTAAAGGCGACGAAGTTCTCTGAATGCAGCCCCTGCTGTTGCCAGTCCGGGTTGGTGCATTTGGCTCCGTTCATCACTACGAAGTCCGGTTCGAAATTCTGCAATTCTTCATCCGTCGGGCGGATAAACATATTTTTGACAAAGTGCGCCTGCCAGGCCACCTCGGTGATGAAACGGACCTTCAGGCGGGTGTCGGCATTGGCGCCGCAGAAGGCGTCCACCACAAACAGACGCTTGCCGGAAAGCTGGTCACCCACCAGGGTTTTCAGATGCTGCCACACTTCCGGCGACAGTGGCTGGTTGTCGTTTTTGCCGGTGCCGTTATCGGACCACCAGACGGTATCGCGCGTGGTGTCGTCACGGACGATGTATTTATCTTTCGGCGAACGACCGGTGAATTCACCGGTATCGACGTTGACCGCACCAAGCTGGGTCAGCGTACCGCGCTCCAGTGCCGGCAGGTCGGCACGGGTTTCCTCGGTAAACAGTTGTTCATAGCTTGGGTTATGGACGATTTCGGTAGCCTGATGGATGCCGTAACGGGCCAGCGTTTGTGGGGTAATCGCGATTGAAGACATATCCTACTTCCTTATTAGTGCTATGCCTGTCGGCTTTCAGAGTACCCTATTGTCGGCAACAACCTGAAAGCCATGGGGCATATATTATTGCCTGTTTTCTGCACGGTGCCGCGTGCAGGAGCAGGCTCGGGTACAGCTGACCGGATTCAGCTAATTACCGCTCCGGTTCTCATTAGTAAACGCACGGATTTTTACTTCCATCTATAGCATAGCAGCGAATTTACGCCTGATTATTTTAATTACAAAACGCTGACGATAATTAATTAAAACCAACATCAGTGGAGGCTCACAATATTGGATTAATAAGGCGTAATTTGATTACGTATTCTTATTTTTTATCATATCGTCTGGGCTGTCTACTATTTTAATCATTATAAAAAATCAAAGTCTCCATCGTGTCTATGATAATAATTTCTTTTAACTGTTTAAATTATTTCATATGGCGTTAGACGATCCGCTCCACACTGAACACTGGTCAGCAGGGTGAATAATGAAACAGATAAATGCAGAAATTGCCTGTGAGAAAGATGCGTTGCAGCCTGATCCTTCAGGATTAATTAACCAAATCCGGCAAATGAATATCGGTGCCGTGCCGGTGGCGTTGTTTATCACTATTTGTGCCATTGTTGCCGTTTCGGCTTATGCCAACTTCTTGCCAAAGAATATGATCGGTGGCTTGGCGGTGATTATGACGCTGGGTTTTGCACTGGCGCATTTAGGCAAAAGCATTCCGGTGCTGCGTGATATCGGCGGTCCGGCCATTCTGTGCCTGATGGTGCCTTCGGTGTTGGTCTACTTTAATTTCTTCCAGCCGAACGTGATGGGGACCGTCCATCTGCTGATGAAAGACGCCAACCTGCTGTACTTTGTTATCGCCAGTCTGGTGGTCGGCAGCATTCTCGGCATGAACCGGGTGATCCTGATCCAGGGCATGATCCGCATGTTTGTGCCGCTGGTGATCGGTACGGTGACCGCGGTAGCGACCGGGCTGCTGGTGGGCAAGCTGTTTGGCTTCACCTTTTACCATACCTTCTTCTTTATCATTGTGCCGATTATCGGTGGCGGTATCGGCGAGGGCATATTGCCGCTGTCGCTGGCTTATTCTGCCATTCTGGGATCGACGCCGGACGTGTACGTGGCACAACTGGCCCCGGCGGCGGTACTGGGTAATATCTTCGCTATTGTGGCGGCAGGCGTGTTGGCGCGTTTGGGGATGAAGCGCAAGGCGCTGAGCGGTGACGGCATGTTGATCCGTTCGGCAGAGGAAAACGCGGTGTTTGCCATCAAGGAAACCAACGGCAACGTCGATTTCCAACTGATGGGCGGTGGGCTGTTGGTGATCTGCGCCTTCTTTATCGTCGGCGGTCTGTTCGAACACATCGTGCATATTCCCGGCCCGGTGCTGATGATTCTGTTTGCGGTACTGTGCAAATACTGTCGGGTGATCCCAACTTCAATGGAAACCGGTGCTCACAGTTTTTATAAATTCGTTTCAACCGCGCTGGTGTGGCCGTTGATGATTGGTCTGGGCATGTTGTATGTGCCGCTGGAAAGCGTGGTGGCGGTCTTCTCGGTGGGCTATGTGGTGGTTTGCGGTTCGGTGGTGTTGTCGATGGGACTGGTGAGTTTCCTGATTGCGCCTTACCTGAAAATGTACCCGGTAGAAGCGGCGATCGTCACCTGCTGCCACAGTGGGTTAGGCGGAACCGGCGACGTGGCGATCCTCTCCGCCTCCAACCGTATGGGGTTGATGCCGTTTGCGCAAATCGCCACGCGTATCGGCGGTGCGTCCACCGTCATTGGCGCCACGCTGTTGTTGGGTTGGTTAATCTGAGTCCAGACTGAATTATGGATACCGGGGTGGATTGCCCCGGTTTTTTTATTTGTGTTACTGAAAATAATAAGCAGCCAAATGGAGAGGGAATAGTCGAGATTATTTTTCCTCAGATAATTCTGTATTTTAAACCAAAGCGTCTATTCTTTTATTTAAGGGACTATCGTTCTCATCAAGAGTACTCATGGAGGGTGCCAACCGCATTACCGATATCCCCGTATTTATTCAGCACCGGACCCGGGCCATTAAGGCCATCCGTCAGTGATGTCGTCGACACACTGAAATGACAAATATGGAGATATTGGTATGTCATCAAGCAATCAACAGGCTAACGCCTCCGCCGAAGCTATCAGCGTATTGGCCCTGCAGGGCGCTTATAAACCCGATAGCGATCCGTTGCTGAACGTGATTCATCCCTCAAAAAGTTTTGAAAATGCGGGGCTGGAACTGATCCGTGGCGACCGAAGCTGGCATGATAAAGGCGTGACCGATACCCCGGTTAACCTGAGTTACAGTTTTTGGGAACAGGCACCGACTAATATGTCGAGTATGGCGATCGGCGGATTCAGCAGCTTTAATCAACAGCAGCGTGAACAGGCGAAACTTTCACTGCAATCCTGGTCAGACGTCGCCAATATCACCTTTACCGAGACCAGTAACACCCAAAACGCCAATATCAAATTTGGCCTGTTTGATGTCAGCTCTCGCGGCTCTTATGCCTTTGCGTATAACCCGGACTCTTCTGCGTCGGTGGCGGGGCAAACCTGGTATAACGCCACAAGTAATGTCTTCGCCAATGACCTGATCCACGAAAACGAATATGGCCGCCAGACGCTAACCCATGAAATTGGCCATGCGCTGGGGTTGCAGCATCCGGGGGATTACAATGCCGCACCGGGTGTGAGTATTACTTACAACCAGGATGCGACTTATTTCGAAGACAGTCGCGCCCACAGCGTGATGAGCTATTTCAGCGAGAGCAGCACTGGCCAGGATTTCCAGGGCGCTTACTCTTCCGCGCCGTTGTTAAATGACATTACCGCCATCCAGCATTTCTATGGTGCCAATATGACCACCCGCAGCGGTGATACGATCTACGGTTTTAACTCCAACACCGATCGCGATTTCCTCACCGCCACCGGAGCACAGGATAAAATTGTGTTTAGCGCCTGGGACGCTGGCGGTACGGACACTTTTGATTTCTCGGGTTTTAGCCAGAACCAACGTATTAACCTCAATGAGCAATCTTTCTCTGACGTGGGAGGACTGAAGGGAAACGTTTCGATTGCTGCCGGCGTGACCATCGAAAACGCTTTTGGCGGTGCCGGAAACGATGTGATCATCGGTAACGACACCAATAATATTTTGATGGGCGGCGCGGGGGACGACATTTTGTACGGCGGTGGTGAGTCGGATCATTTGTTTGGTAATGAGGGCAAAGACACCTTTGTTTATTTCGCTGCCAACGAGTCACGCGCTGATGCACCGGACTGGATCGTGGATTTTGTTAGCGGCGAGGACAAGATAGATCTGTCGTTGTTTAACACCGGTGGCAGCAAGGGCCTCGAATTTGTCAGCCAGTTCAGCGGCAAGGCCGGTGAGGCAATGCTGAGCTACGACGCGCAGGCACAGGTCAGCGATTTAGCCATCAATCTGGGCGGTGGGTTTGACGCCAGTGATTTTCTGGTGAAAGTGGTGGGTCAACCACTGGAAACCAGTGATTTCGTGCTGGCCTGAGGACAGATGGCAATAAAAATTCGGCATTTTGAGGAAAAACCCGACAATTCCTATTAATTTCGTCATGTTAGCCTGACATAGTAGCGCACAGAAGGCCGGGCTTGCATACCTCGGGCTTCTGCCGAATCGCCAACCCTTCCGGTTGGCGATTCATTTTCCATCTTTCAGCATGTTGATCGCTGCGCCAATCAGGATCCGGCGTTCAATGTCATGACAGTCTGCCAGTTGTTGCGCCAGATGCTTTGCCAGCGTTTCTACCGATAAAACCTCGCCGCGATGGCGCAACTGCATCACGCTGTCGCCGATCAAGCGTGCCACTTCATCCCACACGGGTTTTATCTCCTGCTCCGAGAACATCATCGCTTACCTCGGCTGGGTGATTTTTGGTCAATGTAGCAGTTGAGCCAGGGGTTCGCCACCGCGCCGATCGCACAATATTAAATCAGGAAGCATAAAAAATAAGCCATCAGTGTTTCTTCTGGTTTTTTCGCCCAATACTGACCTTGTTAAATTACTGGAGGGCGAATAATGAAACTGGTCGATCAACTGGCTGTGTACCATCGCCGAAGCCAAGGGGCCGAAGTGCCGCATTGGCTGTGTCGTTTTTGGTTGCCACAAGGGGAGGCGCGGATCGCCTATCTGCGCGAGCTGTTGGAGCCGGAGGTCAAACAACCCGCAGAGCGGGAACCTGGATAATAGGGTGCCAGCCAGTGTCCGGCCGGGCTGGCTTTACTCGAGAATATCCTCGATCTCTTCCAGTACCTGATGACCCAGTTCGGTGGTAATCATTAAAATGCCGCAGACTAAAATAACCACCGCCAGCAGCAGTAAGGCGATTTGTACGCCGTTGCCATTACGTTTTGCCATTCGTATTGCTCCCTGCCATTAACCAAAGACTATCGCTGCCCAGCGTAATAACAGCAGGGCGAGACAGATCAGCAGCAGGATCAAAAACATCTTCCAGTGCTTGGTGCGCATGCGTTTTGTTGCCAATGTGACCTCCTGTGGTGCTTATTAGCTGAAATACCAGCCGACGATAACAAAGATAACAATCGCCGCCACCGCCAGCACTTTTAACAAGTCGCTGAAAGTGTCATCGGAGTCTTTGTCGTCATTCTTCATTTTGTTGCCGCCTGGCCAATAGCCATGGAGTGAATTGCGTCCACAGTATGCCTGTTGTGCCGACGCAGGCACAGGGATTTACCCGAAACAGCCTATAAAAGATAGGGGAATAGGCCACAGTGGCGTGAATTCGGCAGGTGGAGGCCGCAGGGAATACGTTGTACTATTCTGTCTGCACAATGATTCATTCAATAAGGTATGGCAATGGCGAGCGAAATTCCGAAGAAATACGAAAACACCGAGCGTTGGGCATTCGGCAACACCGAGCAGCAGGCCGATGACGTGGTCAAGCTGATCCTCAACGGGACCAAGACGGCAACCTGTGCCAATCTCGATGGCGAAGGCATCCCACTGGCCGGCGACGTGTTTGTGGTGGTGGACGGTAAAGGTGACCCGGTGTGTGCGGTAGAACTGACGTCGGTAGAGATGAAAACCTACGATCAGGTTGATGAAGCCCATGCTTTTGCCGAAGGGGAAGGTGACCGTTCTCTGGCCTATTGGCGTAAAGAGTTGCAGAGCTTCTTTGAAGAGTACGAGTTGTTCTCACCGGATATGACGCTGGTGCTGATGAATTTCAAAGTGGCAGAGACTTTCTGATTTGATGTCCTCTGTCCCTTACGTCTGCCAATGGGCGACGCCCGAGTTGGCGGCCGATCTGATTGCCGGGCGTGTGACGCTGGCGGATGATGTTAACTGGGCGCGCAGCGGCGCGCGCGATCGGGCGGAATACATCGAATGGGCTAACCACGTCTGTGGCATGGCCTGTCTGAGAATGGTACTTAGCCATCGAGATGGTGAGGCGCCCTCGCTGCTGGAGTTGGCGCGCCGTAGTCTGCCGTACGGTGCTTACGTTCGTGAAGGCGAGCGTATCAAGGGGCTGATTTACGCGCCCTTTGTCGACTATGTGCGTGAGCAGTTTGCGCTGGAATCTGAGGTGAGGGTCGGTATCGAGCCGGAAGACTTGCCACTGGTGTTGTCGCAACGGCGTTATTTTATCGCTTCGGTACATCCCGGCATTCGCCAGCCCGAGCAGACGCCACCCCAGCGTGGCGGTCATCTGGTGTTGGTGACCGCCGCTGAGGCCGATCGCGTAACCTTCCATAACCCTTCGGGTGACAGCCCGGCCACGCGCCAACAGGTGACTTTACCGCTGAGCAGCTTTGGCCGTTTCTTCGCCGGTCGCGGTATTGCTATCACATAAAAAAACGCGCCGTGTTCCTGAGGGGACACCGCGCGTTCTTCAGTTTGTCGTCGTTCATTCCAATCGCATCACCCAGGCATCGCTCTGCCGATCGTAATGTTGCTTGTACAACAGCGATTGCTTGCCATCGAGTATCGCCGGAATGCTGGTGTGCTCATCCCAACCGTCTAACTGCATGCACAGGTCGGGATCCGACTTGCAAGGGATCGCCAGCGTGCTGGCCTGCTCGGACGAGGAGGATAAATGCGCGTCATCGACCTCGAAACTGCCTATTTTCACCACGGTTTTGCCCATTGGAACTCCTGCTTGATCTGCTGGTATGAGGTGTGACCAGTTGAGGTCGTCATCATTAGCATAGTCAAATGAGCAAAAAATGCCACATAAAAAATACAAACTGGCAACATCGACGATCCGTGACTAGCGCAGGGGCTTAATACTCCACCACAAAACTGATGTTGTCCTAGTAGGTTCCCACCGGCACTTCGGTTTGCGCCGGGTTGATCTGAGCCAGGTACGGGATACTTTGTGCCAGCCCGGTACCGGCGCCTGCTTGTTTGTTGGTGCTGTTCCACACCGTGGTACTGTTGGGCAGGTAGATTTGATACTGCATATAGTTGCTGGTGCCGTTTTTCATTCGCCGCCAGCCGGTGACCGGGTTATTGCCGTCGGTAAAGTAGGTGTTGTAACCCTCGGTTTTGGTGCAGGTGAGGGTAATGCTTTGGTTCACCGGGTTAAACTGCCCGACCAGCGCCATGCTGCCAAAGTTGACGTTCTGCGCGGTGCCGAACAGGCAGTCTTTGGTAAGGATCAGGTTAATCGTCACGGTACTGGGTTTATTGGTGCCATCCCACCAAATGCACAATCCGATCAAACCCAGCCCGCAGATATGGTAGTTCCACACCAGGTTGACCGTGTCGGTATAGGTGCCGGAGCGGACGTTGGCCCCGGCGGTGGTTTTGATGTACAGCGGAAAGTTGACGTTGGGGGAGATCAGGATCAGCGTCAACAGGTTCAATGAGCTGTAATCGATGGTTTGCCCGACGGTATAGGGATACTGGTAATTCGCATCGGGATAAATCAGATAGGGGATTTTATCGCCGGAACCGTCGGTGTTGGCCAGCGCCATGGTATTGGTGGTCGAGTTTATTTTTACCGTCACGGTATTTTGCGTCAACAGCGATAGTCCCAAGCCACTGCAGTTGAGTCCGGCGGTACCCTGGGCGCTGAGTGAGCCATTATAAACGGCAAATGTGCTGCTGCCTGGCAGGGTGACGCTGCCGTTGGTGGTGGTGCAGTCGGCCAGTGCTTGTCGGCCGGTGAACAGCAGCAGCGCCAGTAATAACGCTTTGGATCCACTAATCATCTTTTTCTCCATCATGAGTTACTGGCACACAATTGGTCCGATGCTTTGGATGCCCTGGGTTTTGGTCAGGTTAAATTGCGCCTGGCAGGGGGCGCTACCGTCTGCCGGAATGACGCTCAGCCGGTTTTGCAATTGCACCGGATCCACATAGACCATGCCATCCCAGCCAACATAGCTTTGCTGATTGCTGCCGACGATGGCCACCTCGCTGCCGTTGGCCAGCGGTTTGCCCTGGGCATCGACCAGTTTGACGTCGGCGGCGGAAATCTGCTGGATAGGGAAATCGACCAGGAACCCGCTGTGATCGCGGATCGCCACGGTTTTCTCCACGGTGGGAACCGCCACGTCCGCTGGCAGATTAAGCGGGTCGATTTGGAATTTGGCGTGGTAATAGGAGGTGACGGTGGGCACCAGCAGATAGCCTTTGGCGTTGGTCACGCCGATTAACTGATTTTCATAACGCACCGGAATATCCGGGTAGCCTTCGGTAGAGATCAGGGCGAAGGCGTCGTTAATGGTATTGGTAGCGTACAGATCGCCTTGCATTGCCACCAGAGAACCGCTCACTTCCCCCCAGCGGGTATAATCATCGCTGTTGCCGTACATCCCGCCGCGGGCCTCGAGCAGACGGGTGCGCCAGGTGATATCGGCCTGACTATAGCTGTCGCTGCTCTGTCCATCCGCGTAGGCCAGGTTCCAGCCCAAACCGCCGTCGGTCGGTGCCGCGCGGCTGTAGCTGACGCGTTGGTTCCAGCGATTGTTGTTGTCGCGAGAGGCGCTGACGCTGGCGGTCCCCCAGGTGTCGAAGGGAATGGACAGTTGCAGTTGGGCACTGTAGCCGCTGCTGCCGATTTCGCGGTTCACCGACGCATACAGGCTGGTATTGCGCCACAGCGAAATGCTGTAGGAGAAGTTGACCAGGCGAGTGCGCTGACCAATGGCGTCACGGACATCAAAATAGCCGGTGCCAATGCTACCGAACCGGTTCAGGCCGATACTGCCAGTCAGTTGATCGGTACGGCGGCTCAGACGATAGTCGCTTTTATACACCGAAATATCCCCGAAACCGGCGCTGCGCAGGATGCGCTGGGCATTCAGGCTGTAATAGCGGTTGCTGTAGGTGTAGCCGATGCTGCTCTGATCGCCATGATTGGTGCTGTACTGATAGACCGGCTGCGGATCGGGCTGAGGGATAGGTTGACCGGTCAGCGGATCGTAGTAGTTGGGCTGTTGTGAAGGCTGATAATCATTAAAAGCGTTATCGCTGGCCTGGCTGTAGCTGTAAGAGGCGTTGAATACCCCCCACTGGCCAACACGAATATTGGCCCCGGCGCCGCCCACCGCCAGCTCAGCGGCACCTTCGGCACGTCCTTCCAGGGTTAACCAATCCATGACGCCGTAACGTCCGCTGCCACTGGCCACCCACTGGCCGTAATCGGCAGAGCTGATGCCATAATTGCGCCGCAGGGCACCGGAAGACAGGCTGAAGTCGCTCATGCCAGCCTGCAACAGATTACTGGCGACATAAAACGGCACCACGGTACTGACTTGTCGGCCCAGTGCATCGGTGGTGACGACGGTGGCTTGCCCGGCACCGTTGATGTAAGGCACGGTATCCAGGGTGAAAGGGCCGGGGTTAACGCTGGTACTGCTGTTTTTATAGCTGTTGATATACAGATCAACACTGCTGGGTAGCGCTGCCTGGCCGGAGAACTGCGGCAGCGGGTAGGTGATCAGATCGGGCCGGGAGGCAAAATTACGCGCCAGCTGGACGCCGCCGATACGCACCGAGCTGCTCCAGGTCAGCGCGCCTGTAGCGAGATCGCCCGCGGTATAGCTGAGCAGGCGGTCGTCATCATTGTAGCGCCATTGGCTGTCATAGCGGATATAGCGGTTGTCCTGGTCACTGTTGGCGGAGGTGTTAAAGCTGCCGCGGAAAATACCGGTGTTGGACACCACGCCAAAGCCGTCGAACAGCCGCTGTTCGGTCCAGGCAGAAAGATAGCCCGGCTGACCGTTGGCGCTGCTTTGACTGGCGTAAAGATCGTAATTGAACAGCAGACCGAGGCTGCTCTGTGCCGGCAGGCGATCCAACGGGTTCTGAGCGTTGAATTTCTGCTTGGGTAGCCAGTCATTGGGGACGTTGATCATCAACTGCTGGGTTTCACCACTGTAGGTGACGTCCACTTTATCTAATTGGTCGACCGCAATTTCTTTCGCCTGTTTATCCGCTACCGGCAGACCGGCGTCGAGCAATTGCTGAGGTGTGAGGTAATAGTGGCCGCCACGGTAAGTCACCGGCACCACTTTTCCGGTCTGGCGGCCATTGACCACCGGCTCCAGATACAACGTGGTATCCGGCATACTGATGGCGCTGGGCGGCGGCGGTAAATCATCGGCGTAGGAATAGGGTAGCCACGGCGTGGCCACTGCGCACAGTACGGCGAATGCTAACGGCTTCAGACCGAATCCGTTACGCCTGGGTGACGGCATGCTGGTTAACGGCACATGTTGCTCAGTAAGCAGTCAGGGTGATCGGCTGCTTGTTGTCGTTGACCTTGGCCTGCAGTTGACCGCTGCTGAAACTGCCAGAAGCCGGTACCGCAAAGCGCATCTGCGAACCGGGCAACACGTAACCCATCAGGCCGGCATTGAGCGTTTTCCCCTGCATTGTGACTTTGGAGATACGCGCATGCACGATGCCCTGGTTACGTACCTCCAGCCAGCGCTGACTGCTTTGCTGCAACAGTCGGTAGCTGAGCTGCGGTTGGTTGGCGGAGGCGTAATCACGCGGTTTTTCTGAATCCTGTTTGGTCCAGACGCCTTTGCCGCTGACAAACAACGGCACCGAATAACGCATCTGGAATTTCAGCCCCATCTGAGCCCCATCGGGGGTAGATTGACTGCCTGAATCTTTCACCGGGACTTCATCAATCAGAATTCGGTAAGCGCGTTCCTGGCCGGCGGGGGGTGGGGTTTGTTTAACCAACCGGATTAATTGGCGTTTACCTGGCGCAATCGAGGCGACTGGCGGGCTGGCGATCACTTCACTTTGGTTGCTGTAATCGTCTTTACCGGCGGTCTGTTTCCAGCCGAGCACGCGCACTTGCATATAGACCGGTTTGCTGTCGCGGTTTTCCAGCCACAGCGCCGTTGCGGGTTGTTGATCTTCAATCACCGGATCGATAGGCCAAATCAGAATAGAGGCGGCGGCCAGCGCCTGTTGTTGGCCGACAATCAACAGCGCTGCCGTCAGTGACAGTCGTAAAGGTATGCGCATGGCTAAATCCTTGTTTATTCAAAATACTAATAAGTGACCGTCAGTAAGACCGTATCGCTGTAAGTGCCACTGGTGGGCAGGGTACTGGTCGAGAACAAACGGGCATAAACTTTTATTTCCTGAGTACTGCCGGTCGCGGCGACAATCTCGGTGGTGCCACCGTTACTGCCATCACCCCAAATGGTGGAATAGTTGCTGTCCTGGTAAAGCTGATAAATCAGGGTCTCGGGGGTCAGGGTATTTTTTAGTTTGCGTCCGGCGGAGATAGAACCGGTGACGTTATTGCCGATACCCAGCGCCAGCGTAACGCTCAGACCCGGATTGCAACGAAACAGCACTGAACCAGCCCCGGCGCTGGAAACGATGCTGATATTGCTGGCTAACGAAGAGACCTGACCAAAGTTGAGGCTGCCGAAGGTGGTGACATCGCTGCTGCCACTCCCCAGGATGCAGCCTTTCACCACCGTCGCGTTGACGGTCAGTGCCTGGGTCTTTTGCTGATCGTTGACGCCCGTGTCGCCCAGTACCGGCGGCGCCATCATCCAGAGCAATAAACCACCGCTTAAAATACGCATTGCCATTACCAATTGATGGTGACCTGCACGGTGTCGGTGTAGCTGCCGATCGGCGGGGTGGATTGCACCGGGATCATGCCGTACACCGGTAACCAGTTATCCTGGCCGTTGGCGGTTTGCGACACCCCGGTCAGGTTATCCCAGATGGTGCTGTGGGCGCTGCTGGTATACAGGTTGTAGTTCACCTGTTGTCCGGCAGCGCTTTTCAGGTAACGGGCAGCGGTGTTGCCGCTTTGCCCACCGTTAAGCAGGACGTTGTAGCTGGTGCCGTTGTTGCATTTGATGCGAATGGCGCCGGCATTTTGTTGCCCGGCGACGCTGACGCTGGTACTGAGGAAATAGACCGTACCGAAGTTAAGCGAACCGAAGCTGACATTGCCCCCCGAGCTGCTGCCGGCTTCGCAAGCCTTCAACAAGGTGGCGCTGACGCCAATGGTAGCCGTTTTGCTATCAGCATTCACCGCCAGGCTTAACGCCAGCAAGCCACAGCCCAAAACAACCTGCCGCACTGTTACCAGGTTACCGTCATCGTCACGGTATCGTTATAGGTATCAGGATCGGGTGTGGTGGCGGCGGCCGGGACACGACCGTAGACAATCAACGGAACCGCGGCGCCGGTGCCGGTGCCGGTCAGGGCATTGGCACCGCTGGCCCAGGCGGTAGCACGGTTCTGATCCTGGTAAAGGTTGTACTTGATCAAGGCACCTGCGGTGCTGGCCATTTGGCGCTGGTTACCGGCCGCCACGTGCAGACCGTCGTTCAGCGCCACGGTGTAGTCGGTACCTGTGGTACAGGTCAGCGACAGGGTACCTGCGCCGCCGGAACCGGTTGCGCTGGCGTCGATAATGTTGGACAGCGAAGAGTAGGTGCCGAAGTTAATGGCGCCAAAGTCGTTGACGCTGCCGGCGCTGTTTCCGCCGCCCACCACGCAACCTGCGCCGATGGTCAGGGTTACCCCCAGGTTACCCTGAATAGTCCCTGCCGCGTTGGCGGCACCACTTGCACACAGCAAGGTGGCTGCCGAGGTCAATGCCATCAGAATTTTTTTCATGTCTTTTTCCTTGCCGTGTAAAGGTGAGCCCCAAAAAACGCCATCCAGAAAAGGATAAACGCATTAATTTATTTACAGTTTAATTAATAGAATAAGAAGTCAGAAATGTCTTGGTAGGGGGCCGAAAATTTTCTTTATTTTTGAAAGATGTCGCTATCTTCCAAACAGAAGAGGGGATAATGCCGAGAGAGTAAAATGATTAGAATAATAATATTCGCCTGTCGGAATATTATTAGCGAAATTAACTAGCCGGAATTTTCCGGCCAGTTCCAACCCATGCGGATTGATTTACTGATGAAAATCCAACGTGCCATCGCGAACCAGTTCGCGCGGCAGGTTGTTTTTTATCCGGCTGCCGATGCGTTTGGCGATGCCTAACGGCTGTTGCTGATAGGTGACAATGCATTCATCGGTCAGCGGCGGCGGCTCTGGGTACAGGTCGCGACCGTGGAACCACTCTTGCGCCAATGCGGCGTCCAGCTCAAAACGCTGTTTGCCCTCGGCAACTGCCAGCGCGATAACCGCTTCGTGCTGCCAGCGGTAGCCCTTGGTGAAACGCTCGGCCAGTTTTATCCCGATACGCGAGAAACGCACCTTGTTGACCAGCGCTTCCAGCTCGGCCGGGAACAGCCAGATCTCTTTATCGCGTGCCCACAGGCGACTGGTTTCATCCCAGGCCAGTCCAGAGGCCGCTGCGGCCTGAGCGATCTCGGCGGAATCCTTGCCGGAAAGCGGGGTAAACGGGAATTTGCCCAACTTATAGCTTGGCTTCGCCAACGCGGTGACGGAGTGGTGCTTGCGCAACCGCGCCACAAAGAAGCCTTCGCTGTCGTAGATCTGTGGGAATACGTGCAGGAAACCTTCAGCGGTTAACGCCTGCTCTGCGCCCGGGAACAGTTCACCCAGAGGTTCAATGCTTACCGCGTCGCCGTAGGTCGCCAGCAGTCCGTTGACGATCTGCTGGTTTTCCTGCGCGTTGAGCGTGCAGGTGGAGTAGACCATGACGCCACCCGGAGCCAGAGCATGGAAGGCGCTGTCGATCAGTTCACGCTGGGTGTCGGCGATGGCGGCTACGCTTGCCGGCGACCAATTGCTCATGGCGTCCGGATCTTTACGCACCACGCCTTCACCGGAACAGGGGGCATCCAGCAAAATGGCGTCGAAGCTTTCCGGCAACGCCGCGCCGAACACCCGGCCGTCGAAGTGGGTCAGCGCCACGTTTTTCACGCCGCAGCGGCTGATGTTGGCGTGCAACACCTTGACCCGACTGGCGGAGTATTCATTGGCGACAATACCGCCCTGGTTGTTCATCAACGCCGCAATTTGGGTGGTTTTGGAGCCCGGCGCAGCGGCAACGTCCAGCACCCGGCGCGGCATTTCAGTCTCGGCGAACAGCGCACTGACTGGCAGCATCGAGCTGGCTTCCTGAATGTAAAACAGGCCGCTCAGGTGTTCTGCCGCGCTGCCCAGCCGCAGCTCTTCGTCCTTACGTTCGATCCAAAAGCCTTCCGCACACCAGGGGATCGGTTCCAATTGCCAGTCATAGTCCTGCACCAGCGCTTGAAAATCGGCAACGCTGATCTTCAGGGTATTGACCCGCAGGCTACGGCGCAGCGGGCGTTGGCAGGCAGCAATGAAATCGTCCATCGACAGGTCGGCGGGCATGATGGCGCGCGTCGCATCGAGAAAGGCGGGCGGCAAAAAAACGGAGGCAGGTTTGGCCACGGGGTGAGCTCTCTGGCAGCTATCAAAATAAGGGCGGGAGTTTACCACAAAGCGAGAAACAGTAGGGGCCCAGCATTGCTGAGCCCCTGAGGAGAGAAGAATTTACTCTTTAGGGATGGCGGTACCCCATTCTCGCCAGTCTTTTGGCTCTTCCGCATTCAGCATAAAGTGTTTGTGCGGCGTCGCCTTCGGTGCCAGCGGAATACTCGGTGGGGTGGCAAAAGCAATGCCGCCACGAATGAACTGCTGGAAGGTCCCGCTCTTGATCACACCGCCGGTCAGACCGAACTGCAGGTTGTAGCCGGAAGCCAGCCAGAACACGCTGTTGTTACGCACCAGATATTGGTACTTCTTGCTGATGCGCAGCGCGACGTGGATGCGATCGGACATGGCGCCCAGATAGAAGCCGGTGACGGTGCCCACTTCCACACCGCGGAACAGTACCGGGGTGCCAATTTGCAGCGAGCCGGTTTCGGCGGCGTCGAGGATCACGCTCAGACCGTCCTGGTAGCGCGAGTCGGTAATAGTGGCTTCTTGCAGTTCAAAGTTGCGCAGCTCACGCCCACGACCCGGTTCCACATTAATGTACGGCTGCAACAGGGTGTCCAGGTTACTGACCCCGGCGGCGGAAATCTCCGGCGATACTATGGAGAAACGGCTGCCCAGACGCGCGAAGGTCTGCACGTATTCCGGGTACAGCACCGCCTTGACCAACACTTCATTACGCTCTGGCGCCAATTTGAGTGAATCCACCTGGCCGATATCGATGCCGAGATAACGCAGCGGCATGCCTGGCGAGACTTTACTGGCGTCGTAGGTTTTCAGGGTTATCTGGCTACCCACCGCGCGGGCGGCGGTTTCTGTGGCGTACAGCATGCGTTTGGCGCCTTTGCTCAGCGTTACACCCTGCAAATTATCGAAACTGATGGCCCCCTTCAGCGCCCGGTTAAGCGGTGAAGCCTGTACCGTCAGGCCGCTGCCGTTCAATTGCACCTTGGCACCGCCTTCGGCCCAGAAGATGCTTTCGTTGGTCAGCAGCTTGCGGTATTCCGGGCTGATATAGACATCCACTTCAAATTCGTTGGCCTTCGGACGAACGTTAACAATTTCGCCCACCTGGAATTTACGGTACAGCACCACCGAACCGGCCTGAACATCCGGCAGGCTGACGGCGTTCAGCGTCAGGGTTGGCGTTGGGCTGTTGCCGATAATACCGGCCTCGGCTTTTTCACTGTTGCTATACAGCGGATACTGGCCGACAGGTTCCCCCTTGCTGCCGGGGATAATACGCACGCCGCCGTCCAGCCACTCCTGTGCACTGGCTCCCAGCACTTCCATGCCGTCGAGGCCCAGTTTGACGTCGACCCGGCTGTTGACCACGAACTTGCTGTCTTTGTGCAGCAGGCGGCGATATTGCGCATCGATGGCGGCGGTAAAGACCACGCCGTTGTCCGTCAGGGCACGGCTCATTACCTGGCCGACTTTAACGCCATGCACCACCAACGGCTGACCGACGTCAATACCGTAACTTTGTGGCGCGTTCAGCGTCACGGTCAGCACGCCAGGTTGCTGCAACAGAGTCTCACTGCTATCCAGCACGTTGAAATGCTGTTGCGGTTCGCCGTCACCCGGCACCAGCTCCAGCGTATTGCCGGTGAGCAGTTGGCTGAGTTTGGCGTCGTTAAGGCTCAGGCGTGGGCTGCGCATGACAATTCGCGTGCCGCTACGCATTAAATCTACCACCGACGGATCGATGGTCAGCTCACCGGTGACCTTGCTGTCCTGTTGCAGCGTCAGCTTGGTCAGGGTACCGACCTGCAGTCCCTGATAAATCAGCGGGGTGCGGTTTTCACTCAGGTTATTGCCGCTCGGCAAGTCCAGCGTAATGTTCACGCCGCGTTGGCTGTGTGCCAGATCCGGATACAGGGTATAGCTTTGATCGGCCTTGGCCTGCTGGCCCTCGAGCGGTGAGTCAAAAGCAATGGCGCCGTTGACCAACGCGGCCAGGCTTTCCATCTGCACCGAAGCACCCGCCAGGCTAAAATCACCCTTGAAGCCGGAGACGTTCCAAAAACGGCTGTTGCCCTTCACCAGATTGGCAAAGCGGCGGTCGATCAGTACGTCAATAGTGACGCCTTTATTGCCTTCGGCGATGGTGTAGTCATACACCTTGCCAACAGGGATCTTACGGTAATACACCAGCGAGCCGGTGTTGAGTGCGCCGAGATCGTCAGCATGCAGATGAATCATCAGTTCACCGGTATTCAGCCGGTACTTGGGCTGGGTATCGAGCGCGGTGAAGTGGGTTTTCGGCTGCCCGGTGCCCGGCATCATGCCGATGTAGTTGCCGCCCACCAGGGCATCCAGGCCAGATACGCCCGCCAACGAGGCTTTTGGCGTCACCAGCCAAAACTGGGTGCCGTCGCGCAGGGAGTCTTCCAGGTCGCTCTTGATGCTGACTTCGACCACAATGCTGCGCAGATCCTTGCTCAGGCTGATGCTCTGTACGGTACCGACTTCCACCCCCTGATAACGCACCGGGGTACGTCCGGCGACAATGCCCGCCGCGGACTGGAAATCAATGGTCACCGTGGTGCCGCGTTCCTGGAAATTGTTATAGACCAGCCACCCTGCGATCAGCAGGGCAATAAACGGCAGTAACCAGAATGGCGAAATACGGCGCTTGTTTCTGACCCGCGCTTCAGTCGGTGTATTCGGCGTTTCCTGTTGCATGTGCATCCCAAATCAATCGGCTATCCAGCCACTCTACGGCAAGAATAGTTAAAATAACCGCAGACCCAAAGTAAAAGGCTGCCGGTCCCATAGTAAAAGATAACAATTGGTCGCGATTCACCAGTGACATCATTAAGGCAATCACAAACAGATCGAGCATCGACCATCGGCCGATCCAGGTGACCAGGCGCAGCAGGCGAATTCGCGTTTTCAGGCTGTGCGAGGTCTTGAAATGAATGCTGAACAGGAGGGTGATCAGCACAATGACCTTGGTAAAGGGCACCAGTACGCTGGCAATGAACACGATGGCGGCGATCGGCGCATTGCCGGAGGTCGCCAGTGAGACCACGCCAGAGAAGATGGTGTCTTCCATTCGTGCGCCGTTGGCGTAAATAATGGAGATCGGCATCAGGTTGGCCGGGATCAGCAAAATCATCGCCGCAATCAGCGCCGCCCAGGTTTTTTGCAGGCTGTAGGGCTGTCGGTGACACATCGGAATATGGCAACGCGGACAGCGGCCACGTTCATCTGGGTAGCCGGTAAAGTGGCACGACAGGCAGATATGCAGCGCTGTCGGTGGGCCTTCCGGTTGTTCCTGCGGATAATAGCGCTCCCACAATTGTTCCAGATTGACGTGGATCAGCGTCAGGATGCTGAGCAGGGTGAGCGACAGGTAGGCGATCAGCGCACTGCCAGCCTGAATATCCGCATATTCTTTAACTTTGATGGTCGCCACCGCCATGCCGATCAGGTAAATATCGAGCATGACCCACTCTTTCAAGCGGTCCAGCATCAGCAGCACCGGGCGCAGGTTCATGCCCAGCGCATGGCCGAAACGCAGGTAAAGCAGCGACAGCGCCAGCGTCAGTGGGGCGCCAATGGTGCAAAACGCCACCATGCTGGCGGTGAGAGGATCCCCCTGGTGGCTCATCTGCCAGATGCCTTCCAGCAGGCTGGCGTCAATGCGCACTCCCAGCAAGCGGATGCTGATCAGCGGCTCGCTGAAAGCGAAGGGCATCAGCAACAGCATGGTGACCGCCATGGCGGTCAGGCGGGTCATCGACCAGTCACGGCCACTCACGATCTTGGCATCGCAGCGCGGGCAGTAGGCCGCCTGCTTGCCGCTCAGGGGCGGCAACACAAACAGCAGGTCGCATTCGCAACAGCGCTGGTGACGTGCTTTGGATAGCGGACCGGTGATCGCGTGTATTTTCATCATGACAAAAGCTACCCCAGAGCTCGCCGTATTCGATTAGCGTAGCTGAAAAATAAATCTGTCTGTACCTTATAAGGCCAAGCACCGGACGGCAAAACAGGGTTTCCGACCGGCAAACATACCTCGCCCGGTAGGGTTTTGTGAAGCAACAGATGATTAACCTTGTGGCTATACGCATTTAATGCTTATTTTATAGGGCTTAAGACTCGGGCTAGTGGCCATCTTCACTGTATTAATGGTTAACAAATGACAAAAGAACAATTCTACGCGGAATTAAAACGTGATTTATGCGCGCTGCTTGACGGCGAAACCCACTTTATCGCCGCGTTGTCCAACGCCAGTGCGTTGATCAACGAGCGTCTTGACGACGTCAACTGGGCCGGCTTCTATCTGATGGATGGAGCACAATTGGTGCTGGGTCCGTTCCAGGGAAAAATCGCCTGCGTGCGTATTCCGGTCGGCAAGGGAGTGTGTGGTACCGCAGTGGCAGAGAATCGCGTGCAGCGCGTTGGCGATGTCCATGAGTTCCCCGGTCATATCGCCTGTGACGCGGCCAGTAATGCAGAAATTGTGCTGCCGCTCAATGTTGGCGGTCAGATTATCGGCGTTCTCGATATCGACAGCACAGTTTATCAACGTTTCGACGAACAGGACGAAAGGGGCCTGGAAGCAGTGGTGGCGGGGCTTTGCGCGCAGCTGGAACAGTGTGATAGTGCGAAATATGTCACTGTGGCAGCAAGTTGATCTACGGTTAACGTGGCATTTACCGATGGCGTCATTATAATGACGCCTGTTCATGCCTGCGCTGGTTGGCAAACCCGTTGTAATCAGGAAATTTCATGGAAAATCAACCTAAGTTGAACTCTAGTAAAGAAGTCATTGCTTTTCTTGCCGAGCGTTTTCCGCTCTGCTTTAGCGCCGAGGGCGAAGCTCGCCCGTTGAAAATCGGTATTTTTCAGGATCTGGTCGAGCGTGTTCAGGGGGAAGAAAACCTAAGCAAAACGCAATTGCGTTCTGCACTGCGCCTGTACACCTCAAGCTGGCGTTACCTGTACGGTGTCAAAGTTGGCGCCCAGCGCGTCGATTTGGACGGTAACCCGTGCGGTGAGCTGGAACAGCAGCATGTCGATCATGCCCGTCAACAGCTTGAAGAAGCAAAAGCGCGAGTTCAGGCACAGCGTGCCGAGCAAAACGCCAAAAAACGTGAAGCTGCCGGTGAATCAGCCGCTGCGGAACCTCGTCGTCCACGTCCAGCCGGTAAAAAACCTGCTGCACGTCGCGAAGGTGGAGCCGCACCGGAAAACCGCAAGCCGCGCCCACAAACTCGCCCACAGCCCGCTCGCCAACCTCGTGAAGTCAAAGAGGAAAGCCAGCAGCGTCGTGTGCCAGTCACGGATATCTCTAAACTGCAAATTGGCCAAGAAATCAAAGTCAGAGCAGGCCAGAGTGCGATGGATGCAACCGTACTTGAAATCGCCAAAGATGGCGTACGTGTGCAGCTCTCTTCCGGTCTGGCGATGATTGTGCGCGCAGAACACTTGCAGTTCTGATACGGAGGCCAACCAAGGCATGAACAAATTTGTCAGATTAACAGCAGTCGCGGGTCTGTTGTGGGCGGGTGTCAGTTACGGAGCGGAACCAGCCAACATCCGCATCGATCAACTGCCTCAGCTTCAGCAGGAACCGCAACATGCAACGGTGAGTGAGCGCGTAACTTCGCGCTTCACTCGCTCTCATTACCGTCAGTTTGCCCTCGACGCGGATTTTTCAGGCAAGATCTTCGATCGCTACCTGAATATGTTGGACTACAGCCATAACGTGCTGCTGGCCTCCGACGTGGCGCAATTCGCCAACAAGCGCAATCAGCTGGGCGAAGAGCTGAAAAGCGGTAAGCTGGATACGCCATACGCGCTGTACAATCTGGCGCAGAAACGCCGTTTTGAGCGTTATACCTATGCATTGTCGCTGCTGGAAAAGCCAATGAGCTTCACCGGCAACGACACTATCGATCTCGACCGCAGCAAAGCGCCGTGGCCGAAAGACAAGGCCGAACTGGACGCGCTGTGGAACGCTAAAGTCAAATATGACGAGCTGAACCTCAAGCTGACCGGCAAGACCGACAAGGAAATCCGTGAAACGCTGACCAAACGCTATCAGTTCGCCATCAAGCGCCTGACACAAAGCAACAGCGAAGACGTTTTCCAGCTGGCGATGAATGCCTTTGCGCATGAAATCGACCCGCATACCAACTATCTCTCCCCACGTAACACCGAACAGTTCAATACCGAGATGAGCCTGTCACTGGAAGGTATCGGTGCGGTGTTGCAGATGGATGACGATTACACCCTGATCAACTCCATGGTGCCAGGTGGCCCGGCGGCGAAGAGCAAGGCGATCACCGTGGGTGACCGTATTGTCGGCGTTGGCCAGGCGGGCAAACCTGTGGTCGATGTGATCGGCTGGCGTCTGGACGACGTGGTTTCCCTGATTAAAGGGCCGAAGGGCAGCAAGGTGCGCCTGGAAATCCTGCCGGCCGGCAAGGGCACCAAAACCCGGGTGGTCACATTGACCCGCGAGCGTATCCGTCTGGAAGACCGCGCGGTGAAAATGACCATCAAGACCGTCGGTAAAGAGAAAGTCGCGGTGATGGACATCCCGGGCTTCTACGTTGGTCTGACCGATGATGTGAAAGTTCAGTTGCAGAAGATGGCCAAGCAGAACGTCAAGAGCCTGATCATCGATCTGCGCACTAACGGCGGCGGCGCACTGACCGAAGCGGTATCGCTGTCCGGCCTGTTCATTCCTAGCGGCCCGGTAGTGCAGGTGCGTGATAACAACGGTAAAGTACGCGAAGACGCGGACACCGACGGCGTGACCTATTACAAGGGACCGCTGGTGGTACTGGTTGACCGTTTCAGCGCCTCGGCTTCCGAGATCTTTGCCGCTGCGATGCAAGACTATGGTCGTGCACTGATTGTCGGTGAACCGACCTTCGGGAAAGGCACCGTGCAGCAGTATCGCTCGCTGAACCGCATTTACGATCAGATGCTGCGTCCGGAGTGGCCGGCGTTGGGCTCGGTGCAATACACCATTCAGAAGTTCTACCGCGTTAATGGCGGCAGTACCCAACGTAAGGGGGTTACCCCGGATATCCTGATGCCAAGCGGTGTCGATCCGGCGGAAACCGGTGAAGCGTTTGAAGATAACGCTATGCCGTGGGACAGCATCAATGCGGCGACCTACACCAAAACCGGTGATCTGAAGCCGTTCGATCCTGAGCTGTTGAAAGACCATGAGCAGCGTATCGCCAAGGATCCGGAGTTCCAGTACATCGCGCAGGATATTGCTCATTACAAGGCGCTGAAGGACAAGCGTAACATCGTCTCACTCAACCTTGCCCAGCGCGAGAAAGAGAACCACGACGATGACGCTACCCGTCTGCAACGCGTTAATGATCGCCTGCAGCGCGCTGGTAAGAAACCGCTGAAGGCACTGGACGATTTGCCGAAGGATTACCAGGAGCCAGACCCATACCTGGATGAAACCGTGCACATCGCCCTGGATCTGGCGCACCTTGAACAGGCGCAGCCGGCGGCGGCGAAATAACGCAACCGGGTATCAGTAAATGAAAAACGCACCTTAGGGTGCGTTTTTTAATGGGAGCTCCGGAGGAAGTTGAATAATCCACACCGTTAATTTTACGCAAAAAATACCCACCGTTTTGCGCAACAATCGTTTACAATTTGAAAAGTATTGCTTGAGCGCCGTTTTTGTAAAGTTTCGTATTTTTAGTAGGTTAATGGCGTGCAACTCTTGAAACTGTGACGAATGCCCATACCATCTAGGGTATCCGAGGCAGCGTTTTGTTAACATTTATGAGGAAGTAAACATTTTATGATGCGTATAGCTCTGTTCCTGCTCACCAACCTGGCGGTGATGTTGGTTTTCGGGCTGGTGCTCAGCCTGACAGGAATCCAATCCAGTAGCGTTCAGGGCCTGATGATCATGGCCGGTCTGTTCGGCTTCGGCGGTTCGTTTGTCTCATTGCTGATGTCCAAATGGATGGCGCTGCGCTCCGTCGGTGGGGAAGTGATTGAACAGCCGCGTAACGAGACCGAAAACTGGCTGCTGGAAACGGTCCGCCGTCAGTCGCAGCAGGCAGGCATTGCCATGCCGCAGGTGGCTATTTATCACGCACCAGACATTAACGCCTTCGCCACCGGTGCGCGCCGTAATGCGTCGCTGGTCGCCGTCAGCACCGGTTTGCTGCAAAGCATGAGCCGTGACGAAGCGGAAGCGGTTATTGCCCACGAAATCAGCCACGTTGCCAACGGCGACATGGTTACCATGACGCTGATTCAGGGCATCGTGAACACCTTCGTGATCTTTATCTCACGGCTGATCGCACAGGCGGCCGCCGGCTTCCTGGGCAACCGTGACGGCGAAGGGGAAGGCAACGGCAACCCGATGATTTATTTCGGCGTGTCGATGGTACTGGAGCTGGTCTTCGGCATCCTGGCCAGCATTATCACCATGTGGTTCTCGCGTCACCGTGAGTTCTATGCCGACGCAGGTTCCGCCAAACTGGTGGGTCGCGAGAAGATGATTGCTGCGTTGCAACGGCTGAAAACCAGCTATGAACCGCAGGAAGCGGGCAACATGATGGCGTTCTGCATCAACGGCAAATCCAAGTCGTTCAGCGAACTGTTCATGTCGCACCCGCCGCTCGATAAACGTATCGAAGCGCTGCGCTCAGGTCAGTATCTGAAGTAACCCTGAGAACGTTAAAAACCCCGGCTTGCCGCAATGCCGATCAGTTAA
>NZ_MCGS01000055.1:0-12617 GCF_002607755.1 Serratia sp. BW106
TTGTTTTATCTGTCGCATATCGTTCTGTTCGAGCATGGGCATGCGAAAAGCCCGTCGGGAACGGGCTTTAACGCCGCTTGCGGCGGCCCCGAAGGGGAGAGTCTCAAGATGAGACGAGTATTGTAGGACACTGCCAGGCATCAATTAAAGTCGAAAGCCTCATGCGAAAGCATGGGGCTTTTTGCTGTGTGCGAAAGAAAGAATTGCCGTCATTCCCCTCAATTTTCACCCCAGTCTTCAATGTGCATCACATAAATCACGCTATATTCTTCGCCCGCTATTTCTGAGATATCCCTTCTAATATATAAACCTGGTTGTATGATTTACCACACGGCATGGATAAATTTTCGTCTTAATACCCTCATGATATTGTCGGCCTACTTTTAAATCCTTTTAAAATGTAGGTGAAATAATATGAGCGAAGAATATAAAGAAACCGTATCCCTGAGGGAACATGCTGATAAAACGGCTGCTTTATTGGCAAGAATAGACTTTAATACGGAAATTAAAGATGTTTCAGGTAATAACAGTATAGAAAAAGTCACGGGAAATATTGTTCTCACTAAAAACAATATTGGTCAGGACGGATATTTCGAAAAAGGCTCTATTTCTTTGGTGAAGGATAAATTTTTATTCTCTACCGATCGTAACCTGAGTCTATCATTCTGGATTAAATCTGGTACATCAAGTGATGGCGTAATTATCTCTAATAAAGACTGGGGGAAAGGTTCTAATATTGGTTGGTTGCTGGGTATTAATAAGGATTATTTGGTTTGTAACTGGAAAGGTGCCTCCCGATCCCGCCTGGACCTGGGAGCTGAACAAAACATTAAAATTGCAGACAACCGTTGGCATCATGTTGCCGTTACGTTTGATCGTCAGGGTGACGCTGTCTTCTATAAGGATGGAGAAGAGGTTTATACCATTAACATTGCCAACTCTGGCAATATTGATAGTAACTATGCCACGGTGATTGGGGCTGATGCGCTGGGTAAATATTCTCTGGATGGTTGTCATCTGGATGAGTTGGAGATCCATGATAAGCTCCTAAGCCACGAGGAAATTAAGCAAAGATTTTATGATCTAAAAGATAAACTACAAAAGTCATTAGCAGTATTGATGAACTTTGAAGATGATTTGAAAGACAGTTCAGACCAAGGCTACCATGGTGTGGCTGCCGGAGATATTAGCTTTGTTCGTGGTTTTGACGGCAAAGCGGCTAAGTTGACGAAATCTTATATTACACTGCCTCAAAGTGAGCTGTTCCCGGCGCTGGATGGGGATTTCAGCGTTTCTTTCTGGATTAAGAGCAATGCGCAATATGAGGGTGTTATATTTTCGAATAAAGACTGGAGTGTTGGTGGAAATATAGGTTGGGTTATCGGTATTAGTGGTGAAAAACTGCGATGGAACTGGAAAGGTATTTATGGTGGCCGGTTAGATGTCAGTGATATTCTCATCGCTGACTTTAAATGGCACCATGTTGCTATTACGCATAATAGGCGTGGAGACGCTATTTTTTATATCGATGGGCAGGAGATAAAACGTATCTCCATCGCCGGCAGTGGCCATACCAATACTCATTTGGATTTCAATATTGGCGCCGATGGATGGGGTAAGTACCGCCTGGAAAATGCTTTGCTTGACCGTGTTCAGATATCAAACACTGTTATTTCCCCTCAGCAGATTCAACAGGAGTATGAAGCTTATGCCCAACAGCTTGTTCCTGTTCTTAAAACCCTTCACTACTCGTTTGATGGCACTTTGAATGAAAGCACAGATAAAGGCTACCATGCTATCGCTCACGGCAAAGAGGCATATACACCAAACTTTGCCACCAGTGCATTTCTGTTCGACGGAAAAACCTTCCTCACTGTCCCCAATGCAGAATTACCAAACGATTTAGCCGGTGATTTCAGCCTGTGTTTTTGGATAAACTCCCCAACGGTGAATCAAGAACAAACGATTATCGCGAATAAAGACTGGAACAGTGGCAGCAATCCAGGCTGGCAGGTGGGCATCCATGAAAATACGTTGAGCTGGAACTGGAAAGGCAGTAATGCAAGTCGTTACGATATTGGCGCGGACCACCCGATCCATATGGCTGATGGCAGATGGCACCAAATCACGGTGAGTCACGATCGTGCTGGCAATGCTTGTTTTTATAAAGATGGAGTACTGCAACGACAGATTGATATTCGCTCTTCGGGTGATACAACAACGGCTCTGGATATCGCTATTGGTGCAGATGCCAAGGGCCAATTTCGTTTAAGTAACGAAACGCAGATTGATGAATTACGGATTATCAACCGAGTCGTCAGTGCACCAGAGGTGCTGGCATTTTACGAGGAATACCGTGATCTCGTCGTTAAACCGTTAACAGAGAAATTTAGCGGTAGCCTGGCATTAGTTGGGGCAGAACAAACGGTAGCGGACTCTGCGTTTACGCTCAATCTGCATTTGCGTACCGAAAATATGGTCAACGTGATTGATGAGTTCACCAGTGAGCTTCATTATGATCCTTCATCATTTGAATTTATTGAGGCTATCGGTAGAGATATCTCTGTGCAGGTGGCTGATGGGGGGATTTTGAAAATCAGCGGCTATGGCGGTCGTACATTTAATGATAATGATCCTCTAGACTGGCAAAAAACGAAAATGGGGGAATTACGTTTCAACACCACCGCTGTATTGGGTAATGGTGCATTCTCTTTATTGAATAGTCAGTTCTATGAAAATGGTCGCTTATATCAGATTGATTCTTTGAATGCAGAAACGCATCACGTGACTATTAATCCGGCATTATCTCTGGATCGCAATCAGGATGGCGTGATCACGCTGGCTGACGTTATTGGCGCACCCGCTGAGCAGCAAACCCGAATTGCAGAACAGCTTATTTTTATGCCTTATAAGAGAGTGTTATTTATTGGCATGGATGGTGCGGGTGCCAGTGTGAGCCCACAAGCCCCTTATTGGCCTTCAGTCGATGCAAAAAAAGAAATTGTTGGTGATCGGTTAGGTATTCCATGTTTACGAGGAGTGATCGAGCATGGTGCGGTGACCTACACGGCACAGTCAGTCATGCCATCCGACTCGGCCCCAAACTGGGGCGCGATACTTACCGGTGTAGATACCAGTAAACACGGGGTTACCAATGGTGTGGCTGCTGAAAGTTATTATCCGGAAAATAGCCCCTATCCGACGTTGTTCAAGCGGCTGCGCCAGGCGATGCCAAACCGTAAGCTTGCGGCCTACGTCTCTTGGGAGGCCATTGCCAACAGTTTGATTGAGCCTTCGCTCGGGGTGGAATGCGTCAAGGGTGATGACGAGGCCATTGTGAACAAGGCTACGGCTTATATTGCTGCAGGCAAGTTGAAAGATACCGCATTCATGATGGTTCATCTGAGCGAGATCGACTTGGCCGGGCATGTGAATGGCTATTATGGCCCTGCGTACTATCAGGCATTAGCCACTGCCGACAAACAAATAGAAACACTGCTCAGTGAGTTGGATCGGCAGGGCTTACGTGAAGATACCCTGGTGATTGTCTCGCCCGATCATGGTGGTGGCACTGAACAAGTCGATGGAACCCAAACTCAGAATTTTAGTCATGGACAAAATTCCGCCATGGCGCGAACCATCTTTATCGCGGCGAATGGTCGAACCGTGGCGAGAGAAACGCGGGGTGAAAAAATTGTTTCAGGGGGATCGACTAAAGATATTGCCGGTATGGTGCTACATGCTTTGAATATTCCCTACGTCAGCAATGAGACAGGTTTACAAAGTATGTTTGCGGCGCAGGAGAATTTGTCAGATGCCGACCTGCCGGAATGGGTAATGACCAAAGTGGTGAATACACCTTCGAATAGTGTCGCTAGCTACCAGCTGGCGCTGAAAAATAGCGAATACGATCTTTGTGCCGGTGATTTGACTATCGAATTGGAGAATACTCTGGTAGAGCGGGTTACTCCTCATTTGGCGGGTATTACCCTATTGCGTCAGGAACTGACGGCAGAAAGGTTACGTTTGGTGTTTATCTCTGACCAGCCGTTACCTGCCGGGCAGGCATTATTTACCTTCACAACGCGCAGACATTCAGCTCAGCACGGCCTGCATATTAAGGATGCGATGGTAGCCACTCAGCAAGGACGCGAGATCTTGCCGAAATTAACAGAGCAGCAGCAGACGCAAGACGATCCATTTGGCATCACGCTAAATGAAGAGATGATGACGTTGGAAGTCGGTAAAGGTTTTACTTTAATCGCCAATATTAAGGCAGTGAATGCCGGGGACCTGAACTGGGGCAATACGCACAAAGAAGTTGCTGGCTTGCAAGTGAATGAAACCTCTTGCGTGGTTACGGCGTTCCATCCTGGTCTCACCCAAATAACGGTCACCAGTGCTGACGGTGCCTATTCTGCCGTTTGTGAGGTGACGGTGGTTGCAGCGTTCACCCTGGATAACCAAGGCGTTACCGATAAAAGTCGTTATTTAATGGGCGCGGCAACGCCGGGTAGCTCCCTTGAAATTACCACGGACAGCGGGGTATCGCTGAGCGGTTTGGTGGCTGATGATGGCCGTTTCAAACTTGAGCTACCGCCATTGTTGGAACATTCTCAACTTTATATTCAGGAACGTTATCCTCACGGCATCAAAGGGGTGACGCACCAATTTGAGGTGCGACCAAGCTATAACCTGTTGTGGGATATCGCTGCCAAGGCCAGTGCCAGCAGCATATGGTTTAACCAGGCACAGTATACGGCGGATAAAGCCATTGATGGTGATGGCGGGAGCCGCTGGGCATCTCATAACCTTCCGCTGCCCGCATGGCTTACTGTGGATTTTGGGAACGAGATTAATGTCGATCTGGTGCAGATTAAAGAGTATGAGTCTCGGGTAAGTGCTTTTACCCTTGAAATTCTGCAAAACGGGCAGTGGTTACCGGTTTATCAGGGAACGACCCTTGGCCCACAGGCCAAACTTTATTTCCCGCGCGTTAAAGCATCACAAATCCGGCTGAATATTACGGCAGCAAGCGATTTACCTTCCATCTATGAACTGCAAGTTTTTGATACGGAAAAGCCGCCGGTTCGTGAGATTAGCGATTCAGCGTTGATTGATCTGGAAGCCAGAAAAAGCTTCAATTTCTTCTGGGAAATGGCGAATAGTGATCCTGCCAGCCCTGGTTACGGATTGGTGAGCGATTCGAAAACATCCGAAATTTGTAATGTGGCACAGGTCGGTTTTGCCTTGTCGGCGATTCCGATTGGCATTGATAATGGGTGGATTAGCAGAGAAGAAGGGGTTTCCCGCACGGTGGGCACGCTGAATATGCTGCTGAACCATGCCGAACAGCACAAGGGGTTCTTCTATCATTTCCTGAACAAGTCGACCGGGAAACGAGCCTGGACTTCTGAACTTTCAACCATTGATACCACGCTGGCGCTGAATGGGGTGATTGTTGCCGGCGAATACTTCGGTGGTGAGATAAAACAAATGGCGGACCAGATTTATCATAAGGTCGAATGGCCATGGTTCCGCGATGCCAAGACCAATCAGTTTTATATGGCCTGGTTCCCGGAAAATGGCGGCGGGTTCCATGATATCAAATGGTCAGGTCCGGTAGAGCAAGCCAGCATGTATGTTCTGGCGGCAGGTTCCCCGACGTATCCGGTCAGTGGCGATATGTTCTATAGCATTGGTCGTGACAAGCGATCCTATCGTGGCAGTAAACCGGTATTTGACACCTGGTTCGGGTCCAGTTTTACCAATCAGTTCTCGAATGCCTGGGTCGATTTCCGTGGCAAGGTCGATAAGCTGGGTGATGACTGGTTTAATGACGGGGTGCTTAGCTCGCAAATCAGTCGCCAATACAGCATTGATGAACAGGATAACTTCAAAACCTTCGGTCCTGACTCATGGGGGTTATCGGCGGGCCAGGGGCCGGATGGCAGTTATCATGGCAACTATGGTGCGCCACCGGCAACCGCTGCCAATACGGATGGCACCATGGTGATCTCCGGTGCGGTAGGGGCAATGGTGTTCACGCCAAAAGAGTCACTGGCAGCCATGCAAAACTATTACCGAAATCACCCGTATACCTGGGGGAAATATGGTTTTAACAGCGGGTACAGCCTGGATGTTACGCCACACTGGTACGCTTCATCGGTCAACGGCCTGGAAAAAGGGATCAGCGTGATCATGCTGGAAAACTATCGCTCCGGTCTCATTTGGCAGCTGTATATGCAAAATGAATCGATTACACGTGGCGTTGAAGCCATAGGTTTAACCAGGCGCAGTCGGGGGCTTGAAGAGTAAAGTCACTGACAGGAAAGAGCCTATTGCCTTGTCTTGGTGATGCGATAAGAGCGGGTTCAGCATGCTGAACCCGCTGGTTTATGGTTAATGTGAACTGCCCTGGGAAATACCCAGGCCGGTTTGTGAACGTACAAATTGGAAGCGGAAACGTTCACGCTCTTGCTGCCCGGCCAATGAGCTGTCGGTCACCGAGAACAGCCAGGTACCGATAAAGGCGACCAGCATCGAGAACAGTGCTGGATATTCATAAGGATAAATGGCTTTCTCGTGTCCCAGGATCTGCACCCAGATGGTTGGGCCGAGGATCATCAGGATCACCGCCGTCAGCAGACCTAACCAACCGCCGATCATCGCGCCGCGAGTGGTCAGGCGTGACCAGTACATCGAAAGAATGATAATCGGGAAGTTACAACTGGCAGCAATCGAGAAGGCCAGTCCGACCATAAAGGCGATATTCTGTTTCTCGAACAAAATCCCCAGTGCAATGGCCACAATACCCAGGATCACCACGGTAATCTTTGAAACCCGCAGTTCATCACGTTCAGTCGCCTTGCCGTTTTTAATTACACTGGCGTACAAATCATGAGATACCGCAGAGGCCCCTGCCAGCGTCAGGCCGGCAACCACCGCCAGAATGGTGGCAAAGGCGACCGCCGAGATAAAGCCGAGGAAGAAGTTGCCGCCCACCGCGTTGGCCAAATGCACCGCCGCCATGTTGGTACCACCCAATAGTGCCCCGGTGGCGTCTTTGAACACCGGATTAGGGCCGACTAACAGGATCGCACCGAAGCCGATAATAAAGGTCAGGATGTAGAAGTAACCGATAAAACCGGTGGCATAGAACACGCTCTTACGGGCCTCTTTAGCGTCACTGACGGTAAAGAAGCGCATCAGAATGTGCGGCAGACCAGCGGTACCAAACATCAGCGCCAGCCCCAGTGAGAGTGCAGAAATAGGATCGGACACCAGCCCGCCAGGGCTCATGATGGCGATGCCTTTCGGATGAACCTTCACGGCCTCGGCAAACAGGGTATTGAAGTCAAAATTGACCGATTTCATCACCATTAGCGCCATAAAGCTGGCACCAGCCAATAACAGCACGGCTTTGATAATCTGCACCCAGGTGGTCGCCAGCATGCCGCCGAACAGCACGTACAGCACCATCAAAATACCGACCAGGATGACCGCCACGTGATAGTTAAGGCCAAACAGCAACTGGATCAGCTTACCGGCGCCCACCATCTGAGCAATCAGGTACAGCGCGACCACCACCAGTGAACCACAGGCGGAGAGGGTGCGGATCGGCTTTTGCTTCAGTCGGTAAGAAGCCACGTCAGCAAAGGTATAACGGCCCAGGTTGCGCAGGCGTTCTGCAATCAGGAACAAAATGATTGGCCAGCCGATCAGGAAGCCGATGGAGTAAATCAGCCCGTCATAGCCAGAGGTATACACCAGGGCGGAAATACCGAGGAAAGAGGCGGCTGACATAAAATCGCCGGCAATCGCCAGACCGTTCTGCAAACCGGTAATTTTCCCACCTGCGGTGTAATAATCCTGGCGTGAGCGGGTGCGTTTGGAAGCCCAGTAGGTGATGTATAGCGTAGCGCCGACAAACAGCACGAACATGACGATCGCCTGAATGTTCAAGGGTTGACGCTGAACTTCCCCCCCAATGGCATCGGCAAAGGCCAGGCCCGGTAGCGTCAGCAGGGCGGCGGCAGGCAGTAAACGCTTCATTTCTTCACCTCACGCAGGATTTCTGCAGTCAGGCGATCGAACTCGCCGTTGGCGCGGAATACGTAGATCCCGGTCAGCACAAAAGAGACAACGATCAGGCCTACGCCTACCGGGATCCCGCGGGTAATGGTTGATCCTTCGGCGATCGGCGTGCCCAACCACTGAGGATCGAAAGCGATCAATAAAATAAAGCTGACATACAGTGCCAGTGTAATCAGTGAAAGCAGCCAGGCGAAGCGGCTACGTTTTCGCACTAATTCTATAAAGCGCGGGTTTTCCTCAATCCCTTGATAAATGGTGTCATTCATCAGAGCATCTCCAGTAGGTATTGATAGAGTCCGCCGCGCTTGAAGCCGACCATCGGGGGCTTCCCGCTGATCGGCCTGAGGCGGCGGAAATTAGGACGGAACTTTCATTGATTGTTTTTCTTCCAACAGCTTTTCGACTACGGCCGGATCTGCCAGCGTTGAGGTATCCCCCAGGTTGCTGGTATCGCCGGCGGCAATTTTGCGCAGGATGCGGCGCATGATCTTGCCGGAACGCGTTTTAGGCAGTGAATCTGTCCAATGCAGGACATCCGGCGTGGCGATCGGCCCTATCTCTTTGCGTACCCAGTTACGCACTTCGGTATACAGCTCAGGCGTGGGCTCTTCACCGTGGTTCAGCGTGATATAGGCGTAAATCGCCTGGCCCTTGATGTTATGTGGAATGCCGACCACCGCCGCTTCGGCGATTTTCGGGTGGGAGACCAGTGCTGACTCAATCTCGGCGGTGCCCAGACGGTGACCGGAGACGTTAAGCACGTCATCGACGCGACCGGTGATCCAGTAGTATCCGTCTTCGTCACGGCGTGCGCCGTCACCGCTGAAATACATGCCTTTAAAGGTGGAGAAGTAGGTTTGCTCGAAACGATCGTGGTCGCCGAACAGGGTGCGAGCCTGGCCAGGCCAGGAGTCGGTGATCACCAGGTTACCCTCACAGGCACCTTCTTGCGGGTTACCGAGGTTATCGACCAGCGCCGGCTGTACGCCGAAGAATGGTCGCGTAGCGGAACCGGCTTTCAGTTCGGTGGCGCCAGGCAGCGGGGTGATCATAAAGCCGCCGGTTTCGGTCTGCCACCAGGTGTCGACGATCGGGCATTTACCGTTGCCGATTTTATTGTAATACCACTCCCAGGCTTCCGGGTTGATCGGCTCTCCAACCGAACCCATGATGCGCAGCGAGTCACGTTTGGTCCCTTCGATCGCCTTGTCACCTTCGGCCATCAGGGCTCGAATGGCGGTCGGTGCGGTGTACAGGATATTAACCTGATGCTTGTCGATCACCTGCGACAGACGGTTAACACCCGGGTAGTTTGGCACCCCTTCGAACATCAGCGTAATGGCGCCGCAGGCCAGCGGGCCGTACAGCAGATAGCTGTGGCCAGTGACCCAACCGACGTCGGCGGTACACCAGTACACGTCGCCGTCGTGATAATCGAATACGTATTTAAAGGTCATGGCGGCATACACCAGATAGCCGCCGGTGGTGTGCAGCACGCCCTTGGGTTTACCGGTCGAGCCGGAGGTATAAAGGATAAACAGCGGGTCTTCCGCATTCATCTCTTCCGGTGGGCAGTCGGCCGAAACATCCTGGGTCAGTTCATGCCACCACAGATCGCGCCCTTCCTGCCAGTAACCTGGTTTACCGGTACGCTGGAATACCACCACGTTGGTGATGCTTTTTACGCCTGGATTTTTTAGCGCGTCATCGACGTTTTTCTTCAGCGGGACGGCACGTCCAGCACGCAGGCCTTCGTCAGCGGTGATAACCAGTTTGGAGTTGGAGTCGATAATGCGCCCGGCGACCGCTTCCGGAGAGAAACCGCCAAAGATCACCGAATGCACTGCCCCGATACGGGCGCAGGCCAGCATGGCGACGGCGGCTTCCGGCACCATTGGCATATAGATAGCCACGACGTCGCCTTTCTTCACGCCCAGCTTTTTCAGCACGTTGGCGAATTGGCAGACATCATGGTGCAATTGTTTGTAAGTCACCTGTTTTGACTGAGTGGGATCGTCACCTTCCCAGATAATGGCGGTTTGGTCGCCGCGTTCGGCCAGGTGGCGATCGAGGCAGTTAGCCGCCAGGTTCAGGGTGCCGTCTTCAAACCAGCGAATGCTGATATGGCCCGGATCGAACGAGGTGTTTTTGACCCGGCTATAAGGTTTAATCCAGTCCAGGATTTTTCCCTGCTCGCCCCAGAACGTTTCTGGGTCTTGCACAGACTGTTGATAATATTGTTGATATTGTGTCGAATTAATCAGGGCGTGTTCTGCAATTGCAGAAGGAATAGCGTGTTTATGCACTTGGCTCATGGCTTTTCTCCTTGAAGTTGTTAATAATATGTCAACTGAAGGTTAAGTATAGTTTGCTCCGATTCTTTGTTTCTTTTTTGCGCGGCAGATCACGCAACGAAGATATTGATTTGTAATAGTTCTGCCTCATTTGCGTTGGGCATCCACCCGCTTGGTGGGACGAAACGCTTAGATAGGCGGTTTTTGCCAGAAAGCGCTATCTAAAGAACTAAAAAGAATAAACAACCCGCCAATAAATTCACTTTTTATTGCTAATAGTTAATGTCATACACCCGGTATTAAATCCCGAGTAAATCATTTTGGAACATGGCTGATTGTTAATATTCGATATTGATATTAATAATTGGATAGTCAGCCAACTTCACTAATAAATAAACTTACTTGAAGTTTTCCGGCTGAAATATGATGGAGGTATAGGGGCATATTGTCAGGGATTTTCATTTTGAAAACTTTAATGCAACATAATATAAACATCCTCATTGGACTAAATATGCAAGTTTAGTGGGAATTAACGCATTTTCATCAGGTGTAAATATTAATCCATCAGAGTATTCCGTGACCTGCATCACATAAAATTATGCTTTTAATAACAGTGAATTATGCCATTTAGAATTAAAATTAAAATTTAATGCGGTTAAATATTACACAGAGACCTGATGAAACAAGGCTTGCAGACTATGCCTTTCAAATGGTAAAGATTTAAACAGCGTCACACTAAGGGCAGGTGAGCGCTTGCTTGTCATTAACATAAGCCTGTATTAAATGATTAATTATTCTTTTCGGCGCATTACTATAAATGTGCCGAAAAGAGTCTTTGAGGACTTTTAGGGTATGAAGAGTGTAAAAATAAGTCTTGCCTGGCAAATTATGATCGCGCTGGTGCTGGGTATTATCGTCGGAGCCGTGCTCCATAATCAGGTTGAATCACGAGAGTGGTTGGTCAGTAATATTCTTGGTCCGGCCGGTGACATATTTATTCGCCTGATTAAGATGATTGTGGTGCCGATCGTTATTTCTACGCTGGTTGTGGGTATTGCCGGTGTGGGGGATGCGAAGAAGCTGGGCCGTCTCGGGTTGAAAACCATTATTTATTTCGAAGTGATCACCACTATCGCCATAGTGGTGGGGCTGACACTGGCTAACGTTTTTCAACCCGGTCACGGCATCGACATGTCGACGCTGACTGCGGTCGATATCTCGCAGTATCAAAAAACCACCGAACAGGTGCAAAGTGGCTCGCACAGCCTGGTTGGCACCCTTCTGTCGTTGATTCCGTCGAACATCTTCGCTTCGATGGCCAAAGGCGACATGCTACCGATTATCTTCTTCTCGGTGCTGTTTAGTCTTGGGTTGTCTTCATTGCCGAAAGAAACCAAAGAGCCGCTGCTGAAGGTGTTTAAAGCCGTTTCGGAAAGCATGTTCAAAGTCACCCATATGATCATGCGTTATGCGCCGATTGGGGTGTTTGGTTTGATCTCAGTGACGGTCGCCAATTTTGGTTTCGCCTCGTTGTTACCCTTGGCCAAGCTGGTATTGCTGGTGTACTTCGCTATCGCTTTCTTTGCGCTGGTGGTATTGGGTGCCGTTGCCCGCATCTGTAACCTGCGTATCTGGACGCTGATCCGTATTCTGAAGGACGAACTGATCCTGGCTTTCTCTACCGCCAGCTCGGAAACGGTGTTGCCGCGCATCATTGAAAAGATGGAGGCTTATGGCGCACCCAAGGCGATCACCAGTTTTGTGGTCCCGACCGGTTATTCCTTCAATCTGGATGGTTCGACGCTGTATCAGAGCATTGCAGCCATCTTTATCGCCCAGCTGTACGGCATTGAGCTTTCTCTGGGCCAGGAGATTGTGCTGGTGGTGACGTTGATGCTTACCTCTAAGGGCATTGCCGGCGTGCCGGGTGTTTCCTTTGTGGTGCTGTTGGCGACCCTGGGGAGTGTAGGGATCCCGCTGGAAGGTTTAGCGTTTATTGCTGGCGTAGATCGCATCCTGGATATGGCACGTACCGCACTGAATGTCGTGGGCAATGCGCTGGCGGTGCTGGTGGTGGCTAAATGGGAGCATCAGTTCGACAGCAAAAAGGCGTTGGCTTTCGAGAAAGAGTTCTTGTCCGGCAAGATGAAACAGATACAAGAGTCTTAATCGCCATTCTGCGCGATGATTGGAAAACCCGCCTAGTGGCTAACACCGTTCACTTAA
>NZ_MCGS01000056.1:0-195 GCF_002607755.1 Serratia sp. BW106
TGCGAGAGTAGGACACTGCCAAGCATCAAACAAAGTACGAAGCCCCATGCGAAAGCATGGGGCTTTTTACTTTTTCTGTTATTCGGTGTTCAACTCGAGCATGGACATGCGAAAAGCCCGTCGGGAACGGGCTTTAACGCCGCTTGCGGCGGCCCCAAAGGGGTGAGTCTCAGGATGAGACGAGTATTGTAGGAC
>NZ_MCGS01000056.1:248-23410 GCF_002607755.1 Serratia sp. BW106
TTTGTGTTTTTAAAAAAACGCATGAATTCCACCTATACCAGCGCAATGAAACATTTTCACCTTCCTGTAGAACACTCGACATTGTGCCCAAAAACCGCTATCTTCGGGCATCTAGAAGTCTAAACGTTTAAATGGATGTGTGAGGGTTAAGCAATGCCGATTCGTGTTCCTGATGAGTTACCTGCAGTCAGTTTCTTGCGCAATGAGAATGTCTTTGTGATGACATCCTCTCGGGCAAAAACACAGGAAATCAGGCCGTTGAAAGTGCTGATCCTCAACCTGATGCCAAAAAAGATCGAGACGGAAAACCAATTTTTACGTCTGCTTTCCAACTCTTCGCTGCAAATTGATATCCAGCTGCTGCGTATCGATAGCCGCGAGTCGAAGAACACGCCGGCGGAGCATCTGAACAACTTCTACTGTGATTTTGAAGACATTCAGGATGAGAACTTTGATGGCTTGATTGTCACCGGGGCGCCGTTGGGGCTGGTTGATTTCTGCGACGTTGCCTACTGGCCACAGATTGAACGGGTGATTGATTGGGCCAAGAACCACGTCACCTCCACGCTGTTTGTCTGTTGGGCGGTACAGGCTGCATTGAACATTCTGTACGGCATCCCGAAGATGACCCGTGAAGTGAAACTGTCGGGTGTTTATCAGCATCAAACACTGCAACAGCACGCGTTGCTGACCCGCGGTTTTGATGAGACCTTCCTGGCTCCCCATTCACGCTATGCGGACTTCCCCACGGAGATCATCCGCCAGTACACGGATTTGGATATCCTGGCCGAATCAGAGCAGACCGGGGCCTATTTGTTCGCCAGTAAAGACAAGCGCCTGGCGTTTGTTACCGGGCACCCGGAGTATGATGCGCTGACGTTGGCGGGTGAGTATTGTCGCGATAACGAGGCTGGTCTTAATCCTGTAGTACCCTTGAATTACTTCCCCGATGATAACCCCGAACTCACACCAAAAGCCTCCTGGCGCAGTCATGGCCACCTGTTGTTTGCCAACTGGCTCAACTACTATGTTTACCAGATCACGCCATACGATCTGCGTCATATGAACCCAACTCTCGAGTAACCTTTTTACCCCAATCGGCGGCTGAATCGAGGCCGCCGACGTCACTTATCCCTCATCTGCATCCCTTCTTTTCTTCTCTATTCTAGTAAAAGTCATTTCCTAACAATCACTTAAATTAATTCTTGGCAGTTTATGGAACCGGTTTCCTTACTGGTACTTATTGTTATCTATATTAACTAATTGATAACAAAGGGTTAATAAAATATTTTATAATAAAATGGAAATCGTTTTTGATTTTTATTTTTAGTTGGGTATTCTTAGATCCAGAGAGAAGAGATCTGACCAGTTAAGGATCGTTTTATCGGCCCTGATCCACACTGATTTTTGATGAAGATGCGCCGGGCTGGCTAGCGGCAGCGGTGCGCAACGATGGGAAGGAGCAAGACAATGACGCAACAGATAGTAGGCACGGAGTTAACGTTTACGCAGGGTTTCACCGCTGCTGAGCGACAGGTGTTGACGGATGACGCGGTCGAATTCCTGGCGGAACTGGTGAGTAAGTTTACTCCACAGCGCAACAAACTATTGGCTGCGCGCGCCTGCTGGCAGCAGAAGATCGATCAAGGCGATCTTCCAGACTTCATTTCGGAAACTGCTTCCATTCGTAATGGTGAGTGGTCTGTCCGCGGCATACCTGAGGATTTGCGCGACCGCCGGGTGGAAATCACCGGTCCGGTTGAACGCAAGATGGTGATCAACGCCCTGAACGCCAATGTGAAGGTGTTTATGGCGGACTTCGAAGATTCACTGGCGCCGAGCTGGGACAAAGTGATCGATGGTCAAATCAACCTGCATGATGCGGTGAACGGCACCATCTCTTATACCAATGAAGCCGGCAAGATTTATCAGCTGAAGCCGAACCCAGCGGTATTGATTGCTCGCGTACGCGGCCTGCATTTGCCGGAAAAACACGTGCAATGGCAGGGGGAAGCGATCCCGGGTGGCCTGTTCGATTTTGCGCTGTATTTCTTCCATAACTATCGTCAATTGCTGGCCAAAGGCAGTGGTCCTTATTTCTACCTGCCGAAAACTCAGTCCTGGCAGGAAGCCGCCTGGTGGAGCGAAGTCTTCAGCTTTGCCGAAGATCGTTTCTCCCTGCCACGTGGCACCATCAAAGCCACGGTGCTGATCGAAACGCTGCCGGCGGTATTCCAGATGGACGAGATCCTCTACCACTTGCGCGATCACATCGTCGGTTTGAACTGCGGCCGTTGGGATTACATCTTCAGCTATATCAAGACGCTGAAAAATCATGCCGACCGCGTATTGCCGGATCGTCAGTCGGTCACCATGGACAAGTCATTCCTTAGCGCCTACTCCCGCTTGCTGATCAAGACCTGCCATAAGCGCGGTGCCTTTGCCATGGGCGGTATGGCGGCGTTTATCCCGAGCAAAGACGCGGAGAAAAATGCCTGGGTGCTGAACAAGGTCCGGGCGGATAAAGAGCTGGAAGCCAATAACGGCCACGACGGTACCTGGGTGGCACATCCAGGCCTGGCGGATACCGTCATGGAAGTGTTCAGCCGGGTACTCGGTGAGCGCCGCAACCAACTGGAAGTGCTGCGTGAAAACGACGCGCCAATCAGTGCTGCGCAGCTGCTGGAACCTTGTGACGGTGAACGTACCGAAGCCGGCATGCGGGCCAATATCCGCGTGGCGGTGCAATACATCGAGGCCTGGATCTCCGGCAATGGTTGCGTGCCGATTTACGGCCTGATGGAAGATGCGGCGACGGCAGAGATTTCCCGAACCTCTATCTGGCAGTGGATCCACCACGAAAAGAGCCTGAGCGATGGCCAACTGGTCACCAAGGCACTGTTTCGCCAGATGTTGAAAGAAGAAATGTTGGTGGTACGTGAAGAGTTGGGTGAGGCGCGCTTTAACGCTGGCCGGTTCGAAGAAGCCGCGCGTCTGATGGAACGTATCACTACGCAAGACGAATTAATCGATTTCCTGACTTTACCTGGCTATGAGCTGCTGGCCTGAACCTGTTCCTGACCATTAACCCTACATTATGAAAAGGATAAAAATTATGTCTACCTCTCGTGCTCAACAGATCCAACAGCTGGAACAGGAATGGAAATCGGCCCGCTGGGAAGGTGTCACCCGCCCGTACAGCGCGGAAGACGTGATTAATCTGCGCGGTTCGGTTAACCCGGTCTGCACGCTGGCGCAGAACGGTGCCGCCAAACTGTGGGAACTGCTGCACGGTAAATCACGCAAAGGTTATGTCAACAGCCTGGGGGCACTGACCGGCGGTCAGGCGTTGCAGCAGGCCAAGGCTGGCGTCGAGGCGATTTACCTGTCCGGCTGGCAGGTGGCGGCCGATGCCAACACCGCGTCTGCGATGTACCCGGACCAGTCACTGTATCCGGTTGATTCCGTACCGGGCGTGGTTGAGCGCATCAACAATACCTTCCGCCGCGCCGATCAGATCCAGTGGGCTAACAAAATTGAACCGGGCAGCAAAGGCTACACCGACTACTTCCTGCCGATCGTGGCCGATGCCGAAGCCGGCTTTGGCGGCGTGCTGAATGCCTTCGAACTGATGAAGGCGATGATTGAGGCCGGTGCTGCCGGGGTGCACTTCGAAGACCAACTGGCGGCGGTGAAAAAATGCGGTCATATGGGCGGCAAAGTGCTGGTGCCAACCCAGGAAGCGATCCAGAAGCTGGTTGCTGCACGTTTGGCGGCCGACGTACTTGGTGTGCCGACGCTGGTGATTGCGCGTACCGATGCCGATGCTGCCGATTTGCTGACCTCTGACTGCGATCCTTACGACCGCGAGTTTGTTTCCGGTGAGCGCACCGCCGAAGGTTTCTTCCGCACTCATGCTGGTGTTGAGCAGGCGATCAGCCGTGGCCTGGCATATTGCCCGTACGCTGACCTGGTGTGGTGCGAGACTTCCACGCCGGATCTGCAGGCGGCCAAGCGCTTTGCCGATGCGATCCATGCCAAATTCCCGGGCAAACTGTTGGCTTACAACTGCTCGCCGTCATTCAACTGGAAAAAGAACCTGGACGATCAGACTATCGCTCGCTTCCAGGAAGAGCTGTCGGCGATGGGCTACAAATACCAGTTCATCACGCTGGCAGGTATTCACAGCATGTGGTTCAACATGTTTGACCTGGCGCACGCCTATGCGCAGGGTGAGGGCATGAAGCACTACGTCGAGAAAGTACAGCAGCCGGAATTCGACGCCGTGGCACGCGGTTACACCTTTGCCTCACACCAGCAGGAAGTGGGCACCGGTTACTTCGACAAGGTGACTACCATTATTCAGGGCGGTGCTTCATCGGTGACGGCGCTGACCGGTTCGACGGAAGAACAGCAGTTCTGAGGCGGCAACGCTGACAAGTGGTAACCCGGAGCCTGCTTATGCAGGCTCTATTTTCTGGCGGGAGGTAAGGATGGCGGCAAAACTGGAGCTGTTGATTGCGCAGACGATCCTGCAGGGCTTTGATGCACAGTACGGCCGCTTCCTGGAGGTGACCGCCGGTGCGCAGCAGCGTTTTGAGCGGGCGGACTGGCCGGCAGTGCAGCAGGCGATGAAAAAGCGTATCCACCTGTATGATCACCACGTCGGCCTGGTGGTAGAGCAACTGAAGTGCATCACCGGGCAAAAGTATTTTGATGCGGATTTCCCCAGCCGGGTGAAGGCGGTGTATACCGATTTACTGCCGGAGTACCCGCGCTTTGAGATTGCCGAAAGCTTTTTTAATTCCGTCTACTGTCGGCTGTTCCGGCACCGCGATCTGACGCCGGAAAAACTGTTCGTTTTCAGCTCCCAGCCGGAAGGGCGCTTTCGCGACATCCCGCGTCCTCTGTCACGCGATTTCACCGCCAACGGCGACGTCTCGGCGATGCTGTACAACCTGCTGACCGACTTGCCTCTGCGATTGCCGTGGGAAAACTTATCGCGTGATATTGATTACATCACCCAGGCGTTGCAGCAAAGCTTCAGTGCGCAGCAGTTGGCAGGAGCGACGTTCCAGATCGCCAACGAACTGTTTTACCGTAACAAAGCGGCCTGGTTGGTGGGTAAGCTGCGAGTGGCAGACTGGGTTTATCCTTTCCTGTTGCCGATCCACCACAGTGATTCTGGCGCTTTGTTTATTGATACCTGTCTGACCAGCAAGGCCGAGGCCAGCATCGTGTTCGGCTTCGCCCGTTCTTATTTTATGGTTTACGCTCCCCTGCCGGCGGCGATGGTCGAGTGGCTGCGCGAAATCCTGCCGGGCAAAACCACCGCCGAGCTGTATATGGCGATCGGCTGCCAGAAGCACGGGAAAACAGAATGTTACCGCGAGTACCTGACGTTTATGAGCGGTTCGCAGGAGCAGTTCATCATCGCGCCAGGGGTCAAGGGCATGGTGATGCTGGTCTTTACCCTGCCGTCGTTCGATCGGGTGTTCAAGGTGATCAAGGATGAGTTTGCGCCGCAAAAAGAGGTGACGCAGGCGCAGGTCATGGCGTGCTACCAACTGGTAAAGGAACACGATCGCGTGGGGCGCATGGCGGATACTCAGGAGTACGAAAATTTTGTCGTCGACAAGGCGCGTCTCAGTCCGGAATTATTGGCGGAACTGCAGCGTGAGGTGCCGGACAAGCTGGAGGATCTGGGGGATCGCATCGCGATCAAGCATCTGTATATGGAACGCCGCATGACGCCGCTGAATCTGTATCTGGAGCAGGCTGATGAACAACAGATGCGTGACGCGATAGAAGAATACGGTAATGCGATCAAGCAACTGGCCGCCGCCAATATTTTCCCCGGCGACATGCTGTTCAAGAACTTCGGCGTGACCCGGCACGGGCGAGTGGTGTTCTACGATTACGATGAGATTTGCTACATGACCGAGGTCAACTTCCGCGATATTCCGCCGCCGCGCTACCCGGAAGATGAGTTGGCCAGCGAACCCTGGTATAGCGTGTCACCCAATGATGTGTTTCCGGAGGAGTTCAGGCATTTCTTGTGTGGCGACCGGCGCATCCGACAGGTGTTTGAAGAGATGCATCGCGACCTGTTCGAGGCCGACTATTGGCGCGGGTTGCAACAGCGCATCCGTGATGGGCATGTGGAGGACGTGTTTGCTTACCGTAAAAAACGCCGTTTCAGCCAGCGCAGTGGGGCGGCGCTACCTGCGACCTCGGCCACGGCTTAAGGGCGCAGTTCATCACCGCGCCCAATACGATTAAGCTTTCGCCCCCGCAACGGCGGCGCGCGCCAATTCGGTGATGCGTGCGTAGTCGCCGCTTTCCAGCGCATCTGCCGGTACCAGCCAGGAGCCGCCGATGCACAGCACGCTTTTCAGCGCCAAATAGTCACGGTAATTATTCGGTGAAATGCCACCGGTTGGGCAGAAGCGCACCTGTGGGAACGGGCCGCTGATAGCCTGCAGCGCTTTCACGCCCCCGTTGGCTTCCGCCGGGAAGAACTTAAACTCACGCAGGCCGTGATCCATGCCCAGCATCAGTTCCGACACGGTGCAGATACCGGGAATTAACGGGATTGAACCGGCAGTGGCTGCTTTCAGCAGATCGGTGGTCAGGCCCGGACTGATGGCGAACTGGGCACCGGCATCGGTCACTTCCTTCAACTGCTGTGGATTAATGACGGTACCGGCGCCGATAATCGCATCGGGCACTTCTTTGGCAATGGCGCGGATCGCGTCCATCGCGCAGGCGGTGCGCAGGGTGACTTCCAATACCCGCACGCCTCCGGCTACCAGGGCTTTCGCTAAGGGGACTGCATGTTCCAGCTTGTTGATGACGATCACCGGGACTACCGGTCCGGCCATCAGGATCTGTTCTGCGCTTGTCTTCCAATTTTTCATTAACGGTTCTCTCCAGTTATGGCCGCCGCCTTCGGGCTGCACGGCCATGCTATCGGTTAAAATTTAATACAGCAGGCGCCCTGTTCGGCCCCGGAAAGCTGGCTGCGCAAGGCACCGAACAGTTCGCGGCCACAGCCGATATGTTCTGCGCTCAGGTCGGGCTGGTAAGGCGCACGCTGGGCCAACTGCTCGGCATCGACCAATAATGCCAGCTCGCCAGTGCGGCCGTTCACGCGGATCAGGTCGCCGCTTTGCACCTTGGCCAACATGCCGCCGGTGTAGGCTTCCGGGGTCACGTGGATGGCGGAAGGCACCTTGCCGGAAGCGCCGGACAGGCGGCCATCGGTCACCAGCGCCACTTTAAATCCACGGTCCATCAGTACGCCCAGTGGTGGCATCAGTTTGTGCAGTTCGGGCATGCCGTTGGCCTGTGGTCCCTGGAAGCGCACTACCACCACACAATCGCGATCCAGCTTGCCGGCTTCAAACGCCGGAACAATGTCATGCTGACTTTCAAATACTACTGCCGGCGCTTCGATAATCTGGTTGTCCGTCGGTACCGCCGAGGTTTTCATGACCGCCCGGCCGAGGTTACCGGCCAACACTTTGGTACCGCCGTGATGCTCGAAAGGCTCATTTACGCTGGCGATCACCTTGGCATCGAGCGACGTCTCCGTCCCTTCACGCCAGGCCAGTTGGCCATTGTCCAGCCACGGTTCCTGGGTGTAGCGCGCCAGGCCAAAACCGGCCACGGTGTGCACGTCTTCGTGCAGCAGGCCGTGCTTTAACAGTTCGCGTACCACCAGGGCTACGCCACCAGATGCCTGGAATTGGTTGATGTCCGCCGGGCCGTTCGGGTAGATACGGCACAACAGCGGCACGGCGTCCGACAGCTCGGAGAAGTCGTCCCAGTTGATAATGATACCGGCGGCGCGAGCCATGGCCACCATATGCATGGTCAGGTTGGTGGAGCCACCGGTGGCCAGCAGCGCCACGATGCCGTTCACCACCACTTTTTCATCCATCAGTTGGCCGATCGGCAGATAGTTGCCGGCAGTCTCGGTCAGGCGGGTCACCTGACGGGCGGCGGCGTCGGTCAGCGCATCGCGCAGCGGTGTATCCGGATGCACGAAGGAAGCGCCCGGCAGATGCAGCCCCATCACTTCCATCACCATCTGGTTGGTGTTGGCGGTGCCGTAGAAGGTGCAGGTGCCGATGCCGTGATAGGAGGCGGCTTCGGCCTCCAGCAGAGCCAGACGGTCAGCCTTGCCTTCGGCATACAGTTGGCGTACCCGTACTTTCTCTTTGTTCGGCAAGCCGCTGCTCATCGGGCCGGCGGGCACAAACAGCGACGGCAAGTGGCCGAAGGACAGGGCAGACATCACCAGCCCCGGGACGATTTTGTCGCAGATGCCGAGGAACAATGCGCCGTCGAACATATTGTGCGACAGGCCGATGGCGGAGGACATGGCAATCACATCGCGGCTCATCAGCGACAGCTCCATGCCGTCCTGCCCCTGGGTCACACCGTCGCACATGGCCGGTACACCACCGGCCACCTGACCGACAGCACCCACCGCGTGCAGCGCCTGCTTCAGCCGCTGCGGGTAGTTTTCGTAAGGCTGGTGGGCGGACAACATGTCGTTATAGGCGGTAATGATGGCGATATCGCTGTGCACCATGTTTTTCAGCGCGGTTTTATCATCCGGTTGGCAGGCGGCGAAGCCGTGCGCCAGGTTGCCGCAGGCCAGTTGTGCACGATGTACGGTTTGTGAACGAGCCGCCTCAATGCGTGCCAGATAGGCGGCACGGCTGTGTTTGGAACGGTCGATGATGCGTTGTGTGACACGGGATAGGGTTGGATTAATCATACCTTCCTCACATGCTATTGTTATAGACGCCGCCTGTGGCGGTGCCCCCGGTGGTGGTTTGCGGCCCTGATGTGCAAAGGCCGGGGGCGTTGTTATGTCGTTATGGTGTTTTAAAACAGGGTGAACGCGACCATGCCGATGATGCCGCCCACGCTGCCCAGAATGGTTTCCATCACCGTCCAGGTTTTCAGCGTTTGCAGCTCATTGGCCCCGGTAAATTTACCGAACAGCCAGAAGCCGGCGTCATTGACGTGGCTGAGCACGATAGACCCACCGGCAATACAGATTGCCAGTGCGGCCAGTTGTCCGCCGCCGAGCCCCAGTTGACTGGTTACCGGCAGCACCAGGCCAACGGTGGTCAGACAGGCCACGGTGGCGGAGCCCTGGATCACCCGCACCATGGCGGACAATACAAAGGCTGCGACGGCGATCGGCAGACCGGTGCCGATCATGGCATCACCCAGTGCCGGGCCGACGCCGGAATCCACCAGGATCTGTTTGAATACGCCACCGGCACCGGTCATCAGCAGGATGATCCCGGCGGGCTGGACCGCCGCAGAACAGATGGCCAGCGTTTGTTCGTTGGTCATGCCGCGTGGTTTTGCCAGGCCATAAATCACGATCAAACAGGCGACTAAAATGGCGATAAACGGGTGGCCAATGAACTCCAGCCACTGCTGTAACGGCGAGCCAGGCGTGACCAGGCGGGCACCAATGGTTTTCATGCCGACCAGCACCAGTGGGCAGAGTACCAGCGCCAGGCTAAGGCCAAATGACGGCAGGTTGGCGGTATTCAGCGTCGGTTCGTTTTCATCCGCCGGCATTGACCAGTTAACATAGCGGCTGATAAAGCTGCCGTACAACGGGCCTGCAATCAGCATGCCGAGAACCGCGGCGACCAGGCCGATGGCGATCATCCAGCCGAAGTCGGCCTTCATTTGTGACGCCAGCAGCATCGGTACCGGTCCCGGTAGCAAGAACGAAGCGGCGGCGGCGACACCGGCAAACAGCGGAATGGCCAGCTTAACGATGTTGCCGTCGGTACGGCGCGCCACGGCAAACACGATGCCGATCAGCAGCACTACGGCCACGTCAAAGAACAGCGGCAGGGCACAGATCAAACCGGCGATACCGAGCGCGTAATGAGCCTTGCTTTGGCCGAAACGTTTCAGCAAATGCGCCGCAATTTGATCCAGTGCACCGACCTCGTGCAGTATCTTGCCGAACATTGCCCCCAGTGCCACCACGATGGCCAGGAAGCCCAGCGTGTCGCCCATACCTTTTTGCATGGTATCGGCGATGCGGTCGAGCGGCATGCCGGAGAAGATCCCGGCAGCGATAGACACCAGCATTAACGCAACGAAGGCGTGCATACGCGCCTTCATCACCAGAAACAGCAGTAAGAGAACCGAGCCGACTGCGGTACCGACCAGCGTTACAGTATTCACGCGCACACGTCCTGTGGCAGGAAGCTCTGGATATGCCGAACGGTGTCGGCGATCACGCCCTCCAGCGGTTGGTTGATGTCTACAGACATCACATCACTCTCGTCTGCGCCCGGCTGTTCCAGTGCGGCAAACTGCGTTACCAGCATCTGCGGTTTGAAAAAGTGGCCGTTACGTGCTGCCAGACGGGCTTCGATCACCGGGAAGTCACCGTGCAGGTAAATGAACGACAGGTTGCCATTACCGGCGCGCAGGCGATCGCGGTAGTGTTTTTTCAGCGCTGAGCAGACGATGACCGAGACATTATTGGTGCGTTGCATGGCGAAGGCGGCATCGTTGAGTGCAGCCAGCCACGGGGCACGGTCTTCATCGTTCAGCGGTTCACCGGCGGCCATTTTCAGGATATTGCTACGCGGGTGCAGAAAATCGCCGTCGAGGAACCCGGCGGACAGTTGGCGGGCCGCTGCGGCGGCCACGGCGGACTTACCGCTGCCGGAAACGCCCATAATGACGTAAATACGGTTTTGATTATTGGTCATGGCTTAGCTCCAAAACGACAAGTGGCGTTACCCTGCGCTAATTGTTACCGGTAACATGTTATCGGTAACATTGTCGAAGGAAGTTTCGTCGGTTGCAATGGGCTTTCGCAGGCAGGATCGTTATCTGTGATCGGCTTCAAGTTTTTATTGGGCGGGATAAACAGGATCGGTACAGCGTTTTACATGCTGACAACAGCAGAGGGCGAAACAGGCCGGGGCGCAGAAACTGCACCCCAGAGAGGGCTATGCTTAACGCACGCCGCCATATTCCAGGCTGATCTCTTTCGCCGCGTGGATCACTAACGCACCCAGCTCAATCACGCGGTTGTCGGTAATGCGTGACACCGGGCCGGAGATCGAGATAGCGGCGAAGGCTTCACGGTGCTCATCGAAGATGCAGGCCGCCACGCAGCGCAGGCCGAGCGCATGCTCTTCATCGTCAAAGGAAAAGCCCTGCTTGCGGATCTGCGCCAGACCTTCCTTCAGGTTGTGCGGCGTCAGGGTATGCTGGGTATAGGTTTGCATGCCCTTTTTATGCAGCAGTTTGGTGACCTGCTCATCCGACAGGGTGGAAAGAAAGGCTTTCCCGGCGCCGGAAGCGTGCATCGGCAGTTTGCCGCCGATCGGTGCCGACATGCGCATCAACGCGGTGCACTGCACCTGATCGATAATAATTGCCTGGTACTCGCTGGTATCCAGCACCGCCAGATTGACCGTCTCGCCGGACTCTTCCATCAGGCGGCGCAGCGTTGGGTGCACCATCGCCAGCAGGTTGCGGCTCTGCAGGAAGCTGCTGCCGACCACAAAGGCATGTGAGCCGATGGTCCACAGGCCCAGATCGCCCACCTGACGCACGAATCCCTGCTGTTGCATGGTGGTGAGCAGGCGGTGGGTGGTGGAATTGGGCAAGCCGGCCTGTTGGGCCAGATCGGTCAGTGCCACGTTACCCTGCGCTTCGGCAATGTATTCCAATAATTTCAGACCACGGGTCAACGACTGCACCTGGCCGGTGGGTGCACTGGCGGCCGGGGATGCAGCACGGGGCTTTTTGCCGCGTTTGGCGGGAGCAGGGGTGACCATATTTCACATTCCTTTTTCCGTATGATGGAATCCATTTTCATTTTTTACGTATGAATTGCAAGCCATCAATCAGCTCATCGGATCTGTTGTCCGGCAACCTGAAAAACTCTCAATTAGCGCTCGCCCCTTTGCCACCACAACCTGTGCTAGGATGGCCGATACCCGTCGCCTTTCAAGCTGTAGCGTTGTTACCTGCGCTCGTTCACCCCAGTCACTTACTTTAGTAAGCTCCAAGGGATGAAAGAGCTGGGCGCCTAGCTGCAACTTGAAATCCATAGGGTATGTAACATTTGGGTGATGGTGAAATAGTGATCTGGCGATTTCACACAGTGGTTAGTACTGCAGTGGTTTGAAAGATAAAGGGGATGAGGAGTGACAAATCGAGTAGAACAACTGCGCCGGCAGTTAGCGCAGCGAATTTTAGTGTTGGACGGCGGCATGGGCACCATGATCCAGAGCTATCGTCTGGAAGAGAGCGACTTTCGTGGCGAACGTTTTGCCGACTGGCAGAGCGATCTGAAAGGCAATAACGACCTGCTGGTGTTGACCAAGCCGGAAGTGATTACCGCCATTCACTACGGCTACCTGGAAGCCGGGGCCGATATTCTCGAAACCAATACCTTCAACTCCACGCCTATCGCTATGGCCGACTACCATATGGCGTCGCTGTCCGCCGAGATTAACTATCAGGCCGCCTGCCTGGCACGAGCCTGCGCCGATGAATGGACCGCACGCACGCCTGAGCAGCCGCGTTACGTGGCCGGGGTGCTGGGGCCGACCAACCGCACCGCCTCTATTTCACCGAACGTCAACGATCCGGCGTTCCGTAATGTTTCTTTCGATGAGCTGGTGGAAGCCTACCGCGAATCGACGCGGGCACTGGTAGAAGGCGGTGTCGATCTGATCATGATCGAAACCATCTTCGATACCCTGAACGCCAAAGCCGCCGCCTTCGCGGTGGAAACCGAATTTGAAGCCCTGGGCGTTGCGCTGCCGATCATGATTTCCGGCACCATCACCGACGCTTCCGGCCGTACCCTGTCCGGCCAAACTACCGAAGCCTTCTATAACTCGATGCGTCACGTCAAGCCGCTGAGCTTTGGTCTGAACTGTGCGCTGGGCCCGGACGAACTGCGCCAATACGTTTCTGAGCTGTCGCGCATCTCGGAGAGCTACGTTACTGCTCACCCCAACGCCGGTTTGCCCAATGCCTTCGGCGAATACGATCTGGACGCGCAAGAGATGGCGAAACAGGTTGGCGAGTGGGCGAATGCCGGCTTCCTGAATATTATCGGCGGCTGCTGTGGCACCACGCCGGAACACATTGCCGCGATGGTCAAAGCGGTGGCGGGCGTACCGCCGCGTCAACTGCCGGAGATCCCGGTCGCCTGCCGTCTGGCTGGCCTTGAGCCGTTGAACATCGATGCCAAAACGCTGTTCGTCAACGTGGGCGAGCGCACCAACGTCACCGGTTCCGCCCGCTTTAAACGGCTGATCAAAGAAGAAAAATACAGCGAAGCGCTGGCCGTTGCCCGCCAGCAGGTGGAAAGCGGCGCACAGATTATCGACATCAACATGGATGAGGGGATGCTTGACGCCGAAGCGGCGATGGTGCGTTTCCTCAACCTGATCGCCGGTGAGCCGGATATTGCCCGCGTGCCGATCATGATCGACTCCTCCAAATGGTCGGTGATCGAGAAAGGCCTGAAGTGCATCCAGGGCAAAGGCATTGTTAACTCGATTTCGATGAAAGAGGGCGAAGAGGCCTTTATCCACCATGCCAAACTGGTGCGCCGCTACGGTGCTGCGGTGGTGGTGATGGCATTTGATGAGGCAGGCCAGGCGGATACCCGCGAGCGCAAGTTCGAGATTTGTCGCCGTGCCTATAAAATCCTGACCGAGCGCGTCGGCTTCCCGCCGGAAGACATCATTTTTGACCCGAATATTTTTGCCGTCGCCACCGGTATCGATGAGCATAACAACTATGCCGTCGACTTTATCGAAGCCTGTGCCGACATCAAAACCCACCTGCCGCACGCGATGATCTCTGGTGGCGTATCCAACGTCTCGTTTTCATTCCGTGGCAACGATCCGGTACGTGAGGCGATCCACGCGGTGTTCCTGTACCACGCGATCCGCAACGGCATGGACATGGGTATCGTTAACGCCGGGCAACTGGCAATCTACGACGATCTCAGTGCCGAACTGCGCGATGCGGTGGAGGATGTGATCCTCAACCGTCGTGACGATAGCACTGAGCGCCTGCTGGAACTGGCGGAAAAATACCGCGGCAGCAAAGACAACGAAGTGGCGGTACAGCAGGCGGAATGGCGCGGCTGGCCGGTCGAAAAGCGGTTGGAATATTCGCTGGTCAAAGGCATCACCGAGTTTATCGAACTGGATACTGAAGAAGCCCGGCAGAGAGCGGATCGCCCGATCGAAGTGATCGAAGGGCCGCTGATGGCGGGGATGAACGTGGTCGGTGACCTGTTCGGCGAAGGCAAAATGTTCCTGCCGCAGGTGGTGAAATCTGCCCGCGTCATGAAGCAGGCGGTGGCCTATCTGGAGCCGTACATCGAGGCCAGCAAAGAGAAAGGCTCTACGGCAGGAAAAATCCTGCTGGCGACGGTGAAGGGCGACGTGCACGACATCGGCAAAAACATCGTTGGCGTGGTACTGCAGTGCAACAACTACGAAATTGTCGATTTGGGCGTGATGGTGCCGACGGAGAAAATCCTCAGAACCGCGCGTGAGCAAAACGTGGACATCATCGGCCTGTCGGGGCTTATCACCCCGTCGCTGGACGAGATGGTCAACGTGGCAAAAGAAATGGAGCGTCAGGGCTTTACCCTGCCGTTGCTGATTGGTGGCGCGACGACCTCCAAGGCCCATACCGCGGTGAAGATTGAGCAGAACTACAGCGGATCAACCACCTACGTACAGAATGCCTCGCGCACCGTGGGTGTGGTATCGGCACTGCTTTCCGCCACCCAACGCGATGACTTTGTGGCGCGTACCCGTAAAGAATATGAAACCGTGCGTATCCAGCACGCGCGTAAAAAACCGCGTACCCCGCCGGTTGACCTGCAGAAAGCCCGTGATAACGCCATGGTGCTGGACTGGGAAAACTACCAGCCGCCGGTGCCAAAGCAGTTGGGTGTTTATCCGGTTGAGGCCGGCATTGAGACGCTGCGTCATTATATCGACTGGACGCCGTTCTTTATGACCTGGTCACTGGCGGGTAAATATCCGCGCATTCTGGAAGATGAAGTGGTGGGGGAAGAGGCCAAACGGCTGTTCGCTGATGCCAACCAGATGCTGGACCTGCTGGCTGCCAACGGCAGTCTCAATCCGCGTGGCGTCTATGGCCTGTTCCCGGCCAACCGCGTCGGTGACGACGTTGAGGTATATCGCGACGAGAACCGTGATGAGGTGCTGGTGGTCAGCCGCCACCTGCGTCAGCAGACCGAAAAAACCGATTTCCCGAACTACTGCCTGGCGGACTTTGTCGCGCCAAAAAGCAGCGGCAAGGCCGACTACTTCGGTGCCTTCGCGGTAACCGGCGGTCTGGAAGAGGATGAACTGGCGGCGGCCTATGATGCGCAGCACGATGATTACAATAAAATCATGGTCAAAGCGCTGTCGGACCGTCTGGCGGAAGCTTTCGCCGAGTACCTGCATGAGCAGGTGCGCAAGCTGCACTGGGGCTTCGCGACCGAAGAGAACCTGAGCAATGAAGAACTGATCCGCGAAAACTATCAGGGCATCCGTCCGGCACCGGGCTATCCGGCCTGTCCGGAGCACACCGAGAAAGCGGAGATCTGGCGCCTGCTGGATGTTAACCGCCATACCGGCATGGTGTTGACCGAGTCCTTCGCCATGTGGCCGGGGGCGGCAGTGTCCGGCTGGTACTTCAGCCATCCGCAGAGCAAGTATTTTGCGGTGGCGCAGCTCCAGCGCGATCAGGTAGCAGACTATGCGGCGCGTAAAGGCATGAGCGTCAGCGAGGTTGAACGCTGGCTGGCACCTAACCTCGGCTATGACGCCGACTGATCATCCTTCATTCGGGGCGCGCTGGCCGCGCCCCTGTCATTGTGCCTCCACGTCAATGTGCAGTGCGTCGTAACGCCAATATTCCAAATCACAATCAATCACCCGATCGTGCTGATCGCGGTTAACCCGGGTAATAAACAGCGCCGGGCTGCCGTAGGTCACTTTCAGCATTGCGGCTGCTTCCTGCGGCAGCAGGGTCGGCAGCATATCGAAACGTACTCGCCCATAGCGAATACCGTAGCGTTCGGCATATAGCCCGGTCAGCGACTGGGTTAAGTCTTCGTCCAGAATACCGGCAAAGTAGGCGGGATTGAGGTAGTGCTCACAGTACAACACCGCGCGGCCATCGATATAACGCAGCCGACGAATGCGGTAGACCTCGCTGCCGGGTGGCAAAACCAACCGTTGGCACAGCTCGCCGTACAGCGGCAGGGTAGCGGTGTCGATCACTTCGGTATGGGCATCACGCCCCTGCTGCTGCGCCATGGCGTGGAAATGGCTGCGCTGCAACGGGTTGTACACCAGCCGGGGCGGCGAGATAAACCAGCCGCGCCTGACCTGACGGTAAATCACCCCCTGCGCCTCCAACTGACCGAGCGCTTCCTGCAGCGTAATGCGGGTGGTGGAAAACTGTTCACTCAGGGCGCGTTCAGAAGGCAGTTTGCCATCGGCGCTGAATTCCCCGTTGGCGATACGGCTGGCCAGAGTCTGGCAAATCGTTGCCACGGTAGTTGTTCCTTCACTCATGCAACAGTTGCCCCATTTCAGTGCTTCTTGCCCCAGTTAAGGTAGACCAACGGAAGCCCTGTGACGCACCAAATACGATAAAAATGCTGCTTTTTTACACTGACATATAATTATCACATTCGTCCGTTAGATTGGCTTGGTTCTTGCTGGACTAGTCCAGCCACTTCCACACTACCACCCGGAGCATCAGTTATGAAACGTTTGTGCGCTTCTGTGTTAACCAGTGCCATTGTCCTGTCCAGCCAAATGAGCTGGGCTGCCGATTCCGACCTCGCGGCGCTGGAACAGGCTGCCAAGAAGGAAGGGGAAGTCAACAGCGTCGGCATGCCGGACAGCTGGGCCAACTGGAAAGACACCTGGCAGGATCTGTTGACCAAGTACAGCCTGAAGCATGCCGATACCGACATGAGCTCGGCGCAGGAAATTGCCAAGTTCGACGCGGAAAAGAGCAACGCTACGGCGGATATTGGTGATGTTGGTGCGGCCTTTGGCCCGATTGCGGTACAGAAAGGGGTGACCCAGCCGTACAAGCCATCCACCTGGGATCAGGTGCCTGACTGGGCGAAAGACAAGGACGGCCACTGGGCACTGGCCTATACCGGCACCATTGCCTTCATCATCAACAAGAAACAGGTGAAAGAGATCCCGCACAGCTGGGCGGATCTGCTGAAAGGGACTTATCAGGTCACTATCGGTGACGTGGGGACCGCTTCGCAGGCGGCCAGCGGTGTGCTGGCAGCGACTTACGCCATGGGCGGCAATGAAAAGAACCTGAAGCCGGGTCTGGAGTTTTTCGGCAAGCTGGCCAAGGCCGGGCGTTTGAGCCTGAGTAACCCGGTGATCGCCTCGCTGGAAAAAGGCGAAGTGCAGGTCGGCGTGGTTTGGGACTTTAACGGACTTAACTACCGTGACCAGATCGACAAAACCCGCTTTGAAGTGCTGATCCCGTCCGACGGCTCAATCACTTCCGGCTACACCACCATCATCAACAAATACGCCAAGCATCCGAATGCCGCCAAGCTGGCGCGTGAATACATCTTCTCTGATGCCGGCCAGATTAACCTGGCGCGTGGCTATGCCCGCCCAATCCGTGCCGAACATCTGACGCTGCCGGACGACGTCAAAGCCAAGCTGCTGCCGGCCGAACAGTATAAAAATGCCCACCCAATCGCCGATCCGGCTGCCTGGGAACAAAGCGCCAAAACGCTGCCGCGTCAGTGGCAGGAAAACGTCATTATGTTTATGCAGCAGTGAGTTAAACCATTATGAAAACGATCCTCGTGCTGCTGGACGGTCTGAACTATCAGGTGGCGCATGACGCCATGGGCTATCTGCAGGCCGAATGTGCGGCAGGGCGCGGACGGTTGTATCAGTTGGAGAGCGAGCTACCCTCGCTCTCCCGACCGCTGTATGAATGTATCCTCACCGGTGTGCCGCCGGTGGAGAGCGGCGTGGTGCATAACCAGGTGTCACGCCTCTCGCATCAGCAGAGCGTGTTTCACTATGCGCGTGCCGCCGGGTTAACCACCGCGGCGGCTGCCTATCATTGGTTCAGTGAGCTGTACAACCGTACCCCGTTCGACGCCGCGCGCGATCGCCATACCGAGGATAGCGGGCTGCCGATCCAGCACGGTCATTTTTATTATGACGACCGCTACCCGGACTCTCATCTGTTTGACGACGCGGAAAGTTTACGCCGCCGTCATCAACCTGATTTCTTGCTGATCCACCCGATGAATATTGACGACGCCGGGCACCGCTTCGGTCTGTCTTCGCCGCAGTACCGTAATTCGGCGCGCAATGCCGACGGGGTATTGTCGCGCTATCTGGCCGACTGGTTGGCCGACGGCTATCAGGTGATGGTCACCGCCGATCACGGTATGAATGACGATCGCAGCCACGGTGGCGTGTTGCCGGAAGAGCGTCAGGTGCCGCTGTTTGTCTTCGGTAGCGCATTCAGCCAAAGCGACGCCAATCCGCAGCAAACCGACCTGTGCGGTACGCTGTGCGAGCTGCTACAGGTGGCGCATGACAAGCCGCGTTGCCGTGCGTTGTTGGCATAAGGGCGAATAATGAAAGCTAAGTGGATTGCCGCGCTGTGCCTGCTGCCGTTCATCCTGCTGTTCGGCGCGTTTCAAATCGCGCCGCTGGTGTGGATTGCGGTCAGCAGCTTTTTCAGCCAGACCAGCGGCTGGGGGCTGGGCAACTATGTTGATGTGCTGACTTCGCCGTTCTATCTGCAGGCGTTTCAGTTCTCGCTGGAGATTTCCCTCTGGTCGAGCGTCTATGGGCTGTTGATTGCCCTGGTGGGCAGTTACTCACTGCGCCAGCTGGGCCAGACGCGGTTCCATGATTTTGTGATGTCGTTTACCAACATGACCAGCAACTTCGCCGGGGTACCGCTGGCGTTCGCCTTCGTCATCCTGCTGGGGCTGAATGGCTGCCTGACCTTGCTGCTGCGCAAGTACGGCCTGATGGAGAGCTTTAATCTTTACTCCAAAACCGGGCTGATCGTGCTCTATACCTACTTCCAGATCCCGCTTGGGGTGCTGTTGCTGTACCCGGCCTTTGATGCGCTGCGTGAAGACTGGCGCGAATCGGCATCGCTGCTCGGCGCCAGCCCGTGGCGCTATTGGCGGCATATCGGCCTGCCGGTGCTGGCTCCGGCGCTGATGGGCACCTTTGTCATCCTGTTGGCCAATGCATTGGGTGCCTATGCCACGGTGTATGCGCTGACCACCGGCAATTTCAACGTGATACCGATACGTATTTCTGCGCTAGTGGCGGGGGATATCTCCCTCGATCCGAATCTGGCCAGCGCGCTGGCGATGCTGCTGGTAGCGATGATGGCGTTTATCACGCTGATCCATCAGTGGCTGTTACGCAGGAGCTACCTCAATGCTCGCTCATAATATTGCGGAGGGCGGCCATGTCGCGTTTTGAAACCGGTTATCACCGTGTGGTGAGCGGCCTGCTGTTGCTGATCCTGCTGTTACCGCTGGCGGCGACGCTGATTTATGCGCTGGCCACCCAATGGGGTGCGACCATTCTGCCGGACGGTTTTACCCTGAAATGGCTGGTGGCGTTATGGAGCGATCCGCGCTTCCTGCTGGCGCTGTGGCACTCGCTGCTGATCTGTTTCGGCACTCTGGTGCTGGCGGTGGTGGTGATTTTGCCGATGATGTTTGTGATTGCTTACTATTTCCCCAAGCTGGATGCGGTGATGAACGTGCTGATCCTGCTGCCGTTCGCCGTGCCGCCGGTGGTGTCAGCGGTCGGGCTGATGCAGCTGTTCGCCGCCGATCCGCTGCCGCTGCTGGGCACGCCATGGATCCTGATTGGCTGTTATTTCTCCATCGCGTTGCCATTTATTTACCGAGCCATCAGCAACAACATGCAGGCGATCAACCTGCGTGATCTGATGGATGCTGCGCATCTGCTGGGGGCCAGCACCTGGAAAGCCGCATTGTGGGTGGTGCTGCCGAACCTGCGCAAAGGCGGGATGATCGCGGTGCTGCTGTCGTTCTCTTTCCTGATTGGCGAATTTGTCTTCGCCAACCTGCTGGTGGGCAGCCAGTACGAAACGCTGCAGGTTTACCTGTTCAACATGCGTAACGGCAGCGGCCATTTCACCAGCGCACTGGTCATTTCTTATTTCGCCGTGGTGCTGCTTGTCACCTGGTTGGCGAACTTGCTGAATAAAAATAAGGGCTAACCCGATGGCTTATCTCAATGTCACCCGCCTTAACAAACACTATGGGCAGACCCAGGTGTTTCAGGATATCGATTTCACCGCCGAGGAGGGCGAGTTTGTCACGCTGCTCGGGCCGAGCGGCTGTGGCAAGTCCACGCTGCTGCGCTGCCTGGCGGGGCTGACCTCGGTCGACAGTGGGCAGATCCTGCTGCAGGGACAGGATCTGGTGCCGGTGCCCCCGCAAAAACGTGGTATCGGCATGGTGTTTCAGAGCTATGCGTTATTCCCGAATATGACGGTAGAAGGCAACGTGGCCTTCGGCCTGAAAATGCAAAAACTGGCGGCCGGGCAGATCCAACAGCGGGTGCAGGAGGTGCTGGCGCTGGTGGAACTGACCGAGCTGGCGAAGCGTTATCCGCACCAGCTGTCCGGCGGCCAGTGCCAACGGGTGGCGCTGGCGCGATCGTTGGTGACCCGTCCACGTCTGCTGCTGCTTGATGAACCGCTCTCGGCACTGGATGCGCGGATCCGCAAACATTTGCGCGAACAGATCCGTCGGATCCAGCGTGAGCTGAACCTGACGGCCATCTTCGTCACCCACGATCAGGAAGAAGCTTTGACGCTGTCGGATCGCATCGTGCTGATGAATAAAGGACAAATCGTGCAAAGCGGCGATGCAGAAACCCTGTATACCCAACCGGCCGACGTTTTCGCCGCCGGGTTTATCGGCAACTACAACCTGCTGAGCGCCGAACAGGCGACGGTTTTGACCGGCAGCACTTACCGCGGTAGGGTAGCTGTTCGTCCGGAGTCCATGACCCTACTGCCTGCCGGGCAGGGGATCGCCGCGGTGATCCTCAGCCACAGCCTGTTGGGCAACGTGGTGCGCTATCGGGTTCAGGCCCGTGGCGTGGAGCTGCTGGTCGATGTGCTCAACCGTTCGGTCGAAGATTTGCGGCCTGACGGCAGTGAAATTGGGCTACACTTAGAAACTGTTACATTACGGGAAGTTGCATGACATTTTCCCGCTGACAAACGGAATTTCCCTTCCCTTCAGCGGCAGTCTGCAACCCGTTGCCGCTGTTCTGCTCTTTTAACGCCCGGCAGAACGGTTGCCTTGCTGGCGTTTATGGAGTGTATTTTCCGTGTTGACCCTTCTTCATCTGCTTTCTGCGGTGGCGCTGTTGGTGTGGGGTACCCACATCGTGCGCACCGGGATCATGCGGGTCTACGGCGCTAATTTGCGTCGGGTATTGAGCGACAGCGTGGAGAAAAAACCGCTGGCGTTCGTCTCCGGCATCGGCGTGACCGCGCTGGTGCAAAGCAGCAACGCTACTGCGCTGCTGGTGACCTCTTTCGTTGCTCAAGGGCTGGTGGGGCTGACGCCTGCGCTGGTGATCATGCTCGGCGCCGATGTGGGTACCGCGCTGATGGCGCGAATACTGACTTTTGATCTCTCCTGGCTATCACCGTTGCTGATCCTGGTCGGCGTGTTCCTGTTTCTTAGCCGCAAGCAAACCCGGGTGGGGCAAATGGGTCGGGTGTGCATCGGCCTCGGGCTGATTGTCCTGGCTCTGGAGCTGATCGTCGCCGCCGCAACGCCGATCACCCAGGGCGCGGGAGTGAAGGTACTGTTCTCGTCACTGACCGGCGATGTGATGCTGGATGCCCTGACCGGCGCGTTGTTCGCCATTGTCAGCTATTCCAGCCTGGCGGCGGTGTTGTTGACCGCCACCCTGACCGCTTCCGGTGTGATCTCACTGAAAGTGGCGCTGTGTCTGGTGATTGGCGCCAATCTTGGCAGTGGCCTGCTGGCGGTGATCAACACCAGCGGCCAGAACGCCGCCGGCCGTCGGGTGGCGCTCGGCAGCCTGTTGTTCAAGCTGATCGGTTGTGTGCTGGTGCTGCCCTTTGTCTCTTATCTGGCAGACGCGATGGCCCGGCTACCCGGTGAGAACGAAGAGTTGGTGATCTATTTTCACGTTTTCTACAACCTGATCCGCTGTCTGGTGCTGATCCCTCTGGCCGGCCCGATGGCACGGCTGTGTGAAGCGCTGATTGCCGACGTGGCGGCTGACGATCCCCGGCTGCGACCACGGCATCTGGATGCCAGCGCATTGGATACGCCGACGCTGGCTTTGGCCAATGCCGCGCGTGAAACTCTGCGCATGGGGGACGTGGTAGAACACATGATGATCCTGCACCGCGAAGTGCTGCACGGTAAGATCGGGCAGGATAAAGAGGTGCGCCGGTTGGACGATGACGTCGACGTACTCTACACCGCCATCAAACTGTATCTGGCGCAGATCCAGAAAGAGGATCTGGGCGAGGAAGACTCGCGCCGTTGGGCAGAAATTATCGAAATGGCGCTCAACCTGGAGCAGGCTGGGGACATCATTGAACGCATGACCGGCGATATCGCATCGAAGTCGCATGCGGCGCGGCGGGCGTTTTCGGCCGAGGGGCTGGCGGAGCTGGACACGCTGTATGAGCGACTGATCGGCAACCTGCGGCTGAGCCTGTCGGTGTTCCTGTCCGGCGACCTCACCAGCGCCAAGCGGTTACGACGTTCCAAGCATCGCTTCCGTATTCTGGATCGCCGTTACGCGCATGCGCATGTTGATCGTTTACACCAACAGAACGTGCAAAGTATCGAAACCAGTTCGCTGCATCTGGGGCTGTTGGGGGACATGAAACGCCTGAACTCGCTGTTCTGTGCGGTGGCGTATAACGTGCTGGATCAGGATGAGAAGGATGACGAGCGCGAGTGGGAGGATACGCCGAGCACGCTGTAATAAATATCCTCCGGCATA
>NZ_MCGS01000057.1:0-2429 GCF_002607755.1 Serratia sp. BW106
AGTAAGTTGGCAGCATCACCGAACTCACCCTCATTAACCTTCAACTTGAGCCACACCTCAAGTACCCAAACGATAATCTAACATTTTTTTAAGAAGTACCGTAATCTTGCTTTCTCTATAAAAATTCATTCAAAAATATTTATGTACAACTAACCTAGCCGTACGACTTATCCACCGTTTCTGTGGATAACGCTACATCTTGTGTGTTGAACAGCAACTGTTGATACTAGATGTAGTGCCGAACGGGGCAGGTTCCGATAAACCGTGGGGGTGCGTTATGCCCTGCCCCGATTCGGCCAACGGATTTTGGTGCCGTATAAGTATACCTTCCTCGTACCACTGCAAGCTGGTACTGTTTAAACACACACGACACACTTAAACAGAACCGGTTCTCAAAAATGACCCAAACAGTACCGACCTGCTTTGTTCGCGCTTATCTTCGTGCCTCCACGTCCGAACAGGATGCATCACGAGCACGTAGCTCTATCGATACTTTCGCCACTGAGCACGGGCTGGCCATCTGTAACTATTATATTGAAAATGAGTCAGGTTCACGCCTGGAACGTCCTGAGCTTTTCCGGCTGCTGAAAGACTGTCGGCAGCGCGACATCTTACTTATTGAAGATGTTGACCGCCTTTCACGACTGGCCGGGAATGACTGGATCACGCTCAAGAAAATGATTGCCAGGAAAGATATAAGAGTCGTGGCCGTTAATGTTCCCACTACCTGGCTGCATTTATCTCCGGGGCTGACCGATTTTGATAACCGGATGTTTTCGGCCATCAATGACATGCTGCTCGATATGCTGGCCGCAGTGGCCAGACGCGACTATGAGCAGCGGCGGGAACGCCAGAAACAGGGGATCGCCAAAGCAAAAGCTGAGGGCAAATACCAGGGCAGAAAGGTTAACCAACATCGCTATGATGCCATTAACCGGCTGCTGGCCAGCGGCAGCTCCTGGAGCCAGGTTCAGAAGACCATCAATTGCAGTCGTGGCACCATTAGCCGGGCGATTAAACAGTGTCCCCCAGTTACAGCCCTCCCCTCTCTTTCCGGGCAGTCTGAGAGTGCTACCGCATTTTCCGTGACAGCCACACTGTGGGTGCCGGTGCAGAACGGCAGCAAATTTACCCGTGGGAAGAAAAAGGTCAGAGAAGATATTGCCTGGCTGGTTGAGTGCGACTATGACGGAAAGGTGTTGGACAACAATGAGTACAGCCTGATTTTTACGTATAGCGATGAGGCCGATTTGAAAGAGCAGATTGACGAACTTTTCGACGAGATATACCGCACAGCTGAGATACGTAACTGCGTGGTCGATGATATGACGCTAACCAATGATGCAACTAATCAGGGCTGGAATGAATACGATGGAGGTTGGCAATAATCTATTGAGAGAAGCCTAAACCAAAATTCCCGCCAGTTCCAACACTCAAAAAAAACACTCATATACTCATTTACACATAAAAAACACATTTACTCATTTGTGTTTTTGTGTATAATTAAACTCAAATGAGTAAACACACAAATGAGGTTTAGACATGAAAATTATCGCGTTCCTCAACCCTAAAGGTGGCTCCGGTAAAACGACTGCAACAATCAACGTCAGTAGCTGCCTTGCCAGTTCGGGTAAAAAAATTGCAGTTGTAGATACAGACCCACAGATGAGCCTGACTAACTGGAATAAAGCAGAGAAAGCAGCATTCGATGTTTACACCGCAGCATCAGAGAAAGACGTTTACCAGGTAAGAAAAGATCTGGCTGAATATGACTTTGTGATTATTGATGGAGCCGGTTCTCTGTCAGTTATTACTTCCGCAGCGGTGATGGTCAGCGACCTGATAATCATCCCGGTAACACCCAGCCCTTTGGATTTTTCCGCTGCCGGTTCTGTCGTCACGGTACTGGAAGCCCAGGCTTATAATCGTCCGGTAGAAGCTCGATTCCTCATCACACGGAAAATCGAACAAGCCACCATGCTTAACGTTCTGAAAGATAGCATTGCTCAGACGGGTATTAAGCCGTTTAAAACTGCGATCACACAACGCCAAAGTTACGTTAAATCCGTCATGGAGGGTGAGAGCGTTTTCGATACCAACGATGGAGCAGCAAAGGGCGAGATAGCCATTCTGACGCGAGAAATACTCGAATCATTTGAGTAAAAACTCATATACTCATTTCAGCATATTAGAGGTTATGTATGGCACTAACTAAGCAACATACATCAAAAACAATGAGTTTCGGTGAGCATCGAGATCTTGAAAAAGTCGTCAATAGCACACCCACGGGAAAGCAAAAGAGAGTCAACGTTAACTTTGATGAAGAGATACATACCCGCTTCAAAGCTGCGTGTGCAAAACAAGGTACATCTATTACTGATGTGATAAAGGATTTGGTCGATAATTGGCTGAAAGAAAATGACAAGTAA
>NZ_MCGS01000058.1:0-1471 GCF_002607755.1 Serratia sp. BW106
CGCAGATGGACGACAAGGTTTTGGTGCGTATGGAGGCGATGATCAATTCGATGACGCTGAAAGAGGCATAACGATTCACCGGATAACGGGTTTTTGATATCTTAACCGCCCTCGGCCTTGATGGTCGGGGGCGTTTTGTTATGAACATCGCCTCCAAACTCCCCCTCAGGTGCATCAGCCGTTTCGGTATCGTTCCGGGGGATACCGTATTACCCAGCACTATCAGTTCCGTCGCTATTACCCCAAAAGCAAATTTAAAACTCATCTCCGACGGCGCTCTTTTATACTGTTTTGCCGTCAGCGCCGCTTCCCGCCTGATAAGGTTGTAAGCCAGCAGCAACCCCCACACTTCCTGATGCAGCAACTCCACTTTGCGGCTTCTCAGCACCATCGCATTACTCTGCAGGCTGCTTTTGATATTGCGAAAACCCACTTCGATTTCCCATCGGGAATGATAAAGCTCCGCCACCGCTTTGGCCGGATAACGATCCGCAGGCAATGAAGTCAGCACGGTTTTCTCCACACCGCCGATATCGTAACTGACCGCCCGGGCATACCAGGACTCAGGAAGGGCCGGGTTTTGCTTTCGAGCCTGCGCAGAGACTTTCATTTTTAGCAGACGGTCGCCCGCTCCGTAGCTTTCCTGCACGTCTGCGACCATCCCTTTGCGGGCAGGCAGTAGCCAGTGGCGATTTTCGCCGCCATGGTTCACCCCTGTTAGTAAATCCGCACTAAAAAATAGCTTATCAAACAGGGTGATGGAGTTATCCGGTAACGCCTTAATCAGGTCATGCGCCAACCGGGTCTCGCTACACCGGTAAGGCCCGGTGACCGCATCCAGCAGAACATGACTGCTCAGGTTCATCAACGCCACCAGACGCATCACCGGAAAAGGACTCTGTCGGTCTGTAGAGGTGTTACTGGAACCAAAATGCGCACGAAGTTCTGGTTCATCGGGCGTACGCAGTTGTGCACCGTCGACGGCAAAGAGCTGCAATCCTCTCCAGTCATCTTTGGGATAGCGTTCAGTCCCCCAGGTTCGTGCTGTCTGGCGAAACAGCCATTCAACAGGGGCAGCACCGACACGCTGACGTGCCTGTGTAATGGCGCTGCGTGCCAGAAGCTGCGTGCCGGCTTCGCCATCGGCACTGAGGTTAAGGCGGCGGACAATATCGGTAATGGGCTCATTACGAAAGAAGGCCATACAAACGACCATCCAGACCACCATGTCCCCGGGCAGGCGGCGGCGTCTGACGGTGGCATGGGTAGACAGAGAAAGGCAATGCTGGAGCCATTCAACAGGAAGATGTTCAGCAAAAATCTGCGCAGAAGGTGGCGGTAACAAAGGCTGGTCGCTAAAACTGAGCAGGTCATCGAGAAGTGGCATAAGAAAACGGCTCCCTGTAATGGAAGCCGTTATATTGCCGCAGATTAAGGATCGGTCAACCGATCCTTAACTGATCGGCATTGC
>NZ_MCGS01000059.1:0-27824 GCF_002607755.1 Serratia sp. BW106
CTGGTAACAGAGCCTTATAGGGGCATATGAAAAACCTCCGGCTATGCCGGAGGATATTTATTATTTCTGAATGTAAATAGAATTGGCGCTGGGAATAATAATGGTCAAAAAAAGAATAAAAAAAAGCCCATCATAGAAGACGGGCAAAGACTACACACAGCAATTCACATGTATGGCATTACATTGTTTGGAAATCTTGCTTTAAATCAGGTATTTGAAGCAATAGATGGCAATAATACTAAATATTTAAGCGTCGCCAGTCATTAAGAATCGTCCTAATCAAGTTCCGTATTAGAATTTATTCTAAAGGGAACTCAATTTTATCTGTCTCTAAAAAGATGCATTTACTCAGTATGTTTAATTAATGTTCATAGGGGACGTCACAGCGGCGAGTTTGATAATCGTGGCGGGAGAATTCAAAAAACAAAATGGAGCAGGAGGTTCCTGCCCGGCAGCCCGGACAGGAACGGGGGATTACATCTGTTCCAGTTCTTTTGCGACGTCTTCCAGATCGGTGGTCGGCTCGGGGGCTTCGTTCATCCAGGCGGTGAGCAAACGATAAGACACCGCCAGGACCACCGGGCCGATAAACAAGCCAATCATGCCGAAGGCCAGCAGGCCACCGATAACGCCGGACAGGATCAGGATCATCGGCAGATCGGCGCCCATGCGGATCAGCACTGGCCGCAGCACGTTATCCAGCGTGGCCACCACGCAGCTCCAGACCAGCAACACGGTGCCCCAGGTGGTATCGCCACTCCAGTACAGCCAGATAATGGCCGGCACCAGCACCAGTAACGGCCCCAATTGCGCCACGCAGCAGATAAAGATCAGTACCGTCAGCAGGGTGGCGGCGGGAATGCCGGTTACGGCCAGGCCAATACCGCCCAGTACCGATTGCACCAGCGCGGTGACTACCACACCCAGCGCCACGGCGCGGATCGCCTGACCGCCGAGCACCACCGCCGCGTCGCCTCTTTCGGCACCCAGGCGGGTGGCAAAGTGACGAATGCCCAGAGCCACTTGCTCACCGCGTGCATACAGCAACACGCTAAATAACAGCATCAGCGTGCAATGCAACAGCAGGCGACCAATATGTGCGGCCTGTGCTACGAACCAGGTGGCGGTCTGGCCGAAGTAAGGCTGTACCTTCGCCACCAGTGCGGTTCCGCCGGCGTTCACCAGCGTATGATAGCTGGTGTAGATCTTGTCGCCGATCATCGGGATCGATTGCAGCCAGGCCAGATCGGGAATATGCAGTTTGCCAGGCGTACTGGCCCAGGCAACGATTGGCGCGCTGTTGTCCACTACGCTGCTGACCAGAAGAGAGATTGGCAGGATGAACAGCAGGATCAGCAGCAACGTCATCACGATCACCGCCAGCGAACGCCGTCCCCACAGTATTCTTTGCAGTTTAATCAGCAGCGGCCAGGTGGCGATGACCACCATGCCGGCCCAGGCAAAGCCGAGTATAAAAGGTTGAACGACCCAAAAACAGGCGACGATCATAATGACGATAAACATCACGCCAAAAATGAGCCGTGGCAAATCATATCGGGATTTCGGGATTGTCATGAATGGGTTCTCATTCTGGTAAGTTAACTCCTTGGGGCCGTTTAATCATGGTGCATGTTGGTGAAAAACGACAGGGCGGCACACCTTTTGTTGCGGGCCAAACTGCGGCAGGGCAATTGCAATAATCTGCATGCCTTCACTAAACGAGTATGTTAGTTTTTATCCCTGATAAAAAACAGGGTGGGCCTGAATAAAGGCCTGATTCAGCGTTCATCAGCGCATAAAAATTAGACAGACAGGGTCAAAAATCGAATGATCCCACAAATTTCTCAGGCACCCGGCCTCGTTCAACGGGTGCTCGACTTTTTGGAAGCGTTAAAGCAAAACGGATTCAACGGTGATATCGCCACCAGCTACGCCGACCGGCTGACGATGGCCACCGACAACAGTATCTATCAGTTGCTGCCTGACGCGGTAGTGTTTCCCCGTTCCACCGCTGATGTGGCGCTGATAGCTCGCCTGGCAGCCGAAGAGCGTTTCACTGCGCTGACCTTCAGCCCGCGCGGCGGTGGTACCGGCACCAACGGTCAGTCGCTCAATACCGGTATCGTGGTGGATATGTCGCGCCACATGAACCGCATTCTTGAAATCAACGTCGAGCAGGGCTGGGTCAAGGTTGAGGCCGGGGTGATCAAGGACCAGCTAAACCAGTATCTGCGGCCGTTCGGTTATTTCTTCTCGCCGGAACTGTCCACCAGTAACCGCGCCACGCTTGGCGGTATGATCAACACCGACGCCTCCGGTCAGGGTTCGCTGGTGTACGGCAAAACCTCGGATCACGTGTTGGGCCTGCGGGCGGTGCTGCTGGGCGGCGATATGATTGACACCCGCGCCATGCCGACGCCGCTGGCGGAAACGATTGCCTGCGAAGAGACCGTTGAAGGGCGTATCTATAACCAGGTGCTCAACAGTTGTCGCGATCAGCGCGGGTTGATCCTGGAAAAATTCCCCAAGCTTAATCGCTTCCTGACTGGTTACGATCTGCGCCATGTGTTCAGCGATGATATGCAAACCTTCGATCTGACGCGCATTTTGACCGGCGCCGAAGGGACGCTGGCGTTTATCACCGAAGCGCGGCTGGATATCACGCCGCTGCCGAAAGTGCGCCGACTGGTGAATGTCAAATACGACTCCTTTGATTCCGCCCTGCGCAATGCTCCCTTTATGGTGGAAGCCAAGGCACTGTCGGTCGAGACCATTGACTCCAAGGTATTGAACCTGGCGCGTGAAGACATCGTCTGGCATTCGGTCAATGAACTGATCACCAACGTGCCGGATAAAGAGATGCTGGGTCTGAACATCGTCGAGTTTGCCGGCGATGACAAGGAACTGATCGACCAACAGATGGAGAGTCTGTGCCTGCGGCTGGATGAGTTGATCTCCGGGCAACAGGGCGGGGTGATCGGCTATCAGATCTGTGGCGATCTGGTCGGCATCGAAAGAATTTATAACATGCGTAAAAAAGCGGTCGGGTTATTGGGTAATGCCAAAGGGCGTGCCAAACCGATCCCGTTTGCTGAAGATACCTGCGTGCCGCCGCAGCATCTGGCTGATTACATTGTCGAGTTCCGCCAACTTCTGGACAGCCATAACCTCAGCTACGGCATGTTTGGCCATGTGGATGCCGGCGTCTTGCACGTGCGTCCGGCGCTCGATATGTGCGATCCCCAACAGGAAGTGCTGATGAAGCAGCTTTCTGACCAGGTGGTGGCGCTGACCGCCAAGTATGGCGGCTTGCTGTGGGGGGAACATGGCAAAGGGTTCCGCGCTGAATACAGTCCGGAGTTCTTCGGTGAGCAACTGTACCAGGAACTGCGCCGCATCAAGGCGGTGTTCGATCCGAACAACCGGCTCAACCCCGGTAAAATCTGCCCGCCGTTAGGCGTCGATGCGCCGATGATGAAAGTGGACGCCGCCAAACGCGGTACGCTCGATCGTCGGATCCCGGTCGAAGTGCGCACCTCGTTCCGCGGAGCCATGGAATGTAACGGCAACGGCTTGTGCTTCAATTTTGATGTGCGCAGCCCAATGTGCCCGTCGATGAAGATCACCGGCAACCGCATTCACTCGCCAAAAGGCCGGGCGGCGCTGGTGCGTGAATGGCTGCGCCTGCTGTCCGAGCAGGGCGTCGATCCGCTGGTGCTGGAAAAGCAATTGCCGCAGCAGCGCCTCAGCTTCCGTACCCTGATCGAGAAAACCCGCAATAGCTGGTATGCCGGTAAAGGCGAATATGATTTTTCGCACGAGGTGAAAGAGGCGATGTCCGGCTGCCTGGCCTGTAAAGCCTGCTCCACCCAGTGTCCGATTAAAATTGACGTGCCGGGCTTCCGTTCACGTTTCCTGCAGCTTTACCACACCCGCTATCTGCGACCGGCGCGTGACTATATGGTCGCCGGCGTGGAGAGTTACACCCCGCTGATGGCGAAAGCGCCGAAGGTGTTCAACTTCTTCTTCCGCCAGCCCTGGGTGCGTGAACTGAGCCGCAGCAGTATCGGCATGGTCGATTTGCCGATGCTCTCCAGCCCGACGTTGCGCCAACAGCTTTCCGGCCACGGTGCGTTAACTATGACGCTGGAACAGCTGGAAGCGTTGAGCTCGGAACAGCGTGAACAGCATGTGTTGATCGTGCAGGATCCCTTTACCAGCTATTACGATGCCAAAGTGGTGGCGGACTTTGTACGGCTGGTGGAAAAGTTAGGTTACCGCCCGGTGCTGCTGCCGTTCTCACCCAACGGCAAGGCGCAGCATATCAAAGGCTTCCTGACGCGTTTTGCCCGTACTGCGCGCAAGACCGCCGATTTTCTCAACCGGGTGGCCAAGCTCGGCATGCCGCTGGTGGGGGTCGATCCCGCCCTGGTGCTGTGTTACCGCGATGAATATAACGAGATCCTCGGGGAAACTCGTGGCGACTTCCAGGTGCAGTTGGTACACGAATGGTTGCAGCAACTGCTGGCCGAGCGTGCGGAACAGCCGGCGACCGGTGAAGCCTGGTACCTGTTTGGCCACTGTACCGAGACCACGGCGTTGCCGACCAGCGGCCAACATTGGACGTCGATCTTTGCACGCTTTGGCGCCAGGCTGGAAAATGTCAGCGTCGGTTGCTGCGGCATGGCGGGGACTTACGGCCATGAAGTGAAGAACCTGCAGAATTCGCTCGGCATTTATGAGCTATCATGGCACCAGGCGCTGCAACGTTTGCCGCGGCAACGTTGCCTGGCAACCGGTTATTCCTGCCGCAGCCAGGTCAAACGCATTGAGGGTAACGGTGTACGACACCCATTACAGGCACTTCTGGAGATGATTGAGTGAAACTGTGGAAAAGAGAAACAACGCTGGAACAATTAAACCAGGCCGGTGAAGGCTGCATGGTCAGCCATGTCGGGATCCGCTTTACCCGGCTGGAAGAAGATTACCTCGAGGCGACCATGCCGGTCGACCAGCGCACCCGGCAGCCGTTTGGCCTGCTGCACGGCGGGGCATCGGTTGTGCTGGCGGAGTCGATGGGATCAATGGCCGGTTACCTGTGCTGTGAAGGCGAGCAGAAAGTGGTGGGGTTGGAAATCAACGCCAACCATTTGCGAGCCGCATTTGAAGGCGAAGTCCGCGGCGTGTGTCGTGCGCTGCATATTGGCCGCCGTCATCAGGTTTGGCAGATCGAAATCTTCGATTCACGCGATCGTCTGTGCTGCACCTCACGCCTGACTACCGCCGTCATCGATTAAGCGTTTTACCCCGCAGGCAGCCCTGTCTGCGGGTATTTTTGTCGTTCAACTGGGTTACAGCTGAAAAGGCACCCGCTTGACGAAGTCCTTCTGGAAGGCATTGGCCTTCTCCCAGGTGCCTTCCATCGCATATTTCTGACAAATCAAGGTCAGGGTATGGCGGGCAAAATGATAGCTCTGAACCCGGAACAGCTGGCAGCGCTGTGGATTATTGATTTCCACGATCAGCCGATTATGCAGTTTGCTCAGCGCATGCAGGTAGCTTTCATCATCGCCATTCTCCAGACACAGGTTAGCCATATTCAGGCTGACGTTGTTATAGCGTTTCAGGTGGTTGACGTTGCACTCCGGCCGTCGAAGCGATGCTTCCGCCATGTAGAAATCTACCGTGGCGTCGCGCACGCTGAATTTGTAGTCATCAATTTTGCCCAGCAGCCACGCATTCATCGAGATATTCATTTGCCCGCGCTCAATTTGAATTGAATGATAATCATTATCATATTTATTGACGCGTTGGTGATCAATCATTCTGTTGAAATATTTATTGCCGGCAGGGGATGGATTGGGGCGGGGACAACCCAATATAGCCAGTAACGACTAAACTTTAATCAGAGGTTGCCGTTTCCGTTGGCTCAGTCGGGTGAGCGGAATGGCGTGAAATGCGCCTTATTGTCGATAAACGCATTTTTAAGACAGACAAAATGCAGAAATAGGTATTTTCTATGAATGTTTAAATCGACAGAAAAAGTCCGGCCCTGTAAAGCGTTCGAGCCAATGGGCAAGCGTAATGGTGATACAGGATGTGCAGTAAATTCATAAGGATAAAATGATTCCATTTCCGACCGGCAGCGTCTGACGCGCTGACTGTCCCGCGCGCTTGCCGCATGCCGAAGTGAAAATCCGGGCTTTTCGCGGATACCCCTGTAAAACAAACGGTTGAAGTGATAATCGTTATCACTAACATAGTAGCAACCCAGATTGGCTGTGGTAAAACACGAGTGTGAGGTAGGCCATATGCAAACGGAAAATGTCGGCACTTTTTCTCTGGACGAAAATGTCTGGCAAGGCATTTTGCTCAGTGACAATGCCGTACAACAAATCAGTAAATTAATGCAGCAGGATCCACAGGTGAAAGGGCTGCAACTCGGGGTGAAGCAATCAGGCTGCGCCGGGTTTGCCTATGTGTTGGATCTCACCCGTGCGCCTGCCGACGACGACCTGCTGTTTGAGCGCGATGGCGCCAGGCTGTATGTGCCGTTGAAAGCCATGCCGTTTATCGATGGCACCACGGTGGATTTTGTCCGTGAAGGGCTGAATCAGATCTTCAAATTTAATAACCCTAAAGCTCAGCATGCCTGCGGGTGCGGCGAGAGTTTTGGCGTTTGAGCGATGCAATCAACATGACACGAAGCAATGTAGAAATGCCTAATGAAGTGCAGGCTTGGGTCAGCGAAGGTCGCTACAAAGAAGGTTTTTTTACCCAGTTGGCTACCGATGAGTTAGCGATGGGCATCAACGAAGACGTGGTGCGCGCTATCTCGGCCAAGCGTAATGAACCTGAGTGGATGCTGGAGTTCCGCCTCGAGGCCTACCGTGCCTGGCTGCAAATGGAAGAGCCGCACTGGCTGAAAGCGAACTACGACCGCCTGAACTATCAGGATTACAGCTATTACTCGGCGCCGTCCTGCGGCAGCTGCGATGACGCCTGCGGCTCACAGCCTGGCGCAGAACAGCAACCTGGTGCACCGACGGACAACAACTACCTGACCAGCGAGGTTGAACTGGCGTTTAACCAGCTCGGCGTCCCGGTGCGTGAAGGCAGCGAAGTGGCGGTAGACGCCATCTTTGACTCGGTCTCGGTGTCGACCACTTACCGGGAAAAGCTGGCGGAGAGCGGGGTGATTTTCTGCTCGTTCGGTGAAGCTATCCATGAATACCCGGACCTGGTGCGTAAATACCTCGGCCGCGTGGTGCCTTCTAACGACAATTTCTTTGCTGCATTGAATGCGGCGGTGGCCTCCGACGGGACCTTCGTCTACGTGCCGAAGGGCGTGCGCTGTCCGATGGAGCTGTCGACCTATTTCCGCATCAACGCCGCCAAAACCGGCCAGTTCGAGCGCACTATTCTGATCGCCGATGAAGGCAGCTATGTCAGCTACATCGAAGGCTGCTCGGCCCCGGTGCGCGACAGCTATCAGCTGCATGCGGCGGTGGTGGAAGTGATCCTGCACAAAGACGCCGAAGTGAAATATTCGACGGTGCAGAACTGGTTCTCCGGCGGCGACAGCAAGGGCGGTATCCTCAACTTTGTTACCAAGCGTGCGCTGTGTGAAGGCGCGGGCTCGAAAATGTCCTGGACCCAGTCGGAAACCGGCTCGGCGATCACCTGGAAATACCCGAGTGTGATCCTGCAGGGCGACAACTCTATCGGTGAGTTCTTCTCGGTGGCGCTGACCAGTGGTCATCAGCAGGCGGACACCGGCACCAAGATGATCCACATCGGCAAGAACACCCGTTCGACCATCATCGCCAAAGGCATTTCTGCCGGGCACAGTGAGAATACCTACCGCGGTCTGGTGAAGATCCTGCCTGGGGCGGAAAACGCGCGTAACTTTACGCAGTGTGACTCGATGCTGATTGGGCCGGATAGCGGCGCCCACACCTTCCCGTATGTTGAAGCGCGTAACAATAGTGCGCAGCTGGAACACGAGGCTACCACCTCAAAAATTGGTGATGACCAGCTGTTTTATTGTCTGCAGCGCGGCATCAGTGAAGACAATGCCATTTCGATGATCGTCAACGGATTCTGTAAGGACGTGTTCTCAGAGCTGCCGCTGGAGTTCGCCGTTGAGGCACAGAAGTTATTGGCCATCAGCCTGGAACACAGCGTGGGCTAAATGCCGGATTTACAGCGCGACAGCGCGACCTAAGGACACTGCATGTTAAGTATCAAGAATTTAAAAGTCAGCGCGGAAGGCAACGAGATCCTCAAGGGCCTGGATCTGGAAATCAAACCGGGTGAAGTGCATGCCATCATGGGGCCGAACGGCTCGGGCAAGAGCACGCTTTCAGCCACCCTGGCCGGGCGCGAAGAGTACGAAGTGACCGCGGGCGAAGTCACCTTCAAAGGCAAGGACCTGCTCGAACTGGCCCCGGAAGATCGTGCCGGTGAAGGGGTGTTCCTGGCGTTCCAGTATCCGGTGGAGATCCCCGGCGTCAGCAACCATTTCTTCCTGCAGACCTCGGTCAACGCGGTACGTAAATACCGTGAGCAAGAACCGCTTGATCGCTTCGATTTCGCTGATTTTATCGAAGAGAAAATTGAACTGCTGAACATGCCGCCCGATCTGCTGACCCGTTCGGTTAACGTTGGCTTCTCCGGCGGTGAAAAAAAGCGCAATGACATCCTGCAGATGGCCGCACTGGAGCCGGACCTGTGCATTCTGGATGAAACCGACTCCGGTCTGGATATCGATGCGCTGAAGATCGTCGCCAATGGGGTTAACTCACTGCGGGACGGCAAGCGCTCGTTCATTATCGTCACGCACTACCAGCGTATCCTGGATTACATCAAACCGGATTACGTCCATGTTCTTTCCCAGGGCCGCATCGTTAAATCCGGTGATTTCTCCCTGGTGAAACAGTTGGAGGAGCAGGGCTATGGCTGGCTTACCGACGAACAATAATTCACGCGCGCTGCAGCAGCTTTACAGCCTGTTTGAAGCCCGCGGCGGTGAGCATTCCGCCCATGCGCTGGCTCACTGGCAACAGGCTTTACGCCTGGGCTGGCCGACCCGCAAGCATGAAAACTGGAAATACACCCCGTTGGAAGGCTTGCTGGAACAACAGTTCCTGGAACCGCAGCCGGAGCCGGTCACGGCCGCTCAGCGGGATGCACTGGCGCTGGATATTGACGCTTACCGGTTGGTGTTTATCGACGGACGCTTCTGCGCGGCGTTGAGTGACAGCGAACTGGGCGATTACCAGTTTGACGTGGCGCCTTACGGGACGCTACAGGCGCTGCCGGAACCGATCCAGGCCGAAATCTTCCTGCATCTGACTGAGAGTCTGGCGCAAGAAACCAGCTTTATCCGCGTTGCGGCCGGCAAGATTGCGCAGCGGCCGTTGTATCTGCTGCATATCAGCAGTGGACGCGGTGCTGAAGGTGAAGTGAATACCGTTCATCACCGTCATCACCTTGAAATTGCGCGTAATGCCCAGGCTGAGGTGATCGAACATTATGTCAGCCTGAACGATGCCGCACATTTCACCGGGGCACGCCTGACCGCCAACGTGGGCGACAATGCTCAACTGCATCACTGCAAACTGGCGTTTGAAAGTCAGCCGAGTTACCACTTCGCCCATAACGATCTGGTGATTGGCCGCGATGCGCGGGTCAAGAGCGACAGCTTCCTGCTTGGTGCGGGGCTGACGCGACATAACACCAGCGCGCAGCTCAACGGTGAAGGCTCCAACCTGACGATCAACAGCCTGGTGCTGCCGGTCGGCAAGGAAATCTGCGATACCCGCACTTACCTGGAGCATAACAAGGGTTACTGCGAGAGCCGCCAACTGCACAAAGTGGTGGTTAGCGATCGCGCCAAAGCGGTGTTTAACGGCATGATCAAGGTGGCCAAACACGCGATTAAAACCGATGGCCAGATGACCAACCACAACCTGCTGTTGGGCAAGGTGGCGGAAGTGGATACCAAGCCACAACTGGAAATCTACGCCGATGACGTGAAGTGCAGCCACGGCGCGACCGTTGGGCGTATCGATGAAGAGCAGCTGTTTTATCTGCAATCGCGTGGCATCGACAAGCATGCGGCGCAGCAGATGATTATCTTTGCCTTCGCCGCTGAACTGACCGAGGGCATCGGCAACGAGACCATCCGCGAATCGGTGCTGGCGCGCATTGCGCAGCGCCTGCCGGGGGAGGCAGCATGAGTTTTCCGATTGAACGGGTACGCAGTGACTTTCCGCTGTTGGCGCGTGAGGTCAATGGCCAGCCGCTGGCTTACCTCGACAGCGCTGCCAGCGCTCAGAAACCGCAGGCAGTCATCGATCGCGAACTGGATTTCTACCGTCATGGCTACGCGGCGGTGCACCGTGGCATCCACACCCTGAGCGCCGAAGCGACGCAGGAAATGGAAGCGGTGCGTGAAAAGGTAGCGGCGTTTATCAATGCCGGTTCGGCCGAAGAGATTGTGTTCGTCAAGGGCACCACCGAAGGCATCAACCTGGTGGCCAACAGTTTTGGCCGCCATTTCCTGCAGCCCGGTGACAGCATTATCATCACCGAGATGGAGCACCATGCCAATATCGTGCCCTGGCAGATGCTGGCGCAGGAACGCGGGCTGAACCTGCGCGTCTGGCCGCTACAGCCAAAAGGCACCCTGGATTTGGCCCAGTTGCCTGGGCTGATCGACTCGTCCACCAAACTGCTGGCCCTGACCCAGGTATCCAACGTGCTGGGCACGGTGAACCCGGTGCAGGAAATTACGGCGCAGGCGAAGGCCGCCGGTCTGAAAGTGCTGATCGATGGTGCTCAGGCGGTGATGCACCAGCGGGTGGATGTTCAGGCGCTGGATTGCGATTTCTACGTGTTCTCCGGTCATAAGCTGTATGGGCCTTCCGGCATCGGTATTCTTTACGGTCGTCAGGCGCTGTTGCAGCAAATGCCACCCTGGGAAGGGGGTGGCTCGATGATCCAACAGGTCAGCCTGACTCACGGCACCACCTACGCCGCGCCGCCATGGCGCTTTGAGGCGGGTTCGCCCAACACCGCCGGTATGATGGGGCTGGGGGCGGCAATTGACTATGTGAATGCGCTGGGGCTGGAGGCAATTGGTGACTACGAGCAATCGCTGATGCATTACGCGCTGGAAGCGTTGCAACAGGTGCCCCGGCTTAAAATCTACGGCCCGGCGGAGCGCGCGGGTGTGATTGCCTTTAACCTGGGTGAGCACCACGCCTATGATGTCGGCAGTTTCCTGGATCAGTACGGCATTGCTATTCGCACCGGCCACCATTGCGCGATGCCGCTGATGGCGTTCTATAATGTGCCGAGCATGTGCCGCGCTTCATTGGCGTTATATAACACGCGCGATGAAGTAGACCGGCTGGTGGCCGGGTTGCAGCGCATCCAAAAACTGCTGGGATAGGAAAGACCGGGGGTTAATCCCTCCGGGTGAATAAATACCTGTAGTCAGTGATATGGGGTCGGCATGCCGGCCCCTGAATGATTGAAAGGATCCTCATGGCGAACTTGCCGGACAAAGAAAAGTTAGTACGTAATTTCTCCCGTTGCCTGAACTGGGAAGATAAGTATCTGTATGTCATCGAACTGGGCGCCAAGCTGCCGGCGCTTGACGATAGCGAACGCCAGGCGGGCAATCTGATTTCCGGCTGTCAGAGCCAGGTGTGGATTGTGATGCGACTGGACGAGCAAGGGCAGGTCGAGTTTCACGGCGACAGCGATGCGGCGATCGTCAAAGGACTGCTGGCCGTGGTGTTTATTCTTTATCACCAAATGACGCCACAGCAGATTATCGAATTGGATGTTCGTCCCTTCTTTGCCGAATTGGCGTTGAGCCAACACCTGACGCCTTCGCGTTCGCAAGGGTTAGAGGCGATGATCCGCGCTATCCGCAGTCAGGCTGCCAAGCTCTGACATAGTGGTATGACTCATTGATACGGTGCTGGTATTGGCTGTGTCAATGAGTCTTTACAAAGCCCGGCAAGCCTCGCCATCCGCTCTGCAAATCAGTGACATATCAGCAGCTTACCCCTTGACGTTGCATTGACAAATCTATAAAGCAATTACGTTATAACATGTTGATTTTTAGAGGACTTATTGCCTTTAACGTCAGCATTGCTAGTATTAATCAGGTCTTGTCTGATTTACCCGCCGCCAAGTGCCCGTTAGCCTTGTGGCCGAACCGTAATAAGCATAATAGGGATGATAATGAAACGTGCGTTGAGTTTAATGGGCATGCTATTTGCCACCGTACTGACTGGCACCCAAGCCGCCAGTGCGAGCGAATATCCGCTGCCGCCGCCGGACAGCCGTCTGATTGGCGAGAATACCACCCATACCGTTCCAAACGATGGGCGTCCGCTGGAGGCCATTGCCGCCGACTATCAAATCGGTCTGTTGGGCATGCTGGAGGCCAACCCTGGCACAGACCCGTTCCTGCCCAAGCCAGGTTCGGTATTAACTATCCCGACCCAAATGCTGCTGCCGGACACCAAGCGTGAAGGTATCGTGGTCAACCTGGCTGAACTGCGCCTGTACTATTACCCGAAAGGTGAGAACAAGGTGATCGTTTATCCTATCGGTATCGGCCAGACCGGGATGCACACTCCGCTGCAGGTCACTTCCGTCAGCCAAAAAATCCCGAACCCGACCTGGACGCCAACGGCCAATATCCGTAAACGCTACCTGGAAAAAGGGGTGAAACTGCCAGGGGTGGTGCCGGCCGGTCCTGAAAACCCAATGGGCCTGTTCGCCATGCGTCTGGCCATGGGGCACGGTGAATATCTGATCCACGGTACTAACGCCAACTTTGGTATCGGTATGCGCGTCAGTTCCGGCTGTATCCGCCTGCGTCCAACGGATATCGAGGCACTGTTCAATATGGTACCGCGCGGGACTCGCGTGCAGGTGATTAACGATCCGGTAAAAATCTCTGTTGAGCCGGACGGTAAGCGCTACGTAGAGGTGCATCAGCCACTGTCTAGAGTGGAGAGTGACGATCCGCAGACCATGCCGATCACCTTGTCGAAAGCCGAGAAAGCTTTTGTGGGTGATGCGCAGACCGATAAGGCGGTGTTCGACAGTGCGGTTGTACGCCGCTCTGGCATGCCGGTGCTGGTTAACCTGGGGCAGAGCCCGTCTGAAGTCAGTTTAACGCCTGTAGCCCCGCAGGAAGCGAATAAAGGCCTATTCAAGAGCGCACCTATCAGCTCGGTGAATTAAAAACGGTCGTAATGGGTAATTCTGAGGGGTTCAGCGTGCTGAGCCCTTTTTTTTCGCCTGGTGGCAAGGGGGAGAAGTAGGGGGGATTTGCAGACAAAAAAAACGGCGCACAGTGTGCGCCGTTTTCATTAACCGAAGCAAACTTACTTTTTGTAAGCGTGTGCTTGGTTGTCCAGGCGCTGGTTAGCACGTGCTGCGTCGTCTTTAGCTGCTTGAACGTCAGAACGGATTGCGTTCACGTCGTTGCTCAGCTGGTCAACTTTAGCGTTCAGAGTCTGAACGTCAGAAGACAGTTGATCGATTTTAGCATTGCTTGAACAGCCTGCCAGCATAGTGGAAGCCAGGATTACCGCGCCCAGTACCAGTTTAGTACGATTCATTATAACACCCTCTAGATTGAGTTAATCTCCATGTAGCGTTACAAGTATTACACAAACTTTTTTCGAAAGAGAATAATTTTTTTGGATTGGAGTGCTTTATTTTGATCGTTCGCTCAAACTTGCATCTTCTTTTGAAAAATAGTTAAAAAATGTAGGGAAAACAGCCGGATTCCATGGGACAACTCCGATTTGTAATTAGCTAAATAATGAGCAATCCACGGTTGCGTTTTTGAGAAAACAGTTTACTAGTGTTAAAAAAAACGCCGCTAAGCGGCGTTTTTGTCAAAATAATTATGTCACGTTTTATATTAAAGCACGTGAACCGAGGCAGTATTGGTTGTGCCGCTTGGTACCAGAGCACCAGAAACCATCACCACAACGTCGCCTTTTTGTGCCAAACCACTGGCCAGTGCCGCTTCTTTTCCGATGCGATAGAAGTCGTCGGTAGAGGCAATTTCCTTGACCATCTGTGGGATCACGCCCTTGGTCAGGATCAACTGATGAGCGGTAGTTTCGTTGGTGGTCAGCGCCAGGATCACCGCGTTAGGGAAATATTTACGCACAGACTTGGCTGACTTGCCGCCGCTGGTGGCAACCACGATCAGTGGCGCATCCAGTTTCTCTGCGGTTTCAACCGCACCGCGGCATACGGCTTCGGTGATGCGCAGCTTGCGGTTGTCATGCAGGCTGTCGATACGGCTTGGCATCACGCGATCGGTGCGCTCACAGATGGTCGCCATGATGGTAACGGCTTCCAGCGGGTATTTGCCCTTGGCGCTCTCGCCAGACAGCATGACGGCGTCGGTACCGTCCAGAATGGCGTTAGCCACGTCGCCGGCTTCTGCACGAGTAGGGCGCGGGTTCTTGATCATGGAATCGAGCATTTGGGTGGCGGTGATCACCACTTTACGTGCACGGTTACATTTTTCGATCATCATCTTCTGAGCGAAGATCACTTCTTCTACCGGGATTTCAACGCCCAGATCGCCACGAGCAACCATGATGCCGTCAGAAGCTTCGAGGATCTCGTCGAAGTTGTTCAGACCTTCCTGGTTTTCGATTTTGGAGATGATTTGGATCTGTGCGCCGCCGTGGGCTTTCAGGTGCTCACGAATTTCCAGCACGTCAGAACGCTTGCGGATGAAGGAAGCGGCAACGAAGTCCACACCCTGTTCGCAGCCGAAAATCAGGTCGCGTTTGTCTTTCTCAGCCAGTGCAGGCAGTTGGATGGAAACACCCGGCAGGTTAACGCCTTTGTTTTCGCCCAGGTCGCCGCTGTTCAGCACCTTACAAACCACTTCGTTTTCGGTGACGTTGGTGACTTCCATGCCGATCAGGCCGTCATCTACCAATACGGTGTTACCGATTTTCAGATCAGCGCTAAAGCCGGCGTAGGTTACTGCAACACGTTCGTTGTTGCCGATAACGCTCTGATCGGTGGTGAAAGTGAAGGTCTGGCCGGCAACCAGCGCAGCGTCTTTGCCGCCTTCCAGTTTCATGGTGCGGATTTCCGGGCCTTTGGTATCCAGCAGGATACCGGCGTTCTGACCGGTTTTCGCCATCACGGCGCGCATGTTCTTGATGCGGTTGCCGTGCTCTTGGTAATCGCCGTGGGAGAAGTTAAGGCGCATTACGTTCATGCCTGCATTCAGCAGGTTGGTCAGCATTTCTTCCGATTCGGTTTTTGGACCGATGGTACAAACAATTTTGGTCTTTTTCATGACGGATTTTTCTACAAGTTGTGATGGATAATAAAACGAATAAAACCAGCGGTCAGGCCACTGATAAGGGATTTGAGTCGCGCCTGGTGATGCAAAACACAGTTAAGGATAGGTGACCAGAGTCGAAATGGGGCGGAAAAATTCAGCCCGCGCCGGGATGCGGGGATGCTGCGCAACGTGATGAGATGAAAATGTGTTGTTATTGCGTTTTCGCAGATCAAGGGCTGAAACCATTCAACTGAAAGACGTTGCGCATTATAAAGGCTAAGCGGCGGGAAACAAAATAAAAAACCGGTGTAAAACCTCGGTTCTGTCAAATCAGCAGCAAATAGGGCGCAAATGCAAACCCACAGCGGGTGTTTGTTGCGCAAATAACCTTTTTACGAATGCGTGTATTGCGCGGTCAGTTTGTGGTGACGATTTCCCACAGCGTACCGGCCGTCAGACAGAAACAGCCGCTGGCGGTGTTAGCGGGGATCGCGATGGTTTCACCGGCGACCACCACCTGGCTGTCGTTACCTACGGTGAATTCAAACTCACCGGAGACCACTTGCGTTTGCAGAGCATAATCGCGCTTTTGCAACTGGCCAAAGGTACCGGCGTCAAACTTCACTTCCGTGGCACGGGCACCGTTGCTCATGACGCCTTGTCGGCGGATGAGGCCGTTGTCGAGTTTCTCAAACGGGGTCTCTGCGGTAAATGTCAGCATGGGATCGGTCCTGATAAGATATTCGCCTTGATGATACCTGATACGGCTTGCGGTGACAGGAGCAAAGCTACGGGATCGGACTGGCGAGTTAACGGTAGAGAAAGTGTGAGTCGATAGGGTGGTGCTGAGGAAACAATGATTTGGTGCGTCCGAGTGGACTCGAACCACCGACCCCCACCATGTCAAGGTGGTGCTCTAACCAACTGAGCTACGGACGCACTGCACTGCTTTTAGAAATTTGGTGCGTCCGAGTGGACTCGAACCACCGACCCCCACCATGTCAAGGTGGTGCTCTAACCAACTGAGCTACGGACGCACTGTACTGCTGTTAGGAATTTGGTGCGTCCGAGTGGACTCGAACCACCGACCCCCACCATGTCAAGGTGGTGCTCTAACCAACTGAGCTACGGACGCATCTTTTCCTGTCTGTCATGGCTGACAGCGGGGACGAATATTAACGAGCTACCCGCGTGCTGGCAAGGAGAAAAACGTAATTTTATCCGGTATTTCACGCGATTGCTGCGCTTGTGTGCAGTGCGGTGGTTTTTTCTGCAAACAAGGGTGATGAAGTTGTCGACCGGGTTAACTTCCCGGTCGACAACAACAGTTAGCGGGCAGAACGCTGCAGGATCAGCGCCGCCGGCTGTTTTTGCAGCCAACGCATGCGCATGGCCATCATGATGGCGGCGAAAGTCAGGCCAATGATAAAGCCAATCCAGAATCCGCTTGGCCCCATCGCCGGTACCACGACGTCGGTCAGCGCCAGCAGATAACCGCTCGGCAGACCCAGGATCCAATAAGCGACAAAGGTGATGAAGAAGATCGAGCGGGTATCTTTATAGCCACGCAGAATACCGCTGCCGATCACCTGAATAGAATCGGATATCTGGTAAATGGCCGCCAACAACATCAGGTGCGATGCCATGGCAACCACCGCCGGGCTGTCGTTATACAGCAGGGCGATTTGTTCCCGGAAGGTGGCGGTAAACAGCGCAGTGCAACAGGCCATGGCGATGCCGACGGCAATAGCTGCGTAGGCGGCAATTCGCGCCCCTTCGACCGAGCCTTCGCCCAACCGATAGCCGACGCGGATAGTCGCGCTGACGCCCAGTGACAATGGCAAGACGAACATCAGTGCGCTGAAGTTAAGTGCAATCTGGTGCCCGGCCACGGAAACAATGCCCAGCGGCGAAACCAGCAGGGCGACGACGGCGAACAGCGTGACTTCAAAGAACAGCGCCAGTGCCACCGGCAGGCCAATGCCGAACAGACGTTTCATTGCCGGCAAGTCGGGGCCTTTGCTGCTGCCTTCATGCGGCAGAATATCGCGCTGTGACGGGGCGCGTTTAACATACCAGCGCATCGCCAGGAACATAAACCAGTAGACGCTGCCGGTTGCCACGCCGCAACCGACGCCGCCCAGCTCCGGCATGCCGAACTTGCCGTAGATAAAGATATAGTTAATCGGGATATTCACCAGCAGGCCGAGAAAACCAATTACCATGCCCGGTTTGGTTTTCGATAGCCCTTCACACTGACCACGCAGCACCTGGAAGAACAGATAGCCCGGTGCGCCCCACATGATGGCATGCAAATACCCCACGGCTTTATCCGCCAACTGCGGGTCGATATTGTGCATCATGTCGATGACGAACTTGCTGTTATACAGCACGACAATCACCAACAGTGAGACGATGGCCGCCAGCCAAAAGCCCTGACGAACCTGATGAGCGATACGATCGCGTCGGCCTGCGCCATTAAGCTGTGCGATCACCGGCGTTAGCGCTAGCAGCAGGCCGTGGCCGAACAGAATAGCCGGCAGCCAGATCGAGGTACCGACGGCAACCGCCGCCATATCCGTGGCGCTGTAGGCGCCGGCCATAATGGTATCTACCACGCCCATTGCGGTTTGTGATATTTGCGCGATGATTACCGGGATAGCGAGGGCCAATAAACTACGCGCTTCAATTAAGTACTTCTGCACGCATACACCTTTTCTATTTATTTATGATGGAGGGATGGGTCGTCGCGAAAGGACAACAATTAAAAATAGCGGAATTTTGTCAAAAAGATTGTACCCGCTCGGCGTGGTTAAGCAAATGCTGTGATGAAATAGTTATTAAATGCGCAGGCGCAGATTTTTTGTCGCCCGAGGTTTGGTTTTCCTCGCCAACTGGGGCAAACTGCCTCAAGCGCTTTAAACATTTTCAGAAAGAAGAGGCTTACATGTTCACGGGTATCGTACAGGGCACCGCGCCGCTGGTTGCCATTGATGAAAAATCCAACTTCCGCACTCACGTCATCGACATGCCCACTGAACTGCTGCCTGGGCTCGAGCTTGGCGCATCGGTCTCTCATAATGGCTGCTGCCTGACCGTCACCGCGGTTGAGGGCAACCGCGTCAGCTTTGATTTGATCAAAGAAACGCTGCGCCTGACCAACCTCGGTGAGCTGGCGTTGGGGGACGTGGTCAATATCGAAAGAGCGGCCAAGTTTAATGATGAAATTGGCGGCCACCTGATGTCCGGCCATATTATCTGCACCGCAGAGGTTGCCAAGATTTATACCTCTGAGAATAATCGTCAGGTGTGGCTGCGCATGCCGGACGCGGAACTGATGAAATACGTTCTGCACAAAGGCTTCATTGGCATCGATGGTATTAGTCTGACCATCGGTGAGGTGGTGAATAACCGGTTTTGCGTGCATTTGATCCCGGAAACGTTGGAGCGCACCACTCTGGGCAAAAAACGCCTGGGTGATAAGGTGAATATTGAGATCGATCCACAAACGCAGGCGGTGGTAGACACCGTTGAGCGGGTGTTGGCGAGCCGTGAAGCGGCAATGGCGGCAGCGAGTGCGCTGGCGCAGAAGATCTGACGAACGACAAACTACAGAGGAGCAATCGCGTGAAGTTTTATGGGAAAACGTTGATGTTAACGGCGCTGTTGGCGCTGAGTGCTTGTAGCAGCTCGCCGGAACAGGGTACTGCCAACCCGGCGGTAGATGCAGAGAATGACACCTGCGGTGCGGCGCAATATCAGAGCTATGTCGGTAAACCGATGTCAGCGCTCGAAGGCGTGCAGATTGAATCGCAAGTGCGCGCGATTCCGTATAACTCTGCGGTCACGATGGACTTCAATCTGCGTCGGCTGAATTTCCTCGGCGATAGCGATGATAAAATCATCCGCGTGTATTGCGGCTAATATACCCGCGCTGATCAATGCATAAAAAGAACCCCGGTTAGTGCAAGCTAGCCGGGGTTCTTTCATTATGCTGAGTGATTATTAACGCGTGACGCGAATACCGCCATCAACGCCTTTCGGGCTGAATACCACCTGCCAAAGCTGAATATCACGTGCGCGAAACGCTCCGGCGCAGGCGTTCAGATAATAGCTGAACATGCGTTCGAAACGATCCGAATAACGCTGGGCGAGTTGTGGCCAAGCCTGTTTGAAGCGTTCGTACCAGGCCATCAGGGTGCGATCATAATCGGCGCCAATATTATGCCAATCTTCCATCACAAAACGCCCCTCACTGGCCTGGGCAATATGTGAGATCGACGGCAGACAGCCATTCGGGAAGATATATTTATTGATCCACGGGTCAACATTCATATCTGTCCGATTCGAGCCAATGGTGTGCAGCAGGAACAGGCCGTCCGGTTTTAAATTACGCTCCACCACTTTGAAGTAGGTGGGGTAGTTTTTCGGACCAACGTGCTCGAACATGCCGACAGAAACAATACGGTCAAACTGCAGGTCTAAATCGCGGTAGTCTTGCAAGCGGATTTCGACGTCCAGCCCGGCGCAGTTTTCCTGTGCCAGTTTTTGCTGTTCAGCAGAAATAGTTACGCCCACTACCGAAACACCGTAATTTTTCGCCGCATAGGCGGAAAGTCCGCCCCAGCCACAGCCAATATCCAGCAAGTTCATGCCCGGCTGTAGCTGCAGTTTGTCACAAATCATCCGCAGCTTGGCTTCTTGCGCTTCTTCCAGCGTGGTGGCTTCTTTCCAGTAAGCGCAAGAATATTGCATATAAGGGTCGAGCATCTGCGTAAACAGATCGTTTCCCAGATCGTAATGTTCTTTACCGACTATCCAGGCGCGTTTCTTCGATTGCAAATTGGTGAGTCGCGCGGCGGCAATACGCAGGGTATCTTTTAGATGGCGGGGGAGTTTCTTTTCCAGACCGGCACGGACTACGTGTTGAAAGAATATATCCAGCCGTTCACATTCCCACCAGCCGTCCATATAGCTTTCGCCCAGGCCAAGGGAACCTTCCTGCAGCACGCGTTTAAAAAAATCGGGATTTTTAACCTGAATATCGAATGGGCGCGTGCCGTTAACTTCAATACCGGCCATGCTGAGCATTTCATGGGCGATGCGATACCATTGGTTATCCTGAATGCTCAGATCTTCTATACACGATGAACTCATAGCTTCTCCATCACCTTCTTCTGACTTATGACCCGCCAAAAAATAGCTTAGACAAATTCTGCGGGTGCATACGTTTACCTACGGTAAAAAGTCCCGTGGCGTCTGATATCCGACTATGAACAGAGGAAAATTTTAAGAAGGTTCCTGCGCAAGAAACGCGGGAAAGACAATCCTTAAAAAAGTGTGACGCCATACGCGTACACAACAGCAATTTGTGATAAAGAAATTATAAAAGTGTTATTTTAAAAGGTCGTTTTGAGTATAGGCTTGCCGAGGCGCTTACTCAACTGTAAATCGCACTCGGCAAAAATATTCTTTAAGTGATTATTAATGCATACAATTATGACGCAGAGTTAGCATGTTCCTGCCTTGCAGCCTGCTGATCATCCATCACTTTTCCCCGTTGCAGCATATAGCCCAATGCGGCCAACACCACCGTAGAAACCATCACCGTTACCGTTGCCAACAGCGGCTGGCCGATAAAGGCCGACACCAGCATACTGGCGACAAAACACAGGCCCAACTGCAGGGTGTTTTGCAAGGCTGCAGCTTTGCCGGTGCCTTCCGGGAACGGGGTTAACGCATTTGCCACTACGATTGGGTAGGTGGCACCGTTGACCAGTGCCATCACGCAGAACGGGATCAGCAGCGTGGTGAGCGTTGGCGCGGTCAGCGTGGCAACCAGATATAACGCCACCATACTGATGCCATAAGCTACCAGTAGCCACGGTAGCAAGGTGTTACCATTCATGCGATTTAACGCGGTGCGACAGCCGTAACCCCCTAATAAGAATGCCAGGGTCTGCGGCACATAGCTCAGGCCGATATCATTTGGGCTGTAGCCCATATCACCAAGAATAAAGGGTGAACCGGTCAGCCAGGCGAAGAAGCCGGCGGAGCAGGCGGCAAAGATGGTGACGTTGCCGCTGAAGGCCGGGGACTTAAGCAGTTGCAAGAAGGTCAGGGTGTTTTTCTTCTCGGCAGAAGGCGCGGCCTTGGCGCTTTCTTTCAACAGCAGCGTTGGCAGCAACAAAATCACCGTGATGCCCAGCAGCACGGCGAAAATGGCACGCCAGCCCATGTGGTTCAACAACCAGGCACCGACCAGGGGGGCCAGTGCAGGCGAAAGTGCGACCAGTGGCATAATGGTGGCGAAGACTCGGTTAGCCTTGCCTTCACGGTAACGGTCAATCACCAGGGCCTGCCAGGTGACGGCGGCAGAACACACGCCAATCGCCTGGATAAAACGCAGTGACCACAGTTGAACGGCATTCTGTACCCACAGCATACCGAGGCAACCCAGGGCAAACAGCGCCAGGCCAATCAGCAACACCGGTTTACGGCCGAGGTGATCGGACAGTGGGCCCCAGAGCAGTTGAGCAAAGGCAAAGCCGGCCAGGAAGATACTGAGGCTGGCACTGATCGCCCCGGCGGAAATCTGCAGGTCTTGCTGCATCACGCCAAAGGCGGGCAAGTACATGTCGGTGGCCAGATAACCCAGCATACTCAGGCCGGCAAGGTAGAACATAAAACCAAAGGAATTTCGCATTGTATTTCTCGTTAATATTTTAATGTCGCAGGTTTTTAGCGCCGGCAAGTGTATCCGGCTGGATCTCTGCTTGTGAAACGGTAATATTTGCGAGGTGCTGTTAAAAAAATTGAAGGCAAGGTTATGTGGTCTGAATATTCACTCGATGTAGTAGACGCGGTCGCCCGCACCGGCAGCTTCAGCGCAGCGGCGCAGGAATTGCACCGTGTACCCTCGGCGATAAGTTATACCGTGCGACAACTGGAGCAATGGCTGGCGGTACCGCTGTTTGAGCGCCGTCATCGCGACGTGGAGCTGACCCCGGCCGGCGTGTTGTTTGTTCAGGATGCGCGCATTGTCATCAAAAAAATGCTCGACACCCGTCGACAGTGTCAGCAGGTGGCTAACGGCTGGCGTGGCCAGTTGAAAATTGCCGTGGACATCATTGTTAAACCTCAGCGCTGTCGCCAACTGGTGCTGGATTTTTACCGCCATTTCCCCGACGTTGAACTGATGGTGCAACCGGAGGTGTTTAACGGTGTGTGGGATGCGCTGGTGGATGGGCGTGCCGATATGGCGATTGGGGCGACGCGGGCGGTGCCGGTCGGCGGCGGGTATGCTTTTCGCGATATGGGGGATATGCGCTGGTTGTGCGTGGTCAGCCCGCAGCATCCGCTGGCGGCGCTGGAAGGGCTGCTGAACGACGATCAGCTTCGGCCTTTCCCATCGCTGTGTCTGGAAGATACCTCACGCAACCTGCCCAAACGAGTCACCTGGACGCTGGACAACCAACGGCGGTTGGTGGCGCCGGACTGGGCCTCGGCGTTGGATTGCCTGTGTGCAGGCCTGTGCGTCGGCATGATGCCTGCGCATCAGGCATTGCCGTTGGTGCAGCGCGGGGAACTGGTGGCGTTGCAGTTGCAACAGCCGTTTCCGGCCAGCCCTTGTTGCCTGACCTGGCAGCAGAATACGCCATCACCGGCGATGGCCTGGCTGTTGGACTACCTGGGGGACAGTGAAACCTTGAATCAGGAATGGTTAAGCGAAGTGACGCCGGAAACCGCAGAGGCTTCCGGCGCTAACGACTAGCGGCGGTAATCGATGAAAGGGCCGTCAGCGACCGAGCGGCGCTCAACCAGCTTGGGATGCACTTCAATCACCTGCGACTCTTCGCGCTTGCTGATGATACGGTCCAGCAACATGGTGAATGCCATCTCACCCAAACGCTCTTTCGGTTGATGAATGGTGGTCAGCGCCGGGGTGAAATAGCGGGCGTTACGTACGTTATCGTAGCCAATCACCGAGATGTCCTGCGGTACGCGCAGCCCAAGTTCATCGGCGGCGCAGATCGCACCCATCGCCATGATATCGCCACCGCAGAATACCGCGGTCGGGCGATGCTTCTGCGACAATATCTGGTGCATGGCCTTGTAGCCGGATTCTGGCTCAAAGTCACCCTGGACAATCCATTCGTCGCGAACTTCGATATTGGCTTCTTCCATGGCCTTTAAAAAGCCCTGATGGCGGCCGCCACCAGTATTACGCGCCAACTGACCCGGAATGGCGCCGATATCACGGTGGCCGCGCTCGATCAGATAACGCCCGGCCAAATAGCCACCTTCGAAGGCATTATCGATAATGGTATCGGTAAAATCACCGCGCGCGGTACCCCAGTCCATCACCATCATTGGGATGTTGCGATAGTCTTCCAGCATGCCGAGCAATTGGTCCGGGTATTCCGAACACATGACCAGCAGACCATCGACGCGTTTTTGCGCCAACATCGCCAGATAGGCACGCTGTTTGTCCAGATTGTTGTGCGAGTTACACAGGATCAGCGTATAGCCTTTGCTGTAGCAACTGTTTTCCACCGCCTCGATCACTTCGGCAAAGTAGGGGGCTTCGCTGGAGGTCGCCAGCAAACCAATCGATTTGGTGTGATTGACCTTCAGGCTACGCGCCACGGCGCTGGGTGAATAGTGCAGCTCTTTAATCGCGGCAGCCACGGCCGTTTTTGTCTCTTCGGCGACGAAACGAGTCTTATTGATGACGTGCGAAACGGTGGTGGTGGAAACGCCAGCGCGTTTGGCCACATCTTTAATCGTTGCCATGTAAAGAATGACTCCTGAACTCACATGTTGCAGCATGTAAGTGTGATGTTAATCGTTTGCCTGCGTAGATCCTTCTCCAAAGAAGCGAAAACTGAGTTTTTAGTGTGTTGAAGTCGTCAGCGCTTGGTCAGGAGGGGCATTTTGCCGGTACACAGTTGTGAACTGCGAATTTTGTCCCATATTGAACAAAAGGGGAAGAGGTAATCGATATAATAAACCGGGAAATGATAACAAGATTTTATTGGCTAACTGTGTGAAAATGGTTTGACGCATTAATTGTGTGCCTTTTACCCTTGGGAAACCCAATCTGAAAAGGAGTTGTAATGGATACCGATCTGAAAATGTCACTGTTCACCACCGTCTGTGCGCTGGCCGTGATTATTGCTTTCAGCTTCACCGCTGCTTTGAACTGATCCCCTTAAGTAAAACAGGCGCAGCCCGCTGCGCCTGATTGCTCTTTCCCTCAGCTTTACGCCAGGTTTTTCTCCACAAATGCCCAGTTAACCAGCGCCCAGAAGTTTTCCAGGTAGGCCGGCCGCGCATTGCGGTAATCGATGTAGTAGGCGTGTTCCCAAACGTCGACGGTCAGCAGCGGTTTATCTTCACCGGTCAACGGTGTAGCCGCGTTCGAGGTGTTAACAATAGCCAGTGAACCATCCGGCTTTTTCACCAGCCAGGTCCAGCCTGCGCCAAAGTTTTTCACTGCGGCATCGCTAAATTGTTCCCTGAAGGCAGCGAAAGAACCAAAAGCCTGATTGATCGCCGTTGCCAGTTTGCCCTGAGGCTCACCGCCGCCTTGTGGCGACAAACAATGCCAATAGAAGCTGTGGTTCCACACCTGTGCAGCATTGTTGAAGATGCCGCCGTCTGAGGCCTTAATGATCGCTTCCAGCGATAGTCCTTCAAACTTGCTGCCTTTCAACAGATTGTTCAGGTTAACCACGTAGGCGTTGTGGTGCTTGCCATAGTGGTATTCCAGGGTTTCTGCGGAAATGTGCGGCTCGAGGGCATTTTTTTCATAGGGTAATGCGGGCAGTTCAAACGACATTGCTTTCTCCTTTTACAGTGCCAACCTGAATCAGAACAACCAACAACAGATTGACCTGCTTTTATTGTGGGTATTTAGCTTAGCAATTTTCGCGCTGAAATACAGGGGGAATGGCAAAGGATTAGTTGCAGCATCGAGAGTTTGGGGAAACGCTCAGGGGAGAGCGGCTGGCAGGGCCAGCCGCAAAGGCAATTATCGAATGGTTTTCGGTGTCACTACCCGACGTGCGCCAATGTAGTGGTTTTGCCAGTAATCGTTGTCGAGCTGGCTGATGCGGATTTCTTCACCGGTACGCGGTGACTGAATGAATTTACCGTTGCCCAGATAAACCCCAACATGGTCTGCCACGCCGCGGTTGTTAATCCGGAAGAACACCAGGTCGCCGCTTTCCAATTCATTTTTCTTGATCGGCGCGGCGTCGCGCAGGTGGTACATCTCGTTGGCGGTACGTGGCATTTTGATTTTCACCACGTCTTTATAGGCGTAATAAATCAGGCCGCTGCAGTCAAAACCGGTTCTCGGTGAGGTGCCGCCCCAACGATAGGGCTTACCCATCTGATCCATCAGCTTGGCCATCGCGGTTTGCTTGGCATGCTGGTAGCGTTTCTTGTGCGCCGGGGTAAGTTTCAGCGGCTTCTCGTCACGAACCAATTTGGCGGTGGCCATACCGGCTTCGCGGTGGCGGCCATAGCCTTTTTTGTAACCCTTTTTCGGCGGGGTCACTTTAATCTTGGCGACTTTATGAGTTTTGTTTTTCGATTTGGCGCTAACAATCTTTTTAGCGGTTTTTTCTGTTTTGGCTTTGGAAACCTTGGCAGTTTTCTGTGGGGTGGTGACTTTTACTTTTTTGCTGCTGGCTTTAACCGCTTTCTTTTTCTTGCGGTCATCCGGTCGGGCTTCGTTTACGTGGCTCTTACGCTGCTCGGCGGCAACACGAGACTGCGGCGCAGCATGCGCCAGATTAAAGAATAGCTGTGTAAACAACAGCACAAAAAGCGTAAGAATTAAACGCATGTCGACGTTACCAACCTTGGCCCCGGAACAGATATCGAAAGAATGACAGTATTCCCGAATTTCGCCATATAAAACAGCGAAGAACTCATAAATGATAATCCATATTGTGAGAAAACGTTAATAGCATTTTTTCTGCTGAAAAATCAGACTGTTGGTGTATAAAAAATCAACAATGACCGTCACTGGATTTATTAAACGTCGTGTTTTGATGAAAAAATATATTAGTGAAATAGCCAGATTAAAAATGTTATTCTGCGCATATGTTTTGACCGGAAAGGCCTTGCCGGCGAGACGCGACTGACAACCAAGGAATGCCCCTGCAAAAGATGGCGTTTTCTTGCGACTGTTCCAGCCGCTACAATAGCCAGTGTGATGCATGTTGTAGCCATGAGATTTGGCTTGAGGAAGCAATATAATGACGACGACGATTGAAAAAATTCAGCACCAGATCACTGAGAACCCAATTCTGCTGTATATGAAAGGTTCACCGAAATTGCCAAACTGCGGTTTCTCAGCGCAAGCTGTGCAGGCGCTGTCTGCCTGTGGCGAACGTTTTGCTTACGTTGATATTCTGCAGAACCCGGACATCCGCTCCGAGTTGCCGAAATACGCTAACTGGCCGACGTTCCCACAGCTGTGGATAGACGGTGAGCTGGTTGGCGGCTGTGATATCATCATGGAAATGTATCAGCGCGGCGAATTGCAGCAGCTGATCAAAGAAACGGCAGAGAAATACAAACAGCAGGAAGACCAGCAGCCTTAATCGGCTCGGTTCTATTGTTGGAAGTCATCGGGCGGTGCCAGCTAAAACTGGGCCGCCCGATTTTTTTGTGTCTTAGTCGGTATTACTGGCCGCCAGCGGCCAGCCACCAAGGCGTTTCCAGCGGTTAACCAGCTCGCAGAACAACTGAGCAGTTTGCTCGGTATCATACAGCGCCGAATGCGCCTGAGCGCTATCGAACGGAATATCGGCGGCAATGCAGGCTTTGGCCAGCACCGTCTGCCCCAGCACCAGCCCACTCAACGCCGCGGTATCAAAGGTGGCGAAAGGGTGGAAAGGGTTGCGTTTCAGGCTGGCGCGCTCCGCAGCAGCCATCAGGAAGCTGTGATCGAAATTGGCGTTATGCGCCACAATTATCCCCCGGTTACAGCCACGATCCTTAATCCCCTTGCGCACCGCTTTAAAAATAGCGTGCAGGGCATCGTGTTCACTGACCGCACCGCGTAGCGGATTACTCGGGTCGATACCGTTAAAGGCCAACGCTTCCGGCTGTAGGTTGGCGCCTTCAAAAGGCTCCACATGAAAATGCAGGGTTTCGTCCTGTTGTAACCAGCCGTCTTCATCCATTTTTAACGTAACGGCGGCAATTTCCAGCAGTGCGTCAGTCTTGGCATTAAATCCGGCGGTCTCTATATCTATTACTACAGGGTAAAACCCACGAAAACGGCCACTCAGGGCGTTAAGATCACTTTTTTCGGCCATCAGTTTCTTATCTTCATCGAATACAGCGCGCATTATGGCAAATTTTGCGCCCGGTTGCAGGCGGTTATCACGCGGAAAAAACAGGGGCGCAGAAATGAACTGACCCCAAGAAGTTG
>NZ_MCGS01000060.1:0-1400 GCF_002607755.1 Serratia sp. BW106
TAACACCGATCGGTTAAGCAAAATGATCGGTTGAACGATCCTGCAGGTGTATGACAATAAGCCTCATCATTTTCTGATGGGGCTTTTTCATGCTTTCTACCTGGCTGGATGAAACACAAACCTGGGCTGAACCCGACTCTCTTTCCTGTTTTCAGCGCGCTATCCCTCTTGAATGGATCTCTCAGGTCCTTCAATCCACAGATAAAGCCAGCATCAGAAAGCGTAAATTTCCCGCTGAACTCGTTGTCTGGTTAATTATCGGTATGGGACTTTATCGTGACCGCCCCATCACTGATGTCGTGACAAAGCTCGACCTTGTTCTGGGCAACTCGCTGGCCGCCAGTTCCATCGCTCAGGCCCGTCAGCGACTCAGTGATGCCCCGCTTGAAGCATTATTCCATCTGACGGCACATCACTGGACTCAGCAGGAAGACAAGGAAGATCTGTGGTGCGGATTACGGTTATTTGCGGTGGATGGCACACTTTTTCGCACACCCGACACTCCGGAGCTGGCCGAGCATTTTGAGTACATAAAGCATCGTCCTGACAGGCATACCGAGTACCCAATGGTCCGGTTGTGCGCGTTAATGTCATTGCGCAGTCGGTTAATCCACGATGTCAGGTTCGGTCCGGCAAATACGGGAGAGGTCAGCTATGCAAAGCAGTTATCCCCGCAACCGTGCAGCCTGACCCTGTTTGACCGTTGTTATTTATCAGCAGAATTACTGATTAACTGGCAGCGAGAACAGCCGGAAGCCCACTGGCTGGTGCCGCTGAAAGGCAACACAAAATATCGGGTACTGAAAACGTTCAGCGAAGGTGATCATCTGGTGGAAATGCAGGTCTCGGCTCATGCCCGCAAGCAGGACAACGCGTTGCCGGAAGTATGGGAGGCGAGACTGATAGAATGTGAAGGGGCCAGTGATTACAGAGGATTTATCACTTCACTGACGGATGCGGAACGCTATCCCGTCGCTTCATTGCGAAATGTTTATCAGGAGCGCTGGGTGATAGAAAACGGTTACGGTGAACTGAAACAGTTCCAGCTGAATACAGCGACGTTGCTGCGAAGCCAAAAGGTGACGGGGATTTATCAGGAGGTGTGGGGCCTGCTGACAGCGTATAACCTGATAAGACAGGAAATGAGCCAGATAGCCAGAGAAGCGAAAGTCTCCCCGTTACGGATAAGCTTCGTGATGGCAATGCGACTGATAAGGGATGAGTTAATCTGGTGTTCGCTGGGTAAGCCAGGAGCGATACCGACAAAGCTGCGAAAAATGCGGGAAGATGTGAAGCAGTTCATTCTGCCGGAGAAAAGAAAACGGCCCAAAGAAAGGGCCGTTCGAATCTCAAAAACCCAGTATCCCGTTCACTCAAAACATCTTAAGTGAACGGTGTTA
>NZ_MCGS01000061.1:0-5852 GCF_002607755.1 Serratia sp. BW106
TAAGTTGGAGTCATTACCCACAAGTCATTATTCATGTCTGTGGTGTCCGGGCGCTACGTCGTGCTTCCGCATTGAGCCAAGCGAGCTGTTTCACCCCTCCGGGCTTCCATCGCTGACACAACGGCATTTCACCGCTACGGCATAAGGGGCGCTAAGTTCGAGTATGCTCGCCGTCATTTTCTCCTGTGAGTCTTTCTTCTTCATATCAGCTTCCGGTAATCGTTACCCGTCACAACCTGGTCAGCAAGGTAATGCATAGCCGCTTCGCGCCCTTGCTGGCCAGAACGACTCCGGGGAGGCCGAACCGTCAGGCGATACGAAGACGAAATTCACACTGACGGAGAAACAACCATGACTATGAACCTGCATACCCAAACAAGCGTCCCTAATCCCGCACCGGCGACCAGCGCATCCCCGCTGGAGCAGTCAGGCTCCTCAAAAACGAAATTTTCTAAAGGCAAAGCCAAACCAGATGTTTACCAGGTTGTGACTGACAGCATCATCGAAGCGTTAGAAACGGGGGTTAAGCCGTGGGTGTGTCCGTGGAAGCGTAATGGTGCGGTGTCAGGTATTCCGTCAAACTTCACCACCGGCACAAGCTACAGCGGAATTAATATCATGATGCTGTGGTACAGCGCAGCAGCGCAGGGCTTCACAGATTCCCGCTGGTTGACTTACAAACAAGCTCAGGAGTTGGGCGCTCAGGTTCGCAAGGGGGAGAAGGGTACAACGGCCATTTTTTACAAGATGCTTGAGAAGGAAACCGAGGCGGGTGAGGTTGAAAAAATCCCAATGCTGAAATCATTCACCGTTTTTAACGCTGAACAAATAGAAGGGCTGACTCTGGAAGAAAAAACCGCACCGCAGCCGGTGGCAGAATTCGATCCGCTGCCGCAAGTTGAAGCACTGTTCCAGCGTACAGGCGCGAAAATTACTGAGCGTGGCCAACAGGCTTTTTTCAGACCATCAACAGATGAGATCTGGATGCCAGAGCGTCATCTCTTTACTGATGCAGCAAATTTTTACGCTACCGGCTTGCATGAACTTGTTCACTGGAGCGGAGCAAAAAACCGTTTAAACCGTGAGAAGGGTGGGAAGTTTGGATCTGCGGGATATGCCTTTGAAGAACTGATCGCGGAGCTGGGAAGCGCATTTTTAATGGCTGATCTGAGTATTTACGGGGAAGTACAGCACGAAAATTACATAGCCTCCTGGCTGGAAGCGTTGAAAGGTGACAAGCGCTTTATTTTTAAAGCTGCAAGTGCCGCTTCTAAAGCACACCGCTATTTGATGGATTTTTAAGGAGTAAACAGCCCCGCAATGGGGCTATTAATAATGGTTTTCTGAAGTAGGACACATGAGGAAGCGTTATCCACAAATCTACATGAGAAATAGCCAGTGAGCTGGGAGGCAGCCAAGCCATCCCAGCAAACGGGAGCGCCCTTAACGGCGGGACAAGCCGTTATGGGTTCGATTGTAGAGTTGTGGGTAACGCGGGAAGAGGAGAAAGAGAGTTCAAATTCATTGAATAATGGCCTTTCGCCGGTTGAACGGTGAAGCCTTCCTGTTCAGGGCTTCGAATTTTTATTATTAATGAACTATAACAGTAACTTCGTGAACTATAATTCAATGCTAACTAATTGATATTAATGTGATATGTTATTTCTTTTCTTCTAGAAAGACTTTACTTAAAAGACTTATAGTCTTTTAAGTAAAGGGGCATACTTCGTAAAAACGCAACGATGAAAATTTATGGAGAATGCTTATGTCTTTAGAAAATAAGGTAAAATTACTGGAGCGAGTCGCGAAAATCTCTGACAATCTTTGTCGACTAATTTTATGTACGACAGTCCTTATGCTTGTTTACTTCTTAGTCTCAGGTCGTTGATATGACTCCCTTATGGAAACCAATGCCTTATTATGTAATGAGGGATTGTAATGTTCTGAAAAATATAAAGAAAAACAAGGTTTCCACTGGGGTGGCATCCTTGAAAATTTTTATTCTTCTTTGTTTGAAATCCGAAGTGGATGACCAGGGAGGGTATAGCGCTTCAATAACTTATGACCAGTTCACTCAACTTTGCTCATTGAGTCGGAGGTTGATCAGCGAAGGATTGCGTTATCTCGAATCAACCGGGGTGATTGAGACTCTCGGAGAGAGGAAAAAACGCTACATCTTACTCAACTGTAAGCTAGAGGATAAGAAACGTGTACCAGCACCTTTCCATACATCTTACGGCCATTGGTGCAAACTCCCTTATAAAGGCCTTGTGGATGAAAATGGTAGGATAACTGCTTTTGAATCAATGAGTAATAGAAATATTCTTGAGTTAAACTCTCTGAAAATTTTTATTTATCTACTAATGATCAGGTCAGGCGGTAAGGTGTACTCAGCTGTAACCTTAAAAACGATTAAAGATAAGTTACGCCTTTCATATCAAGAGATTATGGTTGCTATTGCGTTTCTTAATTCGGTAGGATTGGTTGAAAAAGTAAGTGTAGGTTCAAACTCAATTGGTAATTACGATGAACGTTTCTCCATTAAGTTTTTGGTTTGTGGTTGGGAGATCTTGGAATGGAAACCTCATTATCTCTCAAGTGATAAAGATGATTGGAAAGAACAATTGCTTAGTGATTATTTCTGATGAAGCCCATCGATGGCGAAGGGCTTCAATGATATCTGCATTTTTTAGTAATGGCTGGTTTGAGCTATTGATTCACTCCAAAGCCGGTTGAACTCAGCCTGATACGTTCCCGCCAGTGCCGGGGCGTTCTGCACCAGTAGCGCATTTTCAGCATTACGACTGTTAGCGCTGGCGGTGTAATTGAATGAGCCGGTTTGCACCGTGTCACCATCCACCACCATAAACTTATTGTGCATGATGGCGTAACGCGCATTAAGGCGAACCGGCACACTCTGATTAGCCAGAAACGTAACAGCAGTGTATCTGTCATTGTTGGCCTTCTCATCGGCTACAACCCGGACTGATACACCACGATTTTTTGCGGCGACGAGCGCCGCCGCAATTGGCTTACTGGTGAAGCTGTAAGCCGCAACATCCACGCTACGCTTTGCGCCATTGATAGTGCTTAACACCACTTCTAAGGCGCTTTGCTGATCTGTGGTGGCGGGAGAAAAACCCACAGTTAAAGTAGCCATCACTGGCGGGGAAAGGGTTAAGACCAACGCGAAAAGGATTGATTTACGCATAGTTATTTAATTCCAGGGATTTTAGTTCATCCATTGTATAAAAGCGGAACACGTTGCGGTGCTTTGCTTCCAGCGTGACATGTTGGCTGTTTTCGATAACCTGTTTTATCGTGTCGAACAGCAGCATTAATGCCCGTTTCTTTTGTTCATCCGGCACGATGTAGAACACGAAAAACCAGAGATTTTCTGTTCTCGCTCTCAGGTGGCTGGCGATAATTTGCTGATAGCGGGCTTTTGTTTTTAAGCTACGTTCCGTTTCAATGGCGATCCGTTTGCCATTTGGCAGCGTGATTAATCCGTCAGGCCGGTGCTTCACCTTAAACTGATTTAAAAAGGTGTTACGGTCTCCGTTAATCCAGTCCATCGCGCCTTTTTGTGCCAGCGTAAGGTGTACCAGTTGATTATCCAGATGGTGATCGAGGCTCCAGCCTTTTAACTTCGCCGGTTCAAATCGGGCGGGGAAAATCTTGTCTTCGGGGCTGAGTACAACGGCGATCCCATCCTGGGTTATTCCCCACAGCGTGAGACTGCCGAGGCGAGAGACGAAAACATATTTTTGAATAAGCCCCATTCCTTCCAGTTTATCGAGCAGAAGGTAAAGTGGTTGATGTGCCTTATACCTAAAGAGTTGTTTTAGCGTGTCAAAATCGCTGTAGGTTTCTTCTTTCAAAAAATTAAGAAGCTGTGCCATTTTTTCACTGTTACGGCCTTTGCGTTCTTTATCGCTACTTATCAACATGGCATTCCCTTATTCATCAAAATCAAAAGAAGACGTTTCAACAACCGGCTCAACCGGCGCTAACTCGGCTGTTCTGTTTTTTTCTGCCGCCACTAAAACGGGTGCCGTCTGGGTTGCGGGTGCTTCAGTAAAATCGAGCGGCTTTTTAATCGAGATGGGTGTGATCGGCGTGACGTCATAAACCTGTAGCGGCTGTTTTTTCACTTTCAAGGGTGAGATAAGGGAGGCTCGGGGCAACTCTGTGGCCGTGAAAATATAGCTGACGAACGGAGGCAGGTTTAACAGCATGTTGCTGTCGATATAAAAACGCTCCGCCTGTCGGATTGTGCGCTCGTCGTCTATTACTTCGGTCAGTACCCGATTGGTTTTTGCTTTGCGACTTTCATCGTCCACTAAAATCGTACCGGACATTTTCGCCACCCATAACGCGGTGTCGGGGTCTTGCAGTTTATACACCAGTTTAAATTTGGCGTTTTCCACTACGGCACCCACCACGGCGTCGCCGTTTAAATCGGCGGGGCAGTCGCGGAGGTCGGCAACGGACTGGTGATCCATAATGATATGCACGCCTTTATCTCGGGCAGCGCCTAAACCCTCAAGTGCAGGCCGTGATAAATGGTATTTTAGTTCGGCTAGGTGAATAGCAATCGGGCGTGGCGTGGTATTGATTCTGTCGCGTAACTCAGCAAGCTGCATTAACCGAACTAAAATCATGCGTTGAGTTGCGATCACTTTGCTGTTGCGCATCGAACCGATGATGTAACAGCAACCGCCGTCGTCAAAAATCTTTTTTAATGCCAATCCTTCCGGCGCATTGATGGAGTTTAATAAGGCCAGCTCCTCTATTTTACCGAAGAATCCTTTAATCGTTTCGGCAATGCTTTGCACAAAATCGCTGTTGAATAAATCGCGGATCGTAGCGGTTGGGTTTTCATTAATTAATTGTGCAGTAGCGCGTGCAGCTCTGCGGTCGTCGATACGATAGAAGTCGGCGGCCTCGCCTTTTTCTGCCAGGCTAAACCCAGCAATAAAAAGTTCCTCTAAATGTTCTGCTGTAATACCATCAATAAGGTTTAGCTGATATTCCGGCCTGTTTAAGTCAATTAGGTAGAATGGTTTTCCTGCATCTTCACATGCTTTCCTTATTAAGTGAGGTGCCCATTCATCATTTTTGGGGTCCATTTCAAAAACGCCTTCACCGGCTAAAATACTTTGATAAATAAGTAATCCTGTTGCAACCCCTTTACCTGCGCCCGTAGTACCAATGACATCGGCATGTTGTTTTTGCCAGTCACTGAGCGGAATATATTGAGGTTCTCTTTTTTCATTGAGTCCAATAAAAACGCCTTTTGTTAAATCAATGAATTGCTCAGGGTCATATTTTTCAGTTGTGGGAAGCAATGCTTTTATTTCGCGCACATCAGTACGCGTATTTCTTTCCAGACTGGTTTTTTTAACCATTTTCCTTTTGAGCTTGTCAATCTCTGGTGAGAGAACGCGGCGTGCAACGTAATGAAATATCACGCCGACCACAGTAAATGAAATCAATATCGCCCACAAAATTACTGGCGTACTTACTTCCAGTCTTGCCGGGTATAGAAAGCGAAGTACGTAAGAGGTGGCCGGTGATATTGTGCCAAAAATAAAGCATAAGAGTGAAAAGCAGATAATAATGCGTTGCCATATTGGCGCTTTTTCATGCTCATCCCGATTTAGCGGGACAATAAAGGGTAACGTCAATCCTGATAACAAGGCTAATAATAGCTGATGTTGTTGCATATAGCCGAAGAACGCCGTGGCGTTATCGACTATGGGCATTAGCTTCTCTGTGATTTTATTAAGCATGTCTTAACCTTTAAATGGTTTCTTTCGGTGAGCTATCTCGGTGAATCCACTCGGTGA
>NZ_MCGS01000061.1:5863-6841 GCF_002607755.1 Serratia sp. BW106
TCACCGAGTGGATTCACCGAGTTGCATGGGGATCTGAGAGCGTTAAAACTGTGCCCGCAGGCGGGCATGCTGAGGGGGCTAGAGTCCCCTCAACAAAGGCATGTCCCATTACATGCGGGCTGGACGCCCTTATTTCATGAGACAAGGGGGTAATGTCGCGGCTGGACGCCACGCCAAAACCCCAAAGGTCAAGTGCGGCAAACCGTCCACGCTACGCGTGACCACCCCCCTTACGAAGTGATTTTGACCTCTATTTTTTCGCCTTCGTCTCAAAATATCGGAAATCACTACTCGTAACGGGGGTGGTCACGCGCAAAGTCGTATTATTCTCGTTCCTCGAATAATGCTCCTAAGCTTGGACGGTTTGCGGGGCTATGCCCCCCAAATAAACCGCTATCGTGGGCGATAGCTTTTTGCTCGCTGGGGCGGCAAAATTTATTCGGCTCCCCCCAACTAACTCGGTTCACTGGGGGTGAACGCTCGTTAGTGGTTTCGGCGACGCCAAATTAACAATTTTTTCAAAATTGAATTTAGCTGCCTCAATCCACTTCCCGTTAACAATTCATTCTGAATTGAACGATAAGTTAAAACCATCGTTAGCAATTTTTCAAAATTGAACGATCAAAACAAATAACATCACATTTCCTCTTTGCGGATTTTGTTTAATATAGTATTTGTTTTATACGAGTCGTATTCTTTTATGTGTGGATGTAGTGTGGAGGCGATTTCTATAAACTTACCCCGTTCATCATTATTCAGGCTGTCAGCGAATTCATGTATTTCCTCGGAAAGAAACTGGTTGTATAAAGTATCGTGTAAACCACAGCGTCGCCCTGCGCTATGTTCCATTCTTGAAATAACAGACTCTGCTATATATACAGCATCTTTAATTGTGGGGTGTTTTATTCTGGTTTTCATTTTTGATTTCCTCTGCAATTAAAAAATCATCCAACGTTGCGGTAATGGTGCCAACTTACT
>NZ_MCGS01000062.1:0-1437 GCF_002607755.1 Serratia sp. BW106
TGAAGTGAACCCCATTTATTGGACACTTTGCCTGGCGGCTAACATGGCCTGAGTCCGGTACTGTACCGGGCTTAGACCGTTTAGTTTTACTTTGATGCGTTCGTTGTTGTAGTAGTCAATGTAGCGATCCACTGCCTTTTTCAACTGTTCCGCGTCTTCGTACTCTTCGTTGTACCAACATTCAGTTTTGAGGAGCCCGAAGAAGTTCTCTATCACTGCATTATCGAGACAATTTCCTTTTCGTGACATGCTTTGCTTGACACCCCACGAGATAAGTTTCGCTTGATAAGTCGCCATCTGATACTGCCATCCTTGATCCGAGTGCAGCATCGGGGTGTCATTTTTACTGAGTTTTTTCAATGCCCTATCCAGCATCTTACCAACGAGATTTACATCCGGTTTGGTATCTATGTTCCAGGCAATAATCTCTCGGTTGTACAGATCCAATACCGGTGACAGATATAGCTTTTTCCCCTTGATATTGAACTCCGTAACATCCGTTACCCATTTCTGATTTGGGCCGTCAGCATTAAAATTCCGCTCTAAGATGTTAGGTGTAACTTTGCCGTAGACCCCTTTGTATGACTGATACTGTTTACACCTTAGATTGGAGGCAAGGCATTGTTCCCGCATCAATTTCCGTACAGTTTTATGGTTAAGACCATAACCCTCATTACGCAAGGCCATCGTAATGCGGCGGTAGCCATAGCGCCCTTTGTGGTAATGGAATAGCTCTTTTATCTTTTCCTTTTCATGTACATAACTGCAGCCACGACCATTGACCTTAATTTTCCAGTAGAACGTGCTACGCGACTGTCTGGCAATCCGGAGCAGTAAAACCAGTCGATGGTGACACCTTAATTCATTGATTATTCGTGTTTTTTCTGTTGGTTCGCCTGAATTAAGGCCCGAAGCTTTTTTAAATAAGCATTCTCCGCGCGAAGATACTCAAGTTCTTCTTCAACCGTACGAAACTCAGGATGGGGAGCAACAAGCTCATCATTCAGTTGAACCGCTTTTTTCGCCCCTGGGAGCATTCCTTTCGGCTTATTGTGAAGAGCCATAATACCGCCTTCCCTATACAGTCGTTCCCATCTGCTAATCGTACTCGCTGCTGATATGTTGAACTTTGCAGCCGCCTTGCGGGAGGATTGGCCATTATCCAGCATCCAAAGGACCACTGATTCTTTAGTTTCAGCTGAGTATGATCTCATGGGGATGTCGAGTCCATCCTCACCACGCGCCTTCCAATGCTCCGTCCAACGACGGACAGCACCATGATCGACACCAAACAGCTTAGCTGTTTTTTTCGCACCATCAGCACTATTAAGGTAGTGGAGGACAACCTTGCGGATGAATTCTGTTGTGTACTTTTTTCTGCCCATTTAAGCGTAAAACCCCTACTTGTTGGGTGTCCAACTTTCGGGGTTCACTTCA
>NZ_MCGS01000063.1:0-26727 GCF_002607755.1 Serratia sp. BW106
TAACCGATCGGTGTTAGCCATCCGGCGGGTTTTTTTTTGCCTTGTGAATGCGTAGGTAATAAAAAAGCGCCCCGAGGGGCGCTTTGGCTTCGTCGTCGAAAGGATTAGAAGCGGTAGTTGAAGTTGGCACCGTACAGCCAGGCCTTGCCCACCGATTCGAAGGTGTATGGGCCTTCTTTAATGGTGACTTTCTGACCGTGCATGTAGGAGATACCGACGTCAACCGAAGCGTCTTTGTTGAACGCGTAGCTGGTACCGGCGCTCAGCCAGAAACGGTCCTGATCCGGGATAGAGATAGAACGGTTTTGAGCCGGTACCGGGCTGTCATCGAAGGCGATACCGGTACGGAAGGTCCAGTTATCGTCGTAGAAGTAGGTGGTACCCAGCGCGATGCGGTAAGCGTCTTTGAAGCCTTCATGCTTCTCGAACAGCGTCTGGCCGTTGTTGCCGGTAGCTTTCAGCTCCTGGAACTGACTCCAACTGGTGTAAGCCAGGCTGTAGTGAACAGCCCACTGCGGCGCAACCTTGTTGTAGCCTGAGATTTCCCACATTTCCGGCAGGTTCAGGGTCAGAGAGCCAGGAATGGTATTGCCATCGGTCCCCCATGGCAGACCGGTTCTTCCCTGCAGCGGGTTAAAGCGGGATGGAATGCTGCTTTTGTAGTCGCCGTCGAAGTCGACTTTCACTTCTGAACGGTAAGTTAAGCCATAGCGGTTGTTTTCGTCGACTTCATACAGCAGGCCGGCGTTCCAGCCAAAGCCCCATTCATCGCCCTTCAGGTGAGAGATTTGAGTATCAGCCGGCATTCCGAGGGCTGCACCACTTTCACCTGCATAACGCTCAAGTTTGGCTTTAGCATAAACCGCATCAAAACCCAGACCGAAGCTGAAGTTTTGGTTCAGACGATAAGCACCGCTCAGGTTGAGGTTTACGGTGGTCAGGTCAGTTTTACCGCCGTAAGCGCCTGCGGTATAGCCGTCGTTGAATTCGGTAGCCAGGCCGTAGTTACTGGTGACAGAGGCACCCACGGCAAATTGGTCATTAATCGGCTGCACATAGTGCAGGTTCGGCACCCAGGCGGTAGGGGCGATATTTTTAGAATCCAGGCTGGCACCAGAAGGTGACTTGCCGGTGATGTCCACGTCCGGATCGATAAACACCGCGCCGAAAGACAGCTCTGGGCGAGTGTACATCATCAACAAGGCCGGGTTGCGACTGGCGGAAGCCGCAGTGTCTGCCATGGCGCCTTCGCCAGAATACGAACGTCCCAAACCAGCTGATGAGAACTCATTCAGCTGGAATCCTGCGGCAGACACGTTTGAAGAAATAATTGCCACTGCAGCTGCGAGAGCTGATTTAGTCAATAGGTTTTTCTGGCTCATGACCAAAACCTCATTTTATGTGTTTATTATTTAAACATGTTACATAAAGTAACAAGGAAGCGCGCGATTGTAGGGTCCGATCCCATTCAGACAAATCAGACCAGTGGCTGAATTATAGGTCCGACCTGTGAGAATGTTGCAACATTGTTTTTGAAATATTTCCAAATTGATATCAAAAGAGAGATCTGGCTAACAAAAAACCAGCGATAGATAACAAAATTCTTACCATTTCTTAGCAGACGACGATTTTCATTTGTGATTTCCATCACTTAAAACACCTATAAAAAGTAAGTGCTAGTGATCGGTTTCGTCGCAGAGTAAAATGAGCGCAGAATCTTGTGTCTTTGCGCCAGTAGTTAAATGGCAATTCGGATCCGCGTCATGGCGATCCCTGAGGAGAATTAATCATGTCAAATGCACTTAATAAATGTAGCGCCCAGGAAACTGCCGCTTGTTGCTGTGTTGATGTCGGTACCGTCATGGACAATACCGATTGCACCGCCTCCTACAGCCAGGTGTTTGCTAATCAGCAAGATGCAGAGAAAATGCTGGCGGTGTTGACTGAAAAAGCCCGTAGTGTGGAATCCGACCCTTGCGACATCAGCAGTAGCATTAAACCGGTTGACGGTGGTGTGGAACTGGTGGCTGATTTCACCTTTGCCTGCCAGGCAGAAACCTTTATTTTCCAGCTCGGCCTGCGTTAATTGCTGCTTTAAAACGGTGCGGGGTTCACCCGCGCCGCTGACTACCCCGATTATCCCCGCTTAGAAAGTTGCTCCTGCTCTCAGTTTTCACTTCTGCCGGTTTGCCAAATATAAACATTTGGTTAACAATGACCCCATCAGGTCAGACCTCTTTTTAGCCGTTGCGCTGACGTTATTCTCTTCAGGAGCGTTTATGAGTAAGGCACTGCCGTTGGTGACCCGTCACGGTGACCGTATTGCGATTGTAAATGGACTGCGCACCCCCTTTGCCAAACAGGCGACCGCTTATCACGGTATTCCGGCGGTGGATTTGGGTAAAACGGCGGTGAGTGAATTGTTGGCCCGCAGCGGTATCGATCCTGCATTGATTGAACAATTGGTGTTCGGCCAGGTGGTGCAAATGCCTGAAGCACCGAATATCGCGCGTGAAATCGTGCTCGGCACCGGCATGAGTGTGCATACCGATGCCTACAGCGTGTCGCGTGCCTGTGCGACCAGCTTCCAGGCGATTGCCAACGTGGCGGAAAGCATCATGGCCGGCAGCATCAGTATCGGCATTGCCGGTGGCGCTGACTCTTCCTCCGTACTGCCTATTGGCGTCAGCAAGGCGCTGGCGCGTACATTGGTGGACGTCAACAAGGCCCGCACCCTGTCGCAGCGCCTCAAGCTGTTCAGCCGACTGAAATTCCGTGACCTGATGCCGGTCCCCCCGGCGGTGGCGGAATACTCTACCGGCCTGCGTATGGGTGATACTGCCGAGCAAATGGCGAAAAGCCACGGCATCACCCGGGAAGAGCAGGATGCGCTGGCGCACCGTTCTCATCAGTTGGCGGCCAAAGCCTGGGAACAGGGGCTGTTGCACGATGAGGTGATGACCGCCTACGTGCCGCCATACCGCACGCAAATCACCGAAGACAATAACGTCCGCAAAGACTCCAGCCTGGCTTCTTACGCGAAGCTGAAACCGGCATTTGACCGTAAGCATGGCAGCGTTACTGCCGCCAACAGCACGCCGTTGACCGACGGTGCGGCAGCGGTACTGATGATGAGTGAATCGCGAGCGAAAGAATTGGGCCTGCAGCCGCTGGGCTACCTGCGCAGCTTTGCCTTCTCCGCTATCGACGTGTGGGAAGACATGCTGCTCGGGCCGTCTTACGCCACGCCGCTGGCCTTGGATCGCGCCGGCATCGGTCTGGCCGACCTGACACTGATCGACATGCACGAAGCCTTTGCCGCACAAACCCTGGCCAACCTGAAGATGTTTGCCAGCGACGAGTTCGCTCAGCAAAAATTGGGTCGCAGCCGGGCCATTGGCGTGGTAGACATGGATAAATTCAACGTATTGGGCGGCTCGATTGCCTACGGCCACCCGTTTGCCGCTACCGGTGCGCGTATGATCACCCAAACGCTGCACGAGCTGAAACGCCGTGGCGGCGGACTGGGGTTGACCACCGCCTGCGCCGCCGGGGGGTTAGGGGCCGCAATGATCGTAGAGGTGGAATAATGAGTTTTGAAAATGCATTGCACGAACAGCGAGCCAAACCCTCAGCCTTTCAACTGACGATACGTCCGGACAACATTGGTGTGATCACCATTGATGTTCCGGGTGACAAGGTGAATACGCTGAAGGCCGAGTTTGTCGAGCAGGTTAACGACGTACTGATCCGCGCACAGCAGCACCCGGCACTGGAAGGGCTGGTGATCATTTCCGGTAAGCCGGACTCATTTATTGCCGGTGCGGACATCACCATGATTGCCGCCTGTAGCACCGCCAAAGAAGCCGAGGTGCTGGCGAAAAAAGGGCAGAGCACCCTGGCTCAGATTGCCGCGTTCCAGGTTCCGGTGGTGGCGGCTATTCACGGTGCCTGTCTTGGCGGTGGGCTGGAGTTGGCTTTGGCCTGCCACGGTCGCGTCTGTTCACTGGATGATAAAACCGCCCTCGGCCTGCCGGAAGTTCAGTTGGGTTTGCTGCCGGGTTCCGGCGGCACCCAGCGTTTGCCAAGGTTGATTGGTGCCAGCAAGGCGCTGGACATGATCCTGACTGGCAAACATATTCGGGCGCGTCAGGCACTGCGCATGGGTCTGGTGGACGATGCGGTGCCTCAGTCGATTTTGTTGCAGGCTGCTATCGAGCGAGTCAAACAGGGCTGGCAGAGCCGACGTGAACTGCCATGGCAGGAGCGTCTGCTCAACGGCCCATTGGGGAAAAGCCTGCTGTTCAGCATTGTGCGCAAGAAAACGCGGGAAAAAACCCACGGAAACTACCCTGCGGCGGAACGTATTATCCAGGTGGTGCGCACCGGCCTGGATCACGGCAGTGCCAGCGGTTATGAAGCCGAGGCTCGCGCCTTTGGCGAACTGGCCATGACGCCGCAGTCGGCGGCGTTACGCAGCCTGTTCTTCGCCTCCACCACGCTGAAGAAAGAGCGCGGTGGCAATGCTCAACCCCATGAGTTGCACCGCATCGGTATTTTGGGTGGCGGCCTGATGGGCGGGGGGATCGCGTGCGTCACCGCCACGCGCGGCGGCCTGCCGGTAAGAATTAAAGACGTTAACGAAACGGGCATTAACCACGCGTTGAAATACAGCTGGGATGTGCTCAGCAAGCGGGTTCGCAGCAAACGCATGCGCCCGATGGAGCGGCAAAAGCAGATGATGCTGATCTCCGGCTCGACCGATTACACCGGCTTTGAACAGGTGGATGTGGTGATTGAGGCGGTGTTTGAAGACTTGTCCCTGAAGCAGCAGATGGTGGCAGAGATCGAACAGCACGCTGCGCCGCACACCATTTTTGCCTCCAATACCTCATCGCTGCCAATTGGCCAGATCGCCGCCAGGGCGCAGCGGCCGGAGCAGGTGATCGGCCTGCATTATTTCAGCCCGGTAGATAAAATGCCCTTGGTTGAGGTGATCCCGCATGCCACGACCAGTGAAGAAACCATAGCCACCACCGTGGCGTTGGCGCACAAGCAGGGCAAGACGGCGATTGTGGTGGCCGATCGCGCCGGTTTTTACGTGAACCGCATTTTGGCTCCTTATATAAATGAAGCGGCGCGCTGCCTGTTGGAAGGCGAGCCTATCGAAGCGCTGGACAAGGCGCTGGTCGATTTCGGTTTCCCGGTGGGGCCGATAACCCTGCTCGATGAAGTGGGCATTGACGTCGGTACCAAGATTATCCCGGTGCTGGTGGAACAGTTGGGGCCGCGCTTTGCCGCCCCGGCGGCTTTCGATGCGGTGCTGAAAGACGGGCGAAAAGGGCGCAAAAACGGCCGTGGCTTCTATCTGTATCCGAGCGAAGGCCAGCAGCGCCAGCGGAACAAACGTGCCGATACCTCGCTGTATATTCTGTTGGGTATTACACCGAAGTCGCATTTGCAGCCGGCGGTGATCGCACAGCGTTGCGTGATGATGATGCTGAACGAAGCGGCGCGCTGTCTGGACGAAGGTGTGATCCGCAGTGCGCGTGACGGCGACATTGGCGCGGTATTCGGCATTGGCTTCCCACCCTTCCTCGGTGGGCCATTCCGCTATATGGATCAGCTGGGTGCCGATAAGGTGGTTAAAACGCTGGAGCACCTGCAGCGACAGCACGGGGAATATTTTGCGCCCTGTGAACGCTTGCAGCGCATGGCTCAGCAGGGTGAGCGCTTCTACCCGCAGGGGGCATGAGCGGCACGGTGACGTGATTTGTACTAGAGTAGGATCAAGGGTGCATTGTGATCGTTATCACTCCTTGCAACACCGGTAATCCCGGACCCTATACAGGGAGATAGGGACGAGGTAACGTAACCCGATGGCGGTGAAACCCTGGCCGCCATCAATAAAATTCATGATGAAAAGGTTAAAATTTAACCTGTTGAATTGGTTGTTAAGTGAGCGCCTAATAGGTATCAAGACGCCATTGATGTAAAAAACAGCGTTTTCTTTACGTGAACTTTCAGGCAAAATGCCCGGCCGCCATAAAGAGACGGCGCGTTATCGTTTCAAAGCTTTTGCTTTGGGGTTGTAAAACTCGGCGATACAGCACGCTCGGCGTTTCTGTATAGCGTTATTTTGTCAACAACAGCGGTGCAATATGCAAGTTTTGATTATGCGTCACGGAGAGGCGGCACTTGATGCGGCCAGCGATTCGGTAAGACCTCTTACTGTTTGTGGCCGTGATGAGTCACGTCAGATGGCGGCCTGGTTAAACACCAAGTCTGTGGATATTGAACGAGTGCTGGTCAGCCCTTACCTGCGGGCCGAGCAGACGCTGGCCACGGTGCGCGAAGCCTTAAGCTTGCCGGCAAGCGAAGAAGTGCTGCCTGAGCTGACGCCGGGCGGGGATGCCAGCCTGGTAGGCAGTTATTTGCAGGTGCTGGCGCAGCAGGGGATTACCTCGGTGCTGATCGTCTCCCACTTACCGCTGGTGGGTTACCTGGTGGCAGAACTTTGCCCGGGTGAATGCCCGCCGATGTTTGCCACCTCGGCGATCGCCAATGTCGATCTGGCGGCTGACGGCAGCTGCGGTAAATTTGAATGGCAGGTCAGTCCGTCACAGGTGATGGCTAAAGTGTAGGGACCGCAGGTCGGCCCCAAACAAAAGGGCGATGTTTAACATCGCCCTTTGTCATTTCTGCAGTTTACTCGGCCAGTTCGACCAGCAGCAGGATCGCCGCCGTGCCGCCCCATTCTTTGGGCGCCTGATGGAATACCAGTACGTCGGGGTGCTGTGCCAACCACAGTGGGGTTTGCTGTTTAAGGATGTGCTTGCCGTGGCCGTGCATCACACAGGCGCAGTGCACATGTTCGCGTCGACAAGCGGCGATCAATGCGCCCAACTCCTGCTTGGCCTGCATTTGGGTCAGGCCGTGCAAATCGAGAAACAGTTCTGGCGAATAGTCGCCGCGACGCAGTTTTTTCAGCTCAAAGGCGCTGTAACCGGGGCGCACATAGCGCGTCGGCCCTTCCTCTTCCAACTGCGGTTGGTATTCATCCGAGAAATAATAACTGGCGTCTACCTGCTCCTGCAGCAGGCGCTGCGGAGCAATTTGTTTGGTTTTTGGCTTGGGTTTACGGTGGACAATGGTGTCCTGACGCAGCTTTTTTGCGTCTACTACCGACTCTCTGAAGAGCTGCAATTCATCTTTGCTCAGAGGGTGCTTGTTCTTCATTTTTTATTCACCGGAAATCATTTATCGCGGTAGTTTACCGTGTCGCGGGTATCTGTCGACGCAAAATTCGCGCCAAAATGAAAAGCGCAAGGGGTTAGCGTGATTTGTCGCGGGCTTCATGGCAAACTATGCGGCTAAATCATGAATCACAGTGCCTGCCGGAGGGCAAATTGGACAAAATTTTCGTCGAGGAAGCAGTGAATGAACTGCACACCATTCAAGATATGCTGCGTTGGACAGTAAGCCGTTTTAACGCCGCCGATATCTACTATGGTCACGGAACCGATAATCCGTGGGACGAAGCGGTGCAATTGGTGCTGCCAAGCCTGTTCCTGCCGCTGGATATTCCAGAGGACATGCACACTGCACGTTTGACCTCCAGCGAGCGCCACCGCATCGTTGAACGCGTGATCCGCCGCGTCAACGAGCGTATTCCGGTAGCCTACCTGACCAACAAAGCCTGGTTCTGCGACCTGGAGTTTTATGTCGATGAGCGCGTGCTGGTTCCGCGTTCCCCGATTGGCGAACTGATCAACGATCGCTTTAGCGCGCTGATCCCTCATCCGCCGAGCCATATTCTCGACATGTGTACCGGCAGCGGCTGTATTGCCATTGCCTGCGGCTACGCTTTCCCGGAAGCAGAAGTAGACGCGGTAGACATCTCCGCCGACGTGCTGGCGGTGACCGAGCGCAATATTCAGGCGCTGGGTGTTGAACAGCAGGTGACCCCGATCCGTTCCGATCTGTTCCGCGACGTTCCCGCGATCCAGTACGATCTGATCGTCACCAACCCACCGTATGTCGATGCGGAAGACATGTCCGATCTGCCGCAGGAATTCCGCTTTGAACCTGAGCTGGGCCTGGCGGCGGGCAGCGACGGCCTGAAGCTGGTGCGTCGCATTCTGGCCTGTGCGCCGGATTACCTGAGCGACGACGGCGTGCTGATTTGTGAAGTGGGTAACAGCATGGTACATCTGATGGAACAGTATCCGGATATTCCGTTCAACTGGCTGGAGTTTGAAAACGGCGGTGACGGGGTGTTCATGCTGACCAAACAGCAACTGGTAGATTGTAAGGATCATTTCAGCCTCTACCGCAGCTAAGCATTCTTCGGGCCTGCTTTGGCGGGCCCAACAAAGATAATAATCAAGGGTAAGGATCCGCGATGGCAGGAAACAGTATTGGGCAGATTTTCCGCGTCACCACTTTTGGTGAATCTCACGGTGTGGCGTTGGGATGTATCGTAGACGGCGTGCCACCGGGCATTCCGCTTACCGAAGCTGATTTGCAGCACGATCTGGACCGCCGCCGTCCGGGCACCTCGCGTTACACCACTCAACGCCGCGAGCCGGATCAGGTGCGTATTCTTTCCGGCGTGTTTGAAGGCGTGACCACCGGCACCAGCATTGGGCTGATAATCGAAAACACCGACCAGCGCTCGCAGGACTACGGTGCCATCAAAGACGTGTTCCGTCCGGGACATGCCGATTATACCTACGAACAAAAATATGGCGTGCGCGACTACCGTGGCGGTGGCCGTTCTTCGGCACGTGAAACCGCAATGCGCGTTGCGGCAGGGGCAATTGCCAAGAAATACCTGCAGCAGAAATTTGGCGTACAGGTGCGCGGTTATCTGGCGCAAATCGGTGATGTGGTCTGTGAGCTGAAAGACTGGGAGCAGGTCGAACAGAACCCGTTCTTCTGTCCGGATCCGGACAAGTTGGAAGCCTTGGACGAACTGATGCGTGCGCTGAAGAAAGAGGGCGACTCCATTGGTGCCAAGGTCAGCGTAGTGGCAGAAAACGTGCCGGTTGGCCTCGGTGAACCGGTGTTTGACCGCCTCGACGCGGACTTGGCGCATGCGTTGATGAGCATCAATGCGGTTAAAGGCGTGGAAATCGGCGACGGTTTTAGCGTTGTGACCAAGCGCGGCAGCGAAAACCGTGATGAAATCACCCCGGAAGGTTTCCAGAGCAACCATGCTGGCGGCATTCTCGGCGGCATCAGCAGCGGCCAGGCGGTGATTGCGCATCTGGCGCTGAAACCGACTTCCAGCATTATGGTGCCGGGCAGAACCATCAATCGCCAGGGCGAAGCGGTGGAAATGGTCACCCGTGGCCGCCACGACCCTTGCGTAGGCATCCGTGCGGTACCGATCGCCGAAGCGATGATGGCGATTGTGCTGATGGATCACCTGTTGCGCCAACGTGCGCAGAACGGTGATGTGGTTTCTAACGTTCCACGCTGGTAATCACCATGAAAAACTGGATGTTGGGCATCGTTGCCCTGATGGCTTCGGGCTCTGTCATGGCGCTGACGCCGTGGCAGAAAATCGATCACCCGGTGGCCGGTGCGCCGCAGGCGGTGGGCGGTTTTGCCAATGGTTGCGTGATCGGCGCCCAGCCGCTGCCGCTGAACTCGCCGGATTATCAGGTGATGCGTCCCGATCAACGCCGCTACTTCGGTCACCCGGATTTGCTGGCGTTTATTCAGCGTCTGAGCAGCAAGGCGAACCAAAAAAACCTCGGTACGGTGCTGATCGGCGATATGGCGATGCCGGCCGGCGGGCGCTTTAGCAGCGGTCATGCCAGCCACCAGTCCGGGCTTGATGTCGACATCTGGCTACAGTTGCCGCGCCAACGCTGGAGTGCACAACAACTGTTGAAGCCGCAGCCGATCGATTTGGTTTCCAGCGACGGCAAGCAGGTGGTCGCACGCCAGTGGCAGCCGCAGATTGAAACGTTGATCAAAGCGGCGGCGCAGGATCAGGAAGTGACGCGCATCTTCGTCAATCCGGCGATCAAGCAGCGTCTGTGCCTGGATGCCGGTGCCGATCGTGACTGGTTGCACAAGGTACGGCCGTGGTTTGGGCATCGTGCGCACATGCATGTGCGTCTGCGTTGTCCTGCCGGTAGCCTGGAGTGTAAAGAACAGGATACCCCGCCGCCGGGTGACGGCTGTGGTGCCGAACTGGCAAGCTGGTTCGTCCCGCATCAGCCAAGTGCCAAACCGGGTAAACCGGTACCGCCGCCTTTACCGCCAACCTGTCAGACTTTGCTGAATAACCATTTCGCTGCGGAATAATATACCCAAAGTAATTGGAGTTGCATCAAGGCGGTAAGGGAATGAATCCCGATGAGCTTACATGAGTAAGTGATTCGGGTGAATGAGTGCAACCAACACAGATGCAGCTTCAAATAAGAGGGGTATAAATGGAGTGGTTCGTCGTTGGCCCCGAGATGCTCGGGGTCTTGTTTGTGGTGGCATTGCTGGCGGGTTTTATTGATTCGATTGCCGGTGGTGGTGGCCTGTTGACCGTGCCGGCGTTGCTGGCGGTGGGCGTTCCCCCGGCGCAGGCGCTGGCGACCAACAAGCTGCAATCGGTGGGCGGTTCCTTCTCCGCCAGCCTGTACTTTATCCGCCGGCGAGCCGTCGATCTCAAAGATCAGAAACTGACGATCCTGTTGGCGTTGATCGGTTCCGTCGCTGGGACCATCCTGGTGCAGCACATGCGCGCCGATCTGCTGCGGCAAATACTGCCGTTACTGGTGATCGGCATCGGCCTGTACTTTCTGCTGACCCCGCGTCTGGGAGAAAGTGACCGGCAGCGCCGTTTGAGCGCCTTGCCGTTTGGCCTGGTGGCGGGTGGCTGCGTAGGCTTTTACGATGGCTTCTTTGGCCCCGGTGCCGGTTCCTTCTACGCACTGGCCTATGTGACGCTGTGTGGTTTCAATCTGGCCAAGTCTACCGCCCACGCCAAGGTGCTGAACTTCACTTCCAACTTTGGCAGTCTGGTGTTGTTTATCATCGGCGGCAAAGTGGTGTGGAGTATCGGTTTGGTGATGCTGGTAGGGCAGGTGCTGGGGGCCCGTCTCGGGGCGCATATGGTGATGACCCGTGGGCAGAAGCTGATCCGCCCGATGATCGTCATCGTTTCACTGGTGATGAGCTGCAAGCTGATATACGACAATCACGGTACGGAAATTCAGCAGTGGCTGGCATTGCATATTTAGCATGCCAAGAGAGCGGTAAAGTGAAATAATTGCCGCTTTATTTTGTGGTTATTGGATTTTTTATGTCAGACACACAGGTTACCCATCAATACGAACAGCTGATTGATATCTTTAATCAGTGCTTCAGTGATGATTACAACACCCGACTGGTCAAGGGCGACGATGAGCCCATCTATCTGCCGGCTGACGACGAGTTGCCATACCACCGCATCGTCTTTGCTCATGGCTATTACGCCAGCGGCATGCATGAAATCTCTCACTGGTGCATTGCCGGTGAGCAGCGCCGCAAACTGGTCGACTTCGGTTACTGGTACTGCCCGGACGGGCGCGACGCGCAGACCCAAAGCGAATTCGAAGCGGTAGAAATCAAGCCGCAGTCGCTGGAGTGGATGTTCTGCGTGGCGGCCGGTTTTCCGTTCAACGTCAGTTGCGACAACCTGAACGGTGATTGCGAGCCGGATCGCATTGCCTTCCAGCGTAAAGTCCGCGAACGGGTACTGTTGCTGCTGGAACAGGGAATACCCACAAGACCTGCGCGCTTTATTCAGGCGTTACAATCGTTTTACAATACGCCATCGCTGACGGCCGAGCTTTTCCCCTATCCGGAAGATCTCAATTGACCGTCAGTTTGTTATTTAATGAGGAAATTTGATGATCGCAGAATTCGAAGCGCGCATTTTGGCGCTGATTGATGACATGGTAGAGCACGCCAGCGATGATGAACTGTTTGCCGGTGGCTACCTGCGCGGTCATCTGACGCTGGCGGTTGCCGAAGTGGAAGAACAGGGCGATCACACCGCTGAAGCCTTGAAGGCACAGGTGGAAAATAGCCTGCATAAAGCCATCGCCGCCGGTGAACTGTCGCCACCGGACCAGGTTCTGGTATATGGCATGTGGGAAACCCTGTACCAAACCGCGTTGCCGACCGCCTGATCCTCTTTACAGGGCGCTGGCAACAGCGTCCTGTAAAATGGCGATTAAACCTCACGCCCCTTCAGTAATTTTCTTACCCACATCCGGTTCGGATTCAACGCCGCCATCATCTGAGCGTCACCCGGCAAGGGCTCGCCAAACAGCTGCGCCGCTAAAATTTCCGCCGCCAGCGGTGCCGAACACAACCCACGTGAACCTAACGCACCAATCACAAACAGATTGGGATAGCTCGGCGCATTGGCAATAGCCTCACCGCGCTGATATTGGCGTTGCAGATCCTGATACTGGGTCAGCGTCGCCTGGAAGTCCGGGACTGCGCCAATCATCGGCAGATGATCGCGGGTAGCGCTACGCACGCCGCAGCGGGCGTGGTGACCGCTGACGTCCACCTGCAGCGGCCAGCTTTGGTCCGGCAGGCAGCGCAGCAGGCGGGCACGGTTGGCCTGCTGTTCTTCTTCGCGGTATTCGGTGGCAGTTTCGCCGCGCTGGTAGCTGGCGCCGATACAGTGCTGCTGATTATGAGGATTGACCGGCGTCAGGTAGCCGTCGTAACACAGCACCTGTTTCAACTCACTCAGCACCGGGGTGGTGGGGATATGGGAGACCTGACCGCGCACCGCATAAACTGGCATCGCTTCGCTTTGCGCCAGTTCGCCAAGCCGATGGCCACTGGCCAGGATCACCGTCGCATGCTGTTGGGGTTCACCCTGACTGAAGCTGAGCTGCCAGCCGCTGTCGGTGGCGGTCAGAGCGCGAACATCAGATTGATACTGACAGCTCAGCCCCTGAGCTTGCGCCAGGGCAATTGCACTGCGCGTCAGCTCGGCCGGGCACAGCCAACCGCCCTGAGGGTAGTTAATGCCGCCAAAACCGCTGTCAATGCCGCACAGGGCACTGAGCGTGGTGCGATCGGCCGCCATGGCCAGTTTCTGCGGCCATTCAACCGCCAGCATGTTGGCAATCTTCCCGGCGCTCTTCTCATCAAAAGCTAACTGACTGACGCCGCACCACTGGTGATCGAACGCCACGCCCTGTTGTACCAGCGCATCATACTGACGGCGGGCAAACAGGAAGGCGGCGCTGAAGAAGTTTTCCAGTGCATCGCCCCGGCCGTTCAACAACGGGTAGAGCGCGCCCTGACGGTTGCCCGATGCTCCTTCGGCCGGTTGCGGATCGGCACAGTACAGCGTGACCTTCGCACCCCGTCGTAACAGGGCGAGGGCGGTCAAGGCGCTGGCAACACCGCCGCCGATGATGGCGATATCGTCGGTATGCTCCGCCGCCGGGCGCAACAGCCAGGGGGTGGGATGGGCAATCACGGGCGCATCGGCAGGCAGTTCGCCAATCAGCATTTCACGTTTCTGACCGAAACCTTTGCTCTTGATGACCTCAAACCCGGCCTGCTGAAGCCCGCGACGCACGAAGCCGGCGGCGGTAAAGGTGGCAAGGCTGCCCCCCGGCCGGGCAAAGCGTGCCATGGCGGCGAACAGCTGTTCGGTCCACATATCCGGATTTTTCGACGGGGCGAACCCGTCGAGGAACCAGGCGTCGATTTGGCGGTTCATACTGGCGTCAAAGTGCGGCAGCAGCGTATTCACGTCGCCAAACCACAGGTCGAGCGTAATGCGGCCTTCCGCCAGCAGCAGGCGGTGGCAGCCCGGCAGCGGTAACGGCCATTGGGCCCGTAGCTCATCGGCATAGGGGGCCAGCTCCGGCCAACGCGCATGTGCCGCCGCCAGATCGGCCTGCAGCAGCGGGAATTTTTCAAAGCTGATAAAGTGCAGTCGCTGCAGCGTGGCGTTCGGCGTGGTTGCACGAAAGCCGGTAAAGGCCTGCCACAGGGTTAAAAAATTAAGTCCGGTGCCGAAGCCGGTTTCCGCGACGATAAACAGCGGGCGAGGGTGTTCGGCAAAACGCAGTGGCAGTCGGTTGCCCTTGAGAAACACGTAGCGGGTTTCTTCCAGCCCATCCTGATTAGAAAAGTAGACGTCATCAAACTGTTTCGAAACAGGTGTACCCTGTTCATTCCAGGATAACGCTGCGGTTTGGATCGGGGCGTGGCTCACGGTTGGTTGCTCGTAACTCAAGGGGTGACGGGATTCTAACGGCGCTGGCGCTATGGCGCAAACTGGATAAGAATAAAGCTGAAAAACGCTGATCGGACTTGTTCGGCGTACATCTGTACGCTAAAGTGCGATGCAAAATCCCGAATGTAAAATTGTGGAAGAGGTACTGAATGAAACGTGCAGTGATTACTGGCCTGGGAATCGTCTCCAGCATTGGTAACAACCAGCAGGAGGTCCTGGCGAGCCTGCAGGAAGGACGTTCTGGGATCACTTTCTCCCAGGAGCTTAAAGATTCCGGCATGCGTAGTCACGTATGGGGCGATGTTAAACTGGACACCACCGGTCTGATCGACCGTAAAGTGATGCGCTTTATGAGCGATGCGTCCGTTTATGCCTATCTTTCCATGGAAGAAGCCATCAAAGATTCAGGTCTGGCTGCCGATCAGGTTTCCAACGATCGCACCGGTCTGGTTGTTGGCTCAGGTGGCGGCTCTCCACGCAACCAGGTTGCTGGATCCGACGGCATGCGTGCCAAAGGCCTGCGCGGCGTTGGCCCGTACATGGTGACCAAGGCTATGGCTTCAGGCGTTTCCGCCTGCCTGGCAACCCCGTTCAAAATTCGTGGCGTTAACTATTCCATCAGCTCAGCCTGCGCAACCTCTGCACACTGCATTGGCCACGCGGTTGAACTGATCCAACTGGGCAAGCAGGACGTGGTCTTTGCCGGCGGCGGTGAAGAACTGTGCTGGGAAATGGCCTGTGAGTTCGATGCGATGGGCGCACTGTCCACCAGCTACAACGACACCCCGGAAAAAGCTTCCCGTACTTACGACGCAGCGCGTGACGGTTTCGTCATCGCCGGCGGCGGCGGTATGGTGGTAGTCGAAGAGCTGGAACACGCTCTGGCGCGTGGCGCACACATCTATGCCGAGATCATCGGCTACGGTGCGACCTCTGACGGTGCAGACATGGTTGCACCATCAGGCGAAGGCGCAGTGCGTTGCATGAAGATGGCAATGCAGGGCGTTGATACCCCAATCGACTACATGAACGTGCACGGGACTTCCACGCCGGTTGGCGATGTGAAAGAACTGGGCGCTATCCGTGAAGTGTTTGGCGACAACACCCCGGCAATCTCTTCCACCAAGGCCATGACCGGTCACTCACTGGGCGCCGCTGGCGTGCAGGAAGCGATCTACAGCCTGTTGATGGTTGAGCACGGCTTTATTGCGCCGAGCATCAACATCGAAAACCTGGATGAGAAAGCCGCAGGCATGAACATCGTGACTCAGCCGACTCAACGTGAGCTGACTACCGTGATGTCCAACAGCTTCGGTTTCGGCGGCACCAACGCCACGTTGGTCATGCGTAAACTGCAGAAGTAATTCCGGCCTCAAGGTTGTCGATCAAGCCCGCGTTTTCGCGGGCTTTTTACTGCCTGCAAATCTTGGCGGGGACCGTTCGGAGTTATCCCAAATTACATCTTCTGACGGATCATTAACGCTTCGTTCAGTCTTTTGCGCATACAATGGCTCAATAGCGCGAATATCACTCGGCGTCGCATTTCAGAGTGATCGAACATTGAGGCAAAAGTATGAAAAAGTTAATTGCGGTTGGGCTGCTGTCGGTATTTCTGGCTGGGTGCGCGACTGAGTCACCTTGTGTCCCGGTTTATGACGATCAGGGGCGTCTGGTGCACACCAACACCTGTATGAAAGGCACCACTCAGGATAACTGGGAAACCGCAGGCGCCATCGCCGGTGGTGCGGCGGCGGTTGCCGGTCTGACGCTGGGTATTATCGCGTTAACCAAATAACCTTCCGTCGGTGAGTTTCCCCGAATCGAGCCCAGCAAAAGCTGGGCTTTTTCTTTGGCTGAGACGCCACCGGTTGATTGATATCAAAGAATTTTAATTTCCACTTTGCCGCTGAATGCCGCTTTGTCAGCGGGTGTAAATTCCATTCCTGCGCAAGCACTTGGTCGATATACTTCCGCCATCTCCCGTTCTGGAATGACCTGATGTCGGCTTTGGCGTCCATCTCTTTATCCATGCACCGTCTGCGCTTTGCTAAAAAGCGGGCTGGCGCATGGTTATTGGTCGTCTGCTGGCTGCTGTTGAATAGCCAACTGGCGCTGGCCAGCCATAATTGTAACCTGCAGTTCAGCGGCGAAGCGCCGATGGCCCAGCATATGATGCATATGCAAAACAGCCTGCCGTCGTCGGAACAGATGCAAACCCAGGGGCCACTGTGTGAGAAACACTGTGTACCGGAGTCAGCCCAACAGGACCACGCCAACCTGACGTTAGCCGCCTTGCCGATCAGCAGCGAATGGGCCGTTATTGCGCCTTCCCCGTCACTTTCTATCCCGGTTAATACCTGGCAAACACCCCCGATAACAGGCCCGCCGACAGAGATAGTTTTCTGCCGGTTCCGTGAATAGCTCTGACAACCGCTTTGCCGTCCCTGACGGCCATCCGCGTTTGTTAACTATTTAATGGAGTACCCGTTATGCGTAATTTATTTGCCGTTGTATTGATCACCCTGTTTTTCTCCTCTGCCGCCAGCGCCGCCGATATGGCGATGCAACATTCTGCCGTAAAACCTGACGTCGAAATCCATAGCCAGGGCGTGATCAAAGCCTGGGATGAGCGGAAGGTGTCCATCGCGCACCAGGCCATTCCGGCGCTCAACTGGCCGCCCATGACCATGAGTTTCCAACTCCCTTCATCGCCATTGCTCACTGCACTGCCTGCGGGAACGGCGGTGGATTTCAGCTTCCTGCCCGTCGACGGTGGTTATCAGTTGGTGGCTGTCGCCGCCGCTCGCCAATAACGGAGGCGTCATGACCATTATCCTTTCTCACCCTTGGCGGGTGGGCTGGCTGCTGCTTGCCTGTTGGGCACCGGCCAGCCAGGCGGCGGAGTTGACGCTGCAACAGTCGCTGACGGCCGCCGAGCGTTATTCGGCCGAGCTTTCGGCGAATCGACATCAGGTGAATGCCCTGGAGAACATGGCGGATTCGGCGATGCAATTGCCCGATCCCAAGCTGAAGTTCGGTATTGAAAACGTACCGGTACAGGGTGGAAATGCCCGGCGCTTCACCCGTGAAGGCATGACGATGGGGCGGGTTGGCATCATGCAGGATTACGTCAGCAGCACCAAACGCCAACGTAAGGCGGATACCCTGCGCGCCGAGGCCAGCCAGACGGACGCCGGCAGTGCCACCATCCGAACCCGTCTGCAGCAGCAAACCGCACAGGCATGGCTGGAACTGGCGCTGAGTCGGCAAACCTTGCGCGATGCCACTGCTCTGGTCACGGAGAGTGAGCGTCAAATTGCCACTCAGCATGCCGGTGTGGCCGGTGGCGGTACTCCTGCCAGCGGCGTGCTGGACGCCAGACTGACGCTGTTGGCCATGCAGGACCGTATCAGCGAGGCGCAGCGTGACGTCGCGGTGGCGCAGGCACGCCTGACACAACTGACCGGTCTGGCGGCGACGGATACCGCCGGAACCCTGCCGCGCTTTGAACGTTTGCCGGCCGACAGTGACGTCTTGCGGCAGGCGATCAGGCAGCATCCCGAGGTGCTGCAGGCCAGCCGTGAGGCCGACGTAGCCAAGGCGCGTTCGGCGCAGTCAGAGGTGGCAGCGATACCGGACGTCGGCGTAGAGGTCTATTACGGCAAGCGTGCCGATGATTACGAAGATCTGGCTGGGGTGATGTTTACCGTCGATCTGCCGCTGTTCCGCTCACAACGGCAGGACAAGAACTACGCCGCTGATGTGTCCCGCAACATGGAGGCCAACGATCGACTGACGTTGCTGATCCGCGATCATCAGGCACAACTCGATACGCTGTTGGCACAGTATCAGGCGGCACAGGCGCAATGGCAGCGCCAGCAACAACAGGCGATCCCCCTGCAGCAACAGCGAGTGAGCTTGCTGTTGGCGCAATATCGCAGCGGTAAAGGCGACTTGTCTGCGGTGCTGGAAGCAAGGCGAGCACTGCTCGACAGCCGTCTCAGCGCCGGTAAGGCCGCTCGCGGACTGGCACAGATTTGGGCCGCCATCCGCTATCTCACCCCTCAGGAGTCGATGCAATGAAAATGCCATTTAAGCTGGCGCTGTTAGCGGCGTTAATCGGCGCTGGGCTGGCCGGATACTGGTTTGGTGCGTCGGGTGAAACCGCACCGCAGGTGGACAAAAGTGAACGGCAGGTACTGTATTGGTACGATCCGATGATGCCTGCCCAGCGTTTTGATAAGCCGGGGAAATCGCCTTTTATGGATATGCAACTGGTGCCGCGCTATGCCGATGAGGCCGAGACGGAGGGCGGTGTGACCATCAGCGCACGCCAGCAGCAGAACCTGGGGGTACGTATCGAAACCGCCCAGTTGCGTCCGCTGGATCCGCAGCTTAACGCTTTTGGCAGCGTGGCCACCGATGAACGTGGGGTGCAGATCATTGCCGCCCGCGCCAATGGGCTGGTGGAAAAACTCTATGTCCGTGCCAGCCAGCAGCAGGTGAAAAAAGGCGAAGCACTGGCACAGTTGTGGATCCCGGACTGGAGCGCGGCGCAGCAGGAGTATCTGGCGATACGCCAACTGGGTGACCGTGCGTTGACCGCCGCCGCACGCCAGCGGTTGCAACTGCTGTTTATGCCTGAAGCGGTGATTCGGCAGGTAGAGCGCAGGGGTAAACCCGAGCCTCGCATTACGATAGTGGCGCCGGAAAGCGGTTATGTGAACAAGCTCAGCGTGCTCGAAGGCGCGCAGGTGACCGTGGCGCAGGGGCTATTCGAACTTGCCCGTCTCGATCCGGTGTGGATCGTGGCTGATTATCCGCAGGCGCAAGCCGGGTTGCTGAAAGTGGGGGACAGGGTGCAGGCCAACTCCGCCAGTTGGCCGGGAGAGCGCTTTGAAGGCGAGGTGAGTGAACTGCTGGCTAATGTTGATCCGCTGACCCGAACCTTTAAAGCGCGGATCCTGTTGAAAAATCCTCAACAAAAGCTGCGGCCGGGTATGTACCTGCAACTGACGTTGTCGCAGAGCCACGTCGGTAAACCGGTGCTGGCAATCCCGCAGGAGGCGCTGATTGGCAGTGGCGATCGTAATCGGGTATTGATCGCCGAAGGTAATGGTCATTTCACGCCGGTTGAGGTGGTGGCCGGGCGCGCCCAGGACGGCTGGGTCGAAATCAAACGTGGGCTGAACGCCGGGCAGCAGGTCGTGACCTCCGGTCAGTTCCTGATCGACTCCGAGGCCAGCATGCGCAGTGCCTTGCCGCAGATGGCGGCGGAAACCGAGGTTAAACAGTATCAGGCTGAGGGAGTGATTGAGGCGCTGAATGGCGACAGCATGACGCTGTCCCACGGGCCGGTGCCGGAATTGCAGTGGCCGGCGATGACCATGGATTTTGCTCTGCCGCCGGGGGGATTACCGGCAGGCATCAAGCCAGGCGACCGGGTGAAAATCCGCTTTGGCGTCGACGACAGCGGTTCGCATATCAGCCAGGTCCTGCCGGCGAGTGCTGAACACGGAGGCCACTTATGATTGCATTAGTGATCCGCTGGTCGCTGCGTAATCGGCTGCTGGTGTTACTGGCTTCGGTGTTGTTGGCCGGCTGGGGTGTTTGGGCACTGCAGAAAGCACCGCTGGATGCACTGCCGGACTTGTCTGATGTGCAGGTGATCGTCCGTGCCACTTACCCAGGCAAGGCACCGCAGGTGATTGAAGATCAGGTCACCTATCCGCTGACCACCACCTTGTTGACGGTGCCGGGGGCCAAAACGGTGCGGGGCTTTTCCATGTTTGGCGATGCCTACGTCTACGTGCTGTTTGAGGACGGCACCGATCTTTACTGGGCGCGTTCACGGGTGCTGGAGTCGTTGAGCCAGGTGCAATCTTCATTGCCTGAACAGGTGAAGGTGGCGCTGGGGCCGGATGCCACCGGTGTGGGTTGGGTGTATGAATATGCTCTGGTGGATAAAAGCGGCAAACACAGCCTGGCCGACCTGCGCGCGCTGCAAGACTGGACGTTGAAGTTTGAGCTTAAAACCGTCCCCAATGTGGCGGAGGTAGCCAGCGTGGGCGGCATGGTGCGCCAGTATCAGGTGGTGCTGGATCCGCAAAGCCTGCGCGCGCTGAATATCACTCATCAACAGGTGGTGACGGCCATCCAGGACGCCAATCAGGAAGGCGGCGGGGCGCTGCTGGAAATGGGCGAAGCGGAATATATGGTGCGCACCTCGGGCTACCTGAAAAAGCTGAGTGATTTTGCCAACGTGGTGATCACCGTGCGCGACGGCGTACCTATCCTGCTGTCACAGGTGGCGACGCTGCGTGAAGGGCCGGAGATCCGCCGTGGCGTGGCGGAACTGAACGGGGAAGGGGAAGTGGCAGGCGGCATTGTGGTGATGCGCTACGGTAAGAATGCGCTGGAAACCATCAACGCGCTGAAGGTGAAGCTACAGGAGATTCAGCAGACTTTGCCGCCGGGGGTGGAAATCGTCACGGTTTACGACCGCTCTCAGTTGATCGAGCATGCCATCGAAACCTTGTCCCACAAGCTGCTGGAAGAGTTTATCGTGGTGGCTCTGGTCTGCACCTTGTTCCTGTTCCATTTCCGCTCGGCACTGGTGGCGATGATCACGCTGCCACTCGGCATTCTCGGTGCCTTTGTGGTGATGCATTATCAGGGGGTGAACGCCAACATCATGTCGTTGGGCGGGATCGCCATCGCGATAGGGGCGATGGTGGATGCGGCGATCGTGATGATCGAGAACATGCATAAGGTGCTGGAGCAGTGGCGACAACGCCACCCTGGGCAACAACCGACGTCGGCAGATTACTGGCGCATTTCGGAGCAGGCGGCGGTGGAAGTGGGGCCGGCGCTGTTTTGCAGTCTACTGATTATCACGCTGTCCTTCATTCCGGTGTTCACACTTCAGGCGCAGGAAGGGCGGATGTTCTCTCCGCTGGCCTACACCAAAACCTATGCCATGGCGGTGGCGGCCGGGCTGGGGATTACGCTGGTGCCGGTGTTGATGGGCTACTTCATTCGTGGTCGCATTCCCGACGAGCATGCCAACCCAATCAACCGCTGGCTGATCCGTCTGTATCAGCCAGTGCTGGCGGCGGTGTTGGCAAGGCCGAAAACCACGCTCGGGGTTTCCTTGCTGCTGCTGTTGCTAACCTTGTATCCGCTTAGCCGCCTGGGCAGTGAATTTATGCCGCAGCTCGATGAAGGCGATCTGTTGTATATGCCATCGTCATTGCCGGGCATGTCGGCGCGCGAGGCCAGCAGGCTGCTGCAACTGACCGACCGGTTGATCAAAACCGTGCCGGAAGTGGCGACGGTATTCGGCAAGGCGGGGCGGGCGGAAACCGCCACCGACCCGGCACCGCTGACCATGCTGGAAACCACCATTCGCTTCAAGCCGCGTGACCAATGGCGGCCGGGCATGACCATGGACAAGCTGGTGGCGGAATTGGACAGCGTGGTCAAGGTGCCGGGGATAGCCAACGTGTGGGTTCCCCCAATCCGCAATCGGCTGGATATGTTGGCCACCGGGATAAAAAGCCCGGTCGGCATCAAGGTGAACGGCAATAACATGGCCGATATCGAAAGGATTTCCGGGCAGATTGAGCAGGTGGTGAAGCGGGTTCCGGGCGTTACCTCGGCACTGGCCGAGCGCATTACCGGCGGCCGTTACGTGGATATTGATATCGACCGTCAGCGGGCGGCACGCTACGGTGTTTCGGTCAAAGAGCTGCAATCTATGGTGGCGACGTTGGTGGGCGGCGAAAACATTGGCGAAACCATAGAGGGGCGGGCGCGTTATCCGATCAATGTGCGTTACCCACGTGAAATCCGTGATTCGGTGCAACAACTGCAGGCGCTGCCGGTTCTGACTGCCAGCGGGGGCCAGGTGCCGTTGTCGATGTTGGCAGACATTCGGGTGACCGAAGGGCCGCCGATGTTAAAAAGTGAGAATGCGCGGCTTTCCAACTGGATTTATGTCGATCTGCGCGGGCGCGATCTTAAATCGGCGGTGGAAGAGATGCAGCAGGCGGTCGCGCAGCAGGTCAAGCTGCCGGCCGGGGTGTCATTGGGCTGGTCCGGGCAATTTGAATATCTGGAACGCGCCAGCGCCCAGCTGAAAATCGTGTTGCCGGTGACGCTGGCGATCATTTTCGTCTTGCTGTTTGTCACCTTCAGCAGCGTGCGCGATGCGCTGCTGATCATGGCGACGCTGCCCTTCGCGCTGATCGGCGGCGTGTGGCTGCTGTACCTGTTGGACTACAACCTTTCGGTGGCCGGGGCGGTTGGCTTTATTGCCCTGTCCGGGGTGGCGGCGGAGTTCGGCGTGATTATGGTGTTGTATCTGAATCACGCGTTGGAAAAACACCGTCAGCCAGGGCAGCCGCTCACCCAGCAACAACTGATGGCGGCCATCAGTGAGGGGGCGGTACTGCGAGTGCGGCCAAAAGTGATGACCGTCGCTACCATCATGGCCGGGTTGTTACCGATCATGTGGGGTGATGGTGCCGGTTCTGAGGTGATGCGACGCATTGCGGCACCGATGATTGGCGGGATGGTCAGCGCACCCTTGTTGTCGATGCTGGTGGTTCCGGTGGTTTATTTGCTGTTGCACCGTAAAGGATGACGGAGCGGGGCGCGGTATTGAACTGCGCCCCTTATTACTGAACCAGAAACTATTTCACCAGAAACGCTTTAAACTGCGGCGTCATGACGGCGCTGAATCCCTGGTCGGTTTTGCTGATCAAATACACCGCCAGCCCTTTTTCCTCCGCCAGTTTCAGTGCTTTTTCCGTTCCCAGCACCATCAGCCCGGTATCCCAACCGTCGGCTTCCAGCGCGGTCGGAGCTATCACCGTGGCGGACACCAGACGGTGGGTAATAGGTCGACCGGTAGTGGGATCGATCACATGTGAATAACGCTGCCCATCCTGTTCGAAATAGTTGCGGTAGCTGCCGGCGGTGCTGATGCCATACCCTTGCAGATCCACCAGGGCCTGCACCGCATTTTCGCGGTCGGTTGGTTTTTGGATCGCTACCCGCCAGGCTTTGCCCTGGCCGTTAACGCCGCGTGAGGAAACCGCACCGCCGACCGAGACCAGATAGTTGGTGATGCCGTTGCGCGCCATCAACTGCACCAACTGGTCAACGCCATAACCTTCACCCAGGGTTGAGAGATCGACATACATCTCCGGCAGGTCTTTTTGCAGCCACTCACCGCGATCGTCACTGATCAGCTTGAGATGCTTCAGGCCGACATTCTTTTGCGCCGCTTCTATTTGCTGCTGGCTCGGCACCTTGACCACTTTTTTATCCGGGCCGAAGCCCCACAAATTGACCAATGGGCCGACGGTAATATTCATCGCGCCCTGAGTATCGCGGCCGATGCGTTGAGCCATCAGGATAATGTCCGCCATACCTCGTGGGATCGGCTGTGGATCGGCGCTGCGGGTCTGATTAAAGCGCGACAGTACCGAATCATTGCGGTAGGTGGAGATATCGTCGTTGGCCCGCTCCAGCACGGCGTCGATCTGCTGTTGCAACTGCTGTTTATTGATTGCCATGTCACCGCTGACCTTGACGCTGTAGAAGGTCCCCATGGTTTTGCCGTCGATATCCGTCTGCGGGCGGGAGTTCTGGTCATTACAGGCGGTCAGCAAACCGAGCACGAGACTCAGCAACAGTCCTTTGGCGAAAACGTTAGCCATAAAAAATCCTTTAAAACTGGGAAAGGCGCTACCAATAAAGTAAAGCGCGCCAAATGAAAAGCAGATATACCCAAAATAATTGGAGTTGCATCGAGGCGGCCACTAAACGCATCCCCGGGAGCGTACAGACAGTACGTGACAGGGGTAAGTGCAGGCAGCCAACAAAGAGGCGGCTTCAAGAATGACGGGTATAAGGTAAAATAGCATTTTGCTGGCGTTCCCGTCGTGCTTGGGCTAACTTCTGGCTCCCGACCCCTGGTTGATTTTTGAAGCGCTCAACATGAGTTCAAACGCCGCTCTCCGGCTGATCCAGCCGTTCCTGAAAGATCGTTTTTTACATATTCTGCTGTTGGCCGGCGTGTTGATGGCGGTCATTAATCCGCAGCCACTGCCCGCGCTCAGCGGTTTTATTGACTGGCGAACCATTATTACCCTGCTGGGCCTGATGCTGTTGACCAAGGGGGTTGAGGTCAGCGGCTATTTTGATTTTATCGGCCGCAAGATAGTCAATACGCTGCACAGCGAACGGCGGCTGGCGCTGTTTTTGGTGTTTTCTGCCGCGCTGTTGTCGTCATTCCTGACCAACGACGTGGCGCTGTTTATTGTCATTCCGCTGACCATCACGCTGAAAAAACTTTCTTCGCTGCCGATTAGCCGGCTGATTATCTTCCAGGCGCTGGCGGTCAATGCCGGCTCGCTGCTGACGCCGATTGGCAATCCGCAGAACATTTTGCTGTGGAGTAAATCCTCGTTGTCCTTCCTGGGTTTCATTGCCCAGATGGCACCCTTTGGTGTGGCGATGCTGGCCAGCCTGCTGCTGTTGACCTGGTTCAGTTTCCCGGTGCGGGATATCGTTAAGGCCCCGCACACCGAAGGCTACCCTTATCAGCGACGTCTGTTGCTGAGCTGTGTGGCGTTGTACGTGATTTTTCTGCTGTGTCTGGATATTGACCTGCCGCTGTACGGCCTGTTGGCAGTATTCGCCGGTTTTTTACTGCTGGCGCGCCGGGTATTGCTGCAGATCGATTGGAGCCTGATTTTTGTCTTTATCGCCATGTTTATCGACGTGGGGTTGTTCACCCGGCTCGGGGCCGTCCAGCCCTGGTTTGCTGACATTGCCAGGCTAAGCGAGGGCGGTATTTATGCCCTGGGGATAGGCCTGTCACAGGTGATCAGCAATGTGCCGGCGACCATTTTACTGCTCAATTACGTGCCTTCCAGCCAACTATTGGCCTATGCGGTGAACGCCGGTGGTTTTGGTCTGGCGATCGGCTCACTGGCCAATCTGATTGCACTGCGGATGGCGGGCGAGCGAAAAATCTGGCTGAAATTCCATTATTACTCGCTGCCACTGCTGGCGTGGGGTGGGTTGCTTGGCTGGCTGTTGGCCTAAGAGCGGTATTTTTGTATGAAATACCGCTCTCCCTTGGCCAAGCAATTAACCGCGAGCCGCCAGCAAACAAATACTGCGGGTGACCTGATAGGACTTCACAAAGGCGCTGATCGGCAGAAACTCAAAGCGTGAATGGAAATTGTGCGCGCCGGTAAAGTAGTTGGGGGTCACCAGCCCGCGGCTGGATAGCGCCGCACCGTCGGTGCCACCGCGCATCGGTATCACCTTTGGCGGAATACCATGGGCGGCGAGGGCGCCGAAAATCAGTTCGATGGCACGTTTGTCTTCACCGATAGAGTTGCTGATATTGCTGTAGATATCCGTGACACTGCAGCTGACCCTGGCCCGCGGGTAGTTTGCCGCCACCTGCTGCACCACTTGCTGAATACGCTCTTTACGCGCATTGAAATTCGCCAGATCAAAATCACGGATCGACACTTTCAGCGTGGCGAGGTTGGCATTGGCCGTCATGTCATTGAACCAGAAGTAGCCTTCACGTCCCTCGGTATGCTCCGGCGTATCCTGGCTGTCGAACTGGTTGATGATGTCGTTGGCGATACGAATCGGGTTGATCAGCACGTTTTTGGCTGACATCGGGTGAGCGGTCACCCCCTCAATGCGGATCTCCGCCGCGGCCGCGTTGAAGTTTTCATACACTACTTCCCCCAGTTCGCAGCAGTCGATGGTATAGGCGAAGTCCACATCAAAGCGCGCCAGATCCAGCGCCTTGGCACCGCGCAGGCCAATTTCTTCATCCGGCACAAAGGCCACCAGAATATCGCCGTGGCGGTCGGTGGCGCTCAGGTTAGCCAGCAGGGTCATCACTACCGTCACTGCGGCCTTGTTATCGGCACCGAGCACGCTGGTCCCGTCGCTGAAAATAATCTCTTCATTCGGGTAGGCCAGGATCTCCGGGTGCTCGGCGGTGCGCAGCCAGATGTCATGCTCCGCGTTCAGGCACAGATCCTGGCCGCTAAAGCGCAGGCGCTGCGGATGAATATGCGCTGACAGGCCGACGTCAACGGTATCGATATGAGTAATAAAACCGATGCGCGGCGCACCTGGCTGGTTACCGGGCTTGCGTGCGGTGACGGTGGCGTGCTCATCAATTTGCACGTCTTTCATCCCCAACTGGCGCAGTTCGGCGGCCAGCAGCTTGGCCATATCATGCTGGCCCGGCGTGCTGGGCAGGGTGGTGACGGCGGCATCGCTCTGGCTGGTCACCGCCAGATAGCGGAAGAAACGTTCGGTGAGCTGTTCGGCTATGGCGCTGGTCATCAGAGTGCCTCCGGGAAACCTCGGCCTTCAGGCCGGGGAGGAAAGGAGGCGGTTTT
>NZ_MCGS01000064.1:0-3146 GCF_002607755.1 Serratia sp. BW106
TTGCTCTTTAACAATCTGGAACAAGCTGAAAATTGAAACATGACAGCTGAAACTTACTCCTCCGTAGAAGTACTGGAGTAAGGATTAACCTGTCATAGAGTCTCTCAAATGTAGCAGCACGAAGGTGGAAACACTTTTGGGTTGTGAGGTTAAGTGACTAAGCGTACACGGTGGATGCCTAGGCAGTCAGAGGCGATGAAGGGCGTGTTAATCTGCGATAAGCGTCGGTAAGGTGATATAAACCGTTACAACCGGCGATACCCGAATGGGGAAACCCAGTGCAATTCGTTGCACTATCATACGATGAATACATAGTCGTATGAGGCGAACCGGGGGAACTGAAACATCTAAGTACCCCGAGGAAAAGAAATCAACCGAGATTCCCCCAGTAGCGGCGAGCGAACGGGGAGGAGCCCAGAACCTGAATCAGTTCTTGTGTTAGTGGAAGCGTCTGGAAAGTCGCACAGTAAAGGGTGATAGTCCCGTACACTAAAATGCATTAATTGTGAGTTCGATGAGTAGGGCGGGACACGTGACATCCTGTCTGAATATGGGGGGACCATCCTCCAAGGCTAAATACTCCTGACTGACCGATAGTGAACCAGTACCGTGAGGGAAAGGCGAAAAGAACCCCGGCGAGGGGAGTGAAATAGAACCTGAAACCGTGTACGTACAAGCAGTGGGAGCCTACTAGTTGGGTGACTGCGTACCTTTTGTATAATGGGTCAGCGACTTATATTTTGTAGCAAGGTTAACCGTATAGGGGAGCCGTAGGGAAACCGAGTCTTAACTGGGCGAATAGTTGCAAGGTATAGACCCGAAACCCGGTGATCTAGCCATGGGCAGGTTGAAGGTTGGGTAACACTAACTGGAGGACCGAACCGACTAATGTTGAAAAATTAGCGGATGACTTGTGGCTGGGGGTGAAAGGCCAATCAAACCGGGAGATAGCTGGTTCTCCCCGAAAGCTATTTAGGTAGCGCCTCGTGAACTCATCTTCGGGGGTAGAGCACTGTTTCGGCTAGGGGGCCATCCCGGCTTACCAAACCGATGCAAACTCCGAATACCGAAGAATGTTATCACGGGAGACACACGGCGGGTGCTAACGTCCGTCGTGAAGAGGGAAACAACCCAGACCGCCAGCTAAGGTCCCAAAGTCATGGTTAAGTGGGAAACGATGTGGGAAGGCATAGACAGCCAGGATGTTGGCTTAGAAGCAGCCATCATTTAAAGAAAGCGTAATAGCTCACTGGTCGAGTCGGCCTGCGCGGAAGATGTAACGGGGCTAAACCATGCACCGAAGCTGCGGCAGCGACGCTTAGGCGTTGTTGGGTAGGGGAGCGTTCTGTAAGCCGTTGAAGGTGGCCTGTGAGGGTTGCTGGAGGTATCAGAAGTGCGAATGCTGACATAAGTAACGATAAAGCGGGTGAAAAACCCGCTCGCCGGAAGACCAAGGGTTCCTGTCCAACGTTAATCGGGGCAGGGTGAGTCGACCCCTAAGGCGAGGCCGAAAGGCGTAGTCGATGGGAAACAGGTTAATATTCCTGTACTCGGTGTTACTGCGAAGGGGGGACGGAGAAGGCTAGGCTAGCCGGGCGACGGTTGTCCCGGTTTAAGCGTGTAGGGGGAGTGACTTGGTAAATCCGGTTACTTATCTAACCCTGAGGCGTGATGACGATGCACTACGGTGCAGAAGTAGTTGATGCCAAGCTTCCAGGAAAAGCCTCTAAGCATCAGGTAACATCAAATCGTACCCCAAACCGACACAGGTGGTCAGGTAGAGAATACCAAGGCGCTTGAGAGAACTCGGGTGAAGGAACTAGGCAAAATGGTGCCGTAACTTCGGGAGAAGGCACGCTGGCGCGTAGGTGAAGAGACTTGCTCTCGGAGCTGAAGCCAGTCGCAGATACCAGCTGGCTGCAACTGTTTAATAAAAACACAGCACTGTGCAAACACGAAAGTGGACGTATACGGTGTGACGCCTGCCCGGTGCTGGAAGGTTAATTGATGGGGTCAGCCGCAAGGCGAAGCTCTTGATCGAAGCCCCAGTAAACGGCGGCCGTAACTATAACGGTCCTAAGGTAGCGAAATTCCTTGTCGGGTAAGTTCCGACCTGCACGAATGGCGTAATGATGGCCAGGCTGTCTCCACCCGAGACTCAGTGAAATTGAACTCGCTGTGAAGATGCAGTGTACCCGCGGCAAGACGGAAAGACCCCGTGAACCTTTACTATAGCTTGACACTGAACATTGAGCCTTGATGTGTAGGATAGGTGGGAGGCTTTGAAGCGTGGACGCCAGTCTGCGTGGAGCCAACCTTGAAATACCACCCTTTAATGTTTGATGTTCTAACTCGGCCCCGTAATCCGGGGTGAGGACAGTGTCTGGTGGGTAGTTTGACTGGGGCGGTCTCCTCCCAAAGAGTAACGGAGGAGCACGAAGGTTAGCTAATCACGGTCGGACATCGTGAGGTTAGTGCAAAGGCATAAGCTAGCTTGACTGCGAGAGTGACGGCTCGAGCAGGTACGAAAGTAGGTCTTAGTGATCCGGTGGTTCTGAATGGAAGGGCCATCGCTCAACGGATAAAAGGTACTCCGGGGATAACAGGCTGATACCGCCCAAGAGTTCATATCGACGGCGGTGTTTGGCACCTCGATGTCGGCTCATCACATCCTGGGGCTGAAGTAGGTCCCAAGGGTATGGCTGTTCGCCATTTAAAGTGGTACGCGAGCTGGGTTTAGAACGTCGTGAGACAGTTCGGTCCCTATCTGCCGTGGGCGTTGGAAGATTGAGAGGGGTTGCTCCTAGTACGAGAGGACCGGAGTGAACGCACCACTGGTGTTCGGGTTGTCATGCCAATGGCATTGCCCGGTAGCTAAGTGCGGAAAAGATAAGCGCTGAAAGCATCTAAGCGCGAAACTTGCCTCGAGATGAGTCTTCCCTGGGGACTTGATCCCCCTGAAGGAACGTTTAAGACTAAGACGTTGATAGGCTGGGTGTGTAAGTGCAGCGATGCATTGAGCTAACCAGTACTAATGATCCGTGAGACTTAACCTTACAACACCAAAAGTGTTTTGATTTGAGAGTAGATTTTCAGCGAATGTTCCGAGATTGGTTCTGATGGCTACGTGAGTGGCGGTTGGAATG
>NZ_MCGS01000065.1:0-1837 GCF_002607755.1 Serratia sp. BW106
TTTCATCAGACAATCTGTGTGAGCACTTCACTCGAATCAATATCATTAGGTAAGGAGGTGATCCAACCGCAGGTTCCCCTACGGTTACCTTGTTACGACTTCACCCCAGTCATGAATCACAAAGTGGTAAGCGCCCTCCCGAAGGTTAAGCTACCTACTTCTTTTGCAACCCACTCCCATGGTGTGACGGGCGGTGTGTACAAGGCCCGGGAACGTATTCACCGTAGCATTCTGATCTACGATTACTAGCGATTCCGACTTCACGGAGTCGAGTTGCAGACTCCGATCCGGACTACGACGTACTTTATGAGGTCCGCTGGCTCTCGCGAGTTCGCTTCTCTTTGTATACGCCATTGTAGCACGTGTGTAGCCCTACTCGTAAGGGCCATGATGACTTGACGTCATCCCCACCTTCCTCCGGTTTATCACCGGCAGTCTCCTTTGAGTTCCCGCCATTACGCGCTGGCAACAAAGGATAAGGGTTGCGCTCGTTGCGGGACTTAACCCAACATTTCACAACACGAGCTGACGACAGCCATGCAGCACCTGTCTCACAGTTCCCGAAGGCACTAAGGCATCTCTGCCGAATTCTGTGGATGTCAAGAGTAGGTAAGGTTCTTCGCGTTGCATCGAATTAAACCACATGCTCCACCGCTTGTGCGGGCCCCCGTCAATTCATTTGAGTTTTAACCTTGCGGCCGTACTCCCCAGGCGGTCGACTTAACGCGTTAGCTCCGGAAGCCACGCCTCAAGGGCACAACCTCCAAGTCGACATCGTTTACAGCGTGGACTACCAGGGTATCTAATCCTGTTTGCTCCCCACGCTTTCGCACCTGAGCGTCAGTCTTTGTCCAGGGGGCCGCCTTCGCCACCGGTATTCCTCCAGATCTCTACGCATTTCACCGCTACACCTGGAATTCTACCCCCCTCTACAAGACTCTAGCTTGCCAGTTTCAAATGCAGTTCCCACGTTAAGCGCGGGGATTTCACATCTGACTTAACAAACCGCCTGCGTGCGCTTTACGCCCAGTAATTCCGATTAACGCTTGCACCCTCCGTATTACCGCGGCTGCTGGCACGGAGTTAGCCGGTGCTTCTTCTGCGAGTAACGTCAATGTAATGTGCTATTAACACACTACCCTTCCTCCTCGCTGAAAGTGCTTTACAACCCGAAGGCCTTCTTCACACACGCGGCATGGCTGCATCAGGCTTGCGCCCATTGTGCAATATTCCCCACTGCTGCCTCCCGTAGGAGTCTGGACCGTGTCTCAGTTCCAGTGTGGCTGGTCATCCTCTCAGACCAGCTAGGGATCGTCGCCTAGGTGAGCCATTACCCCACCTACTAGCTAATCCCATCTGGGCACATCTGATGGCGTGAGGCCCGAAGGTCCCCCACTTTGGTCCGAAGACGTTATGCGGTATTAGCTACCGTTTCCAGTAGTTATCCCCCTCCATCAGGCAGTTTCCCAGACATTACTCACCCGTCCGCCGCTCGTCACCCAGAGAGCAAGCTCTCCTGTGCTACCGCTCGACTTGCATGTGTTAGGCCTGCCGCCAGCGTTCAATCTGAGCCATGATCAAACTCTTCAATTAAAAGCTTGATTTGCTTCAACTCGTGAAGCGATGCTCGAAAATAACTTTCGTAATAGTCGTTCTGTTGGACAAGCCAACGAAACAACGTATTGCTTGGTCACTCTTCAAGACTTGATATTTTTTCGAACCCGAAGGTTCTGGATATCGTCTTGTGGAGTGCCCACACAGATTGTCTGATAAATTGTTAAAGAGCAGTGAGTTAGCCGCCGTAGCTTGCTATCTCGAGGTGGCGTATATTACGCTT
>NZ_MCGS01000066.1:0-24739 GCF_002607755.1 Serratia sp. BW106
GGAGATGGTGGGTCAAGATCAATTTTGTTTCTAAATCATCTCTCGGAAGATACTGTTTTCATCCTTGTACGCATATGGACATGTTCAGAAATGCCATACCACGCCGGCATTCATACCGTTATCCTGATAATTCTGAGATAACAAACCGGTGTAGTTGAGGGATACGGCAACCGATTTTGTGACGTTGATTTCTGCCCCCGCCTTCATCACCATGCCGTCGCGTGAGGCTGCGACCGTGGCGGTATTGAAGGTGGCGTCAGTGCCGGCAAAGCGCAAGCCGACTTCGCGCTCAGTCGCGTTGTACTGATGCTGCCAACCCAGTTCACCACGCAGGGTAACGGCGCTGTCTTTACCGGTACTCCAGCGTTTGTCCGCACGCATACCCAGGGTGGATAATGTTGCGCTGGTGCTCTGGCTGTCTGCTTTCAATGCGGCGGCACCGCCATTTTCCGTCATATCATCGCTACGGTAATTCACCCACGCCAGATTGGCGAACGGCTCCAGATTGAACCAGGTATTGTCCAGACGGTAACCCGCTTCTGCGAAGATCTGGCCTGTTCCCGCGTTATAGCGTGCCTTGGCGTTATCGGACTGGCCGTAATACCCGATACCCCGGGAGGTTTCAATCCGGTGCCAGGTATAGGCGGTACCTGCGCGCAGATTCAGGTTGTCATAGGTTTTGCCGGCATAGACGGCCAGATGATAGTTATCACTGTCGGCAGATGCGCCGTCTCCGTGCAATGAGGTGCGGGTGTAACCGGTGGCCAATCCCAGACGCCAACGATCGGCCAGTTCATTATCCGCACCGAGCAATACCCCAAAGGTGGAGTCGTGGAAACCCGTGGCATTATCATTGCCGCTGGCGTGCTCCCAGTTGCCCAGCAAACTGACCCATGCGCCGTCCTCGTCTTGTTTGATGTCGCTGCTGTCCGCTGCGCCCTGAGTCTGGCGCAAACGGCCGTTAAGCGTATCCCGAACATAACGGCTGTTATTCACCAGCGCGGAGGCGATATCCGCGTGTATCTGCCCGGACAATTGACGATAGGCTTGACGCGCCAGTTCGGCAGAAGGGGCTATCAACAAGCTTTGATACACGGGGTTATCAGCCGGTAAGCGTTCAACTGCCGTCGCGAGGTTACGTTGATTGGCCGTGACGGCGACATCCGCAAAACGGGTGGCGCTACGTTGTAAACCCAATGAGAGGCTAGTGGGCTGATAGGCCAGATCAGGGCTTAAAAACAGCCCGGCGTCGGCAGAGCCAAATTGCCCGGTAATACCTTGCACGGCAGTGAGCAGGGTATAACGCTGTGCCAGGATATTGCCGGCGGAGGATGTCGAAGCCAGCAGGTTTTGCCCCGCTTGCGGCACCACCGCAATCTCGCCGCCGTTCAGTGTCGCCTGACCATTGACCTGCAGCAAATCGCTGTGGCCAGCCTCAATTTCAGCCAGATAACGGGAGCCATTCCCCAGCGTCAGATCGTTATCAATCGTCAAGGTACCGATAGAATTGCCGGGTGCCACCGAGCCCCCTTTATTGGCCGTCAGCGTGCCGATATGCCCACTGCCGCCTACCAGCCCACCGTCGCGCACCACAGTAGCGCCGGCGGCTTTACCGTTGGCGATAAAGAGCCCGTCAGCCGCGACATCGCTGGCTAACGTGCCGGTGTTGGCCAGTTGCAACACAGCGCCTTTGGCAATCCGCGTCTGGCCGGCATAGTCATTATTCCCGCTGAGCGTTTGGCTACCGCCTGCTATTGTCAGGCCGCCTTTATAGTGCGTTCCGTCAGGATTGCCGAGGTCAACGTCCGTGATACGGCCCGAGAAATTATCCTTGGCCTGGCTCAATACCAGCGTTCTGTCTCCCAGCGTGACCACGCCATTGCCGCTTAAGCTGCGGAGAGTGACGTTGTTCATGCTGTCTGGAACGCCCCACAGCGGATTGAAATTACCGTGTTCAGTGATGTCAAACCAACCGTTATTTTCCAGAGATGCAGAGTGGGCGAGGCTGCCGGGGCCGGTAAGATATAACACAGCACCTTTATTCACCCGGGTCACGCCGGTATAGGTGTTCATGCCGGTCATGTTGACCACCACATCCGGCATGAGCGTTAAGTCGCCGGCACCGGAGATGGCGCCCGCCAACCCAAGATAACCTTTTCCTCCATTAGGGTCACCCGACGGATCGCCGGCAGGGGCACTCATCAGATTTCCCATTTGCCTGGTCACGCGGTTAAGGTGCAATCCGCTGCCGTTGGCATCCGTAGAAAAATTATCGGCATTGACGACGAAAGGGGTAAACGCCGTGAGCTGATTTTGCAAATCATACATCACTGAATATTGAGTGAAAAAACCTATACCCATAGTGATGTTCCAGGTTTTTGTGTCACTGCTGTCGCGATCGATAATCAGGCGATCATCACCGGCTCCCTGCAGAGTGATCCCGTTGCCGACTTTCTGTCCATTGGCGTCGACAGGCTGAAGCGTCAGGGCGGTCACTGACGTGTTGTTTTCTCCATCCTTATCAAATTTCACGCCATGTTGTTCGAGGATGTCGCCGAATTTTTTGCTGTCTATCGTTGCGTGAGTAGCATTGCCGGTATCGAATAAAATTGCGCCGCTCAGCGCCTCTGCGGGAAGCTCAACGGTGCTCGACTGACCATTGATATTGAGTGTGAAGGCGTATTTGAAGCGGCCTTCATGTTGCGAAGACGCCGGTGCACCAGAGTTGGGGAAATGGGTGATATCTCCCTCTTCACGTTTAGGTGCCCAGGGAACCTGGGTATCAAACTGTGCCCGCAGGCTGGGCGTCAAATTGAGGATGGCACAAGGTGCGCAACCCGGTGAAAGCGTTGTTCCATTTTCATTGGCATTGTCATTACCGGCGACGATAAAACCGGTTTTCGTGATGGTGCTAAAGGGGCTGCCGCCATTGGGATTGCCTTTTGCATCCGTAAAAAGAAAATCCCCTACGCCAAAAGTGCCGTAGAAGTGTTTTTCTTCGGTCGGTTTTCCTGTGGTAATGTGTTTTTCCGCGGCTAAATCAATATAGTAAGGTTTCCCCTCTATGACTTTAAACGGCTTTTGATCTGCTTGCTGGGGATGGTCGAGCAACAGATGTTCAACCTGACCAATGACGTAGCCTTTATTATTGCTGTCGGGCGTCGCCACCGGTATCGGAGTGGCATCATCGGTGTAATAGGTCAGGTTTGTTATTTGCTTGCGCTGTAACCAATATCCGCCCCAGCCATCGTTGCCATAGAGGTATTCGTATGCCTGATTCACATTCGGCCAGCGCGAGGTATCTTGCCGCCCGAGAACGGCGTTGAACTGATCTGAACCCGTATCAAAAATATATTTTTGCGCGGGGCCTCCGTTGACGCCGACATTAATGGTTAGACGATTATCTAAATGCCCCAGAGGAATGGTTACTGGGGCCGGAGCCCCTAAGGCAGAATGTGAGTAATATGAAAACAATAATGAACTGACGAATAAGCTTATTGGTTTTACTTTTGTTAACATAGTCATGTCCCAGAGAGATAATTTTCCAGAATGAAAAAGTAAAATTGTTTTTTAAAATCTAGTTGTTAATTGTATTAAGTCAAGTTGATATGTGAATTAAATTTGTTTTTGAGGATTATGCGCGACATGTGATTCTTGGGGTGCATATCACGCATAACTATTTGAATTTTATGTTTATTATTTGCGATAAACTAAAGTGTTTTTATCAAGTTAAGGTAGTCTTGATGTAATAAATGAAATTTCATAATCATGTCCAGGGTATTGGCTGATCATTCGCTGTGAAAATTCTTTCTTTGTGATTTTATGGCGATAAGTATCATGTAATAAAATAAGAAACTCGTCTGATTTTTCAGTGGTATCAATCGGAATACGTTTATAATTATGATCGAATTTTATTTGGCTTAACAACTTATTGAACCAGTCATTAAACGGTTTGTCGTCAAGTGCGGAAATAACCTGAGGTTCGTTGGTGTTGGTACAGCCCTGAACTATTGAAAAAGAAAGCGCAAGGAGCAAAGGGCTAATTAATTTAAATTTGCTTTTTTTCATTTTTTAATTCCTCCTGTGTCGATTATCTTACTGAAAGTTGACTACCCACACTCTTTATAACCAATGTGAGGGTATTATTGTATGACTATTTCATCAAAAAAACATTGCGTTAATGTTCCTGGAGCATGAATACCTTGAGCCCATTTTAATACGTTGGGTTTTTCGTCTTGTTCTACCATTCCCCCCCAGACATCAATAAATTCTTTGTTCTTGAAGAAAAAAACGCCAGGCTCAGAGGTTTTTGTTGAGGCGAAAATAGCTAGCCATTCTTTGTCGGCTAAAACTTCGGATACATCAATTTGTTTTGAGCTGACTTTTTCAGTCAGTACCTTTTGTACCAGACCTTGGTAAAGACTCTTGTTCTCCGCATTAATTTTTAGCTTTAAACTCGCACAGTCGACAGTGGCTGACGCTATGTTTACTACAAAAAATAATGGGAGGGAAAAAAATAATGACACTTTTTTCATAATGATATCACTGGGTTAGGGTTTAATGGAAGTGAGTATAGAACATAATGTCCCATCAAGTGCAAAAAAAAATAACCATTTGAATACAAATGCTATTTTGTGATTTTTTGACTATTCCCCTTATATGTTAAGGGGAATACCATGCTGCCTATCATCCGATGGGAACCAAACGGAAACAAAGATCGAATTTATTACCAAGTAGGTATGAGTACTGGGATGTATAACTAAGTTTGGGTAATTGACATGCGGGCATAAATTCAATATTTGAGAAAGGGAGAACTTTTCATATCTGAATGGTTTTACTGGCCATTTGGCTGGGAAATCAACGAAAGAGTTTTTGCATTTGTCGCTTTGGGTGAATGTTTTTTATTTAAAATCAATCGATTGTTTTTTTTCTTTATCAGTTTTTTCTGAAGTGTTTACGCAAGTAAGATTATTCGTAGAACATCTGCTACATTTCATGGACATAGACAAAATCCATCTATCCTCGCCTTTGTGGGGAGTGGGCGCGGATGAGTGCGGAGTTTAGATGCATCATTTTAAAATTTTCTGTTTGTTATTAGCAATAACTATACCCACAAGTGCTTTTTCAAGCAGTTTTTCCCTGGGGGTGCAGACAGAGTTGGAAAGTCAGGCATACAAAGCCAAACGTACACATTTTTATGCCATTCCCTATGTGGGCTATGACAATGATGTTTGGTATGTCGACGGTATTGAAACAGGGTTTTATCTACTGAAAGATGCCGAAAATGAACTGAAATTAAAAGCCTACTATTACTATGAAGATGCTTACCGTCCTGAAGATGGCCACGGTGAAGCGATGCAAAGGCTTAACAAACGGCGTGCAACTGTCATGTCGGGGATCAGTTACCAAAGGATCACTCCGTGGGGAGCGCTATTTACCCAGGTAGCGGCGGATACGTTAAATAATAGCAAGGGCGTTGTTGCAACGGCAGCCTACATTGGCGAGCTCAATGTCAATTCTGTGATGCTTTATGGAGAAATCGGTACTGATTGGTCGAATGCACAACAAACGCGTTATTACTATGGGATTTCCCAAGAAGAGGCCGATCGCAGTGGGCTTAATGAATATCGTCCACATCAAAGCCTAACGCCGTTTATCATGTTGGCAGCAGAGTACAAATTCACCCAGTTTTGGGAAGGTTATATTGAATCCCGTTATAACTTCTTATCGAAAACCGTGCGCCATAGCCCAATGGTTGATCGCGATGGAACGTATAACTTTGTCATTGGCCTTAACTATAATTTTTAACGGGGGAAGTCTCTATGTTTTGCCAACGAATAGGAGACTATGACAGTGTCAATCTTCTCTAACAAGATTGGTATCCTGCTCGCTGTGATGATTTTTGGCTTAACCTATGGTCTTAGTGCACCACTGATCGCGATTAGGTTGGTCAATGAAGGGTATAGTGAAATCTTTGTGGGCATCAATGCGGCGATGCATGCCATCGGCGTGTTCATTGTCGCCCCATTCTTACCGGTGTTGTGTCGGCGGTTTAATGCTAAATCATTGATAATATTTTCATTGTTTATATCATGCCTCGTATTGTGTCTCTTTCCCCTCACGTCTTTTGCAACCTGGTTTGTGTTGCGCCTTATGCTGGGTGCCATGAGCGAAATTATGTTGGTTGTTACTGAAACCTGGTTGAACTTTATGGCTGAAGCGGCAAACCGTGCACGAATCATTGCCGCTTATACTGCCAGCTTGTCCACAGGTTTTGCTCTTGGCCCACTCATTTTAGTGTCCGTTGGCAGTAGCGGAAATACGGCATTTTATCTGGGGGCCGCCATCGCATTGTTGGCAGCAGTAGTAGTCACTCGCTCTGCTGTAAGGCCATTCCCTGCAGACGAACAACACCAATCCAAACCGACGCTGATGTACCTTAGTCTGGCACCCATTGCTATAGCGGCAACGGTTCTGAATGCAGGTCTGGAGTCTGCAGGTCTCAACTTACTTTCGGTGTATGCAATGAATTTGGGTTGGGACGAACAATCAGCAACGTCATTGATTTCTGTTTTATTGATTGGGGCAATATTGTTACAACTGCCTATTGGTTGGATAGCGGATAAATACAATCGTCAGTGGCTAATTATCATCATGGCGGGTTTATCGGCCTGTGGGGCATTGTTATGGCCAATATCGCTTAATTATCCCTGGATGGCATACACATTACTTTTTGTGTGGGGTGGTGTATTTGTAGGTATTTATACTGTGGTGGTCACTGTTGTGGGCGAACGCTTCAGTAACGGTGAATTGGTCGGGGTGTATGCTGTATTGTCGATTGCCTGGGGCGTTGGCGCATTGGTTGGCCCAATGATGGGTGGGGTAGCCATGGAATTGAACACTCACGGCCTACCATTGATGGCCGCGTTGCTTTGCGGTTTGTTTATGTTGTTTACCCTTAAGAATGCCAGGCGGGGCTGCTAAGCCGTCTTACAATTAAAAGATATGAGAAGAGGTTATAAGGCATGGTTCAGTTGGTAATGATTTTACTGGGGGTTGATTATTTGCGTAACCGCTGGCGTGGGTTGATGATTGCCGGTTGGTTAGGTGTGTTGGCTGGCTTAATCATCTTCATCGATGCGTTGGATAACGCGATTTATTTCCCCTTGCATCCCTTTGCTTTCCTGTTGTTGGTCGAAGGCCTGGCAACGTTGATGGTTGCGCATACCGGCATCGGCGGGCAACGTACCTTGCGTTACGTAAAAGGAGGGGCATTCTCACTGGCCGCGATATTGATCTTGAGCGGGCATCACCATGGTCATTTTATTTTATCGATGATTTTTGGCATTTTATTTTTGACCGACGGGTTATTGCAAATCGTCACGGCTGGGGTTGTACGCTATAAAAACTGGAAATTTGTGGTCGCCGGCGGTGTCATCGAAATCATGTTAGCCATTTTCTTCTTTCAACCCTATCCGACCCATTATGTCGGCACCGTACCTTATTGCTTAGGCCTGGGATTGATATTTGGCGGCTGGAATATGGTTATGCTGGCGATACGCGTCAAAAAGCTGGAGGTCAACCCTGCTGTTTTGGGCAATACGGCTGCTGAGGAAGCCAGCGGGGCAGAAACGGCGCCGTTGGTCACTGAATGGGACGGCCCTCCGGCTGCCGATGAACCGGCACTGACCATACATGTCTGGACACCTGTAGGATCCTCGAAGAGTGCAGTAGTACCTCATCCTGTCATTGATCGTTATATTGCTGCGGTGGATAAAAATGGGGTGATTTCCACCGGCCATGCTGCGCTGGAATCTCCGGAGGGCGTCTATATCAGCCTGTATCCGGCAGTCGATATTGACCGGTCGCCCGATCAATTTACCCGCTTGCTGCGTGCAACGGCAGATAATAATGTTGAAGGGCAGTTTCAACCGGATTATGTGACTGAATCCGAAAAATGGTGCCCTTCAACCATGCAGGTGCGGATCAGGAACTATGATGCTGAACGTTTGAAGCGGTTCTGGGAGGTCTACCAGGCAGACAACACCTATAACCTTACGCATCGCAACTGCTCAAGCAGTGTGGCGCGTGGGCTGGAAGCGGCACTGGAAGGCGTGGTGGGTAAGATATGGGGGCAGCGTGGCCACTGGTGGGTGTTGAGTAAAATTCTCACGACGCCGGAGTTATGGGTGGCGGTACAAATACGTAAACGCGCAAAAACGATGGCCTGGACGCCAGGGCTGACGCTCGATTACGCACGTGCATTAAGCATGTTGGCGGATCCCCGGCCGGCCGGCTGGATAACCACCATACGTCGTGCCCTAAAGAAAATGTTTTCTTTGCGCAAGCAATGGCGCGATGAAAAAAAACAGGACACGATAGCGTCAGGTGCTAACGGTGAACCCTCAAATGACAAAGGCAACTAGTTATATGGCCATGTTTTCTTGGTTGACCTCACCAACGGCAAGCAACGAGCAAGACTGGGTGTTGGAATACGCCCGGTTACCGCAGGTGGAATGGGGGGAGCAGGGTAAAATCGTACTGCGCAATATTCGCAATTTCAGATATCAACCTACCCGCGACGATTATGTGCCCGATTGGTACGATGCAGATATCGATATTAGCCAGTTAAAAACGGTAGATGTGGTCTCCTCTTACTGGTCAGGCAAGACTATTGCGCATCTGTTTTTGAGCTTCGGTTTCGAAGACGGCCGCCATTTGGCGGTCTCGATAGAAACGCGGCGTAGCCGCGACCAACGATATTCGACCTGGCGCGGCTTTTTTAAACATTACATGTTGACCTATGTGCTTGCCGATGAGCGAGACTTAATTGGTGTCAGAACCGATGTTCGCAAAGAGCAAGTTTATCTTTATCCCCTTCAGATATCGCCAGACACGGCTCAGGCTATTTTTCTGAGCTATTTGCAACGTATCGATCAACTGAGCCACCAACCCGAGTTTTATCACACGATATTTAATAATTGTACGAGTAATATTTTGCATCACGCTAAGGCGGTTTCTGCCGACATTCGCTATAGCTGGAAAGTCTTGGCCAGCGGCTATGCAGATAAATACATCTATGAGCTTGGCTTATTGGATAGTAGCCAGTCTTTTGAACAGTTGAAAAAACGATGCCTCATCAAGAGGCCGGACGATGCCGTGATCAATGAGGATTTTTCGCGTTTGATTCGGGAGGGTGTTAAGAGGGAAAGTTGAGTAGCTCACTTTCCCTGCTTGTGATTCTGAAGGTAGGATGATTCCTGCCGTTATTTTTTCTTTTTGGCCTCTCTATCCATCATCTTTTGCTCATCCGCATCTTCAAGTTCGTCTTGTCGCATCAGGCAATTGGCATAGGCATCGGTCCCTTTGGTAAAACCATAACCATCACAAACTTTTTTATGGTTTTCCAGAGTCATCGCATCAAGCTCATCACTGATCCCACACCCTGATAAAAGTACCATTGAAACTGCAAGTAATACTGTTCGCATCATTCTTCTCCATTATTAAAGGCTTCAAGCTAAATATCAGTTATTGACACTCAGGATCGCCTATGTCGCATTTTTTTATTTTATTCAGAGAGTTTGTGCGTTCCGTTGTTCGCTCACTCAAACATAATGCGTTATTCATCGCGTTAATACTCCCGCCTGCAGAGTTTGAACTCAAAAACGCACAATCCGCATCTCTAAATTTTAGCCAGGCGCGCTGCGCCTGAAGTAGCGCCTTACTTTTTTCAGGGGATGATTTTAATGTATCCATGACTTTTTTATAGGCTGTATTCATCTCTCCATCTGCATTTTTGTAAGTCTGAGTGGCACAGTCATTCAGTTCAACCTGATTTTGGGCTGTCTGCAAACAGTTGCTTTCAGGTTTATCCGCTGCCAGCGCGCTGGTTGAAAAAAAGGCTGAAAAAATCAATGGAAGGGCGACAATACGCATTTGCATATTTTAATATCCTTAAGTTGAGAAATTTTCATCTAATAATAGGTAAGCCTTTGGCGTTACGCCAACTTGATATCAGCTCTTGTCCCTTGATGAAGGGAGATGCGTGCATTTCAATCGTCAACGTTTACCGCCGCACGCTGTTGTTCCAGTAAAGCGATAAAACGCAGAATTAGCGCATTCATACGCAGCAGAGCAACCGTCGGTTCTGCCGAAGCAGGGGGATGTTGTTCCAACTGTTGGCAAAGATTGACCCCGCTTTGGTAGCCCGCCAGCGCAAAACTGCCTTTCTGCCGATGCAACACCGCGGCGAATACGTCCGGCTGTGCGGTGGCGGCGAGCAGCTGTTGGCGGTCAGCGTCGCTGCTGCGTTGCAATTCGTCAATCAAGGTGGTCATGACCTGCGGTTGCCCGGCGGCCATCAATTGGATTTCCCGCATGTCCACACGAATGGCCTGTTGCTCCGACACTAAGGTACGCAAATCCTGCTGTGTCAGCGGTTTGATCAGCACGGCGTCCATGCCCGCCGCCAGACAACGGTATTGCTCATCGTTAAACGCATTGGCGGTACAGCCGACGATAGGCAGATATTGACGGTGGCCGTGTTCTCGCTCTCTTTGCCATTGCGCCAGCTGATAGCCGGTGAAAACCGGCATCTGACAATCGGTCAGCACCAAATCGAAGGGGGATTGCTCCAGCCATTGTAGCGCCTGGCGACCATTGTCACAGGTGGTGACCTGATGTCCGAGCTTTTCCAGTTGAAGTTTCATCACCGTCAGGTTGGCGGGCAAATCATCCACGACTAGCACCCGCAGCGAGTGTTCAACGAGGGGAGCGGTGAGCGTCTCTTGCGCCTCATCACCTGCGGTGGTGCGAGGTAGCGTTAGCGTGAAAGAGAACCGTGAACCCTGCTGCGGGGTGGAGTCAATCTGTAACTCGCTACCCATCAGTTGCAGCAGTTGGGTACAAATCGCCAACCCGAGCCCCGTGCTGGCCGGCGCGTTGGCATCAACCTGAGCATAGGGCTGCAAAATCTTCTGTTGCAGGGGTTGCGCGATACCTATGCCGCTGTCGCTGATACTGAACGTCAGATTGTCGTGATGAGGATCCTGCGGTAGTACACCGACCTGCAGTGCCACAAAGCCCTGTTCAGTATATTTGATGGCGTTGCTGAGCAAATTATTGAGAATTTGCGTCAACTTGGTGCCATCGAGCAGGTACTGATGCTGCCAGACGGCTTCGATATCGCTGTCCAGCCGCAGCGCTTTTTGTGCCGCCAGCGCGGCGTAGGTATCCAGCGCCTGCGTCAGCAAGGGATGGAGTTCCGTGGGGTGAGCTTGCAAGTGCATTTCACCGGCTTCAATCTTGGAAATATCCAACACATCCCCGACAATTTGCAGCAACTGGCGTGAGGCCGCATAGGCTATCGGCAGTGACGTTCCGGCGGCTTCGGGGCGCTGGGTTTCCAACTCAAGAATACCGAGGATAGCGTTCATCGGTGAACGAATTTCATGACTCATGCGCGCCAGAAAATGACTTTTTTCGCGGCTGGCGTTGGTGGCCTGTTGCAAGGCATTGGCGAGATCGCGCTCCAGGCGTTTGCGCTCGCTGATGTCATACCAACCGAGCAGCAACCCTTGCGGTGTCAAACGGCTGTCACTGTATGCTGCCAGCCATTGAGCGATTTCCCGTTGCGCTCCCTGTATCACTATTGCACGGTCGGAAAACTGCGGTTGCATATTGCCGATGGCGGCTATGCGCTCTTGTTGGCTGATGGCGGGAATAATCGGATTTCGCGCGGTAAACTGCTCCAGGGAGTGTCCAATCACTTGCTGCTGCGTTAGCGTCAGTGACTCTAGCAAGGCCTGATTGCAATGGGTGATGTTACCGAGCGGATCACACACCAAAAGTGGCGTTGGGATACTGTTGAGCAGCGTTTGCCAGTATTTCAACGCATCGCGCAAACCGCGTTCGGCACGGCGGCGGCGGAAAATTTCAGTCGACAGAAAACCGATCAGAAACAGCGACAGCGCGGCACTGACCGCCGTCAGCGGATTAAACCAGCGATCGCTGGTGGTGCCGTTCGGTTGCATTGCACTTAGCGTTGAGTTCAACAGCCAGCGTTCATTGATCGACTGTGCAACGCCTGCGGGCAGGGTGTCGATGGCATGATTAATACGCTGCAACAGCGCTTCCTGACCCGGTGCCAGCCACAGTGACTGGCTGCTGATGATTGCCGGCAGTGGGCGCACGCTCAGCCTGCCGGGGTAAAGATTGCTGGCTAACAACGCCGCCTGTGTGGCATCGCAGACGATGCCCTGCGCGGCACCGGCATTCAGCAACCGGATCGCTTCATGTAATGACGCCGCCTCACCGAGTTCCACGCCGGGGTAAGCCGCAAATAATCCCGCCTGCGCCGGGCTGTGACGTAATATCAATACCCGTTGATGACGCAGATCCAACGATGATTCGTGCTGCAACGGCAGCCGATCCTGACGAACCACCAGTGCCCAGCGCTGTTGCAACAAGGGATGCGAAACCAGTATCCCCGGCGGTGGCGCTGAACTTTGCGGCGGCGGCAAAGCTGCCTGAATACTTTGCGCGTTCAACATCTGCGCCAATTGACTGTGGCTGGATGTGGCCTGTGTGGTGAAGTGCAACCCATTTTGAGCCGCAAGGGCGCTCAGTAAATCTGTCGCCGCTCCTTGCAGTTGATGGTTTGCATCAAAATCACTGTAGGGTGGACGATCGTCGAGCAGACCGATGTGAATGTCTCCGGTCGCCCAGGCCCACGCAGGCAGTAAGGTGACCAGCACCAGCCAGGCTTTCATTTTCACAGCCCAGCCTCGCGCAAATAGGCGAACAAATCGACATCGGAGTTGACGCCAATTTTTAACATGGCGCTTTTCTTCTGCGCGCTGATGGTCTGTTTGGTGCGACTGAGCATGGCGGCGATATCGTTAACGCCGTGCCCCTGGGCCAACAGGCGCACGACCTCCAGCTCGCGTGGGCTCATTGCTACTGTGGAGGGCAATGATACGGCGTTGCCCGGCGGTCGGCGTCCCTGCTGTAACGCTTTCAAACACGCGGTCAGCTCAGTGGTCAGGCTCTGCTTATTGATCACGGCTAACACGCCGGTAGCCAGAATGGAGTTGATCAGCCCGGGATTGGTCATCACGGTAATGACTACAATCGGCAACTGTGGGTATTTGCGGCGCAGGGTACTAATCAGCCGCAGTCCGTCGGACTGCTGTTCACCCGGCATATTGAAATCAGTGAGCAGCACATCCGGCAATTTTTTCGCCAGCAAAGCCAGCAGTTGATCCACCGTTTGCGCTTCACCGACGATCGTAAAATTATCGCCAAAGGCTGTGGTCACCACGGTTCGCAGACCAATCAGGAATACGGGGTGATCATCGGCTATTACCACGGTTTTTTGCACAAATGACTCCTCGGAGCAGACAATGCAATCAGTATAGTGAATCCGCTTTCGCCAGTGCCAATACGCCGACCACCCCTTGTTGCGGACGGTGCAACAAACGGCATTCGACATGATGATAATGTGCATCGGGCAGCAGCAGGCGTAATGAGCAATATTGCGGTGTATTCCGCGATTCCCTTACGGTGCGCAGTAATGTTTTCAGCACCTCGCGATCGTCGGGGTGAACATGGGCCAGCAGCAGCGTCAGATTGGCTAACTGACGTGGCGGCATGCCGAAAACGGCGTCGTGTGGCTGCCAATCCAATTGTTCAGCTTCTGCCGACAGGCGAAAAAAGGCTGGGTGGCGTGTTTGTAGCAATGCGTTCAGCAATAGCTGCTGTTGTTGCATCAGTTTGCGCTGAGAGCGATGTCGTTGTTCCCGCGTTGCCACTAACAATCCCAGTGAGATTGTCATCAGCAAGTACAGCTGTGACGCTTCGACCGCCTGCATGCCGGCCAACGCTGGGCGAAATGGGCCATAGCCGTAGAGCGTCGCCAGGCTAACCAGCAGCGTGAGCAGAATAAAGTACAGCGCCAGCGGCAACAGGGGCAACAAAGCGGACAGCAACAGCGATAGCGCCAACACGGAATACAATAAAGCATTATTCAGCAGGTCGTTGCTTAACAGACTGGAAGGCAGGAAAAAAACGGCTATAGCTAACGGAAAAACCCACGCTGCAATAACGGCTTGCTGGCGGGTGGGCCACTGCCACTGGCCATGATTCAAACGATGGATAATAAATAGCGGTGCGATCGCCAGGCAGCCGGTAGCATTTGAAATTCCCCAACTGATGAAATGCGAAACCCGCGTCGGATAGCCGAGAGCTTTAAGAATTAAATCACTAAACAGACCGCCCACGGCGCTGGCAAGGTACACGCCGGCCAGCAAAAGCAACGTTTCTCCCGGGTGCGACAAACCGTTTGAATAGCGGTGCAGCCCATTCCAGATCAACGCCAGCGGGCAAATGATCGCTAAATCGAGCAGGGCGAACGCCAGCGCAATATCCCAGGGGCGGTCGTGCAGCAGGCTGACCGAAAAATGCAGTACGCCGGCGCTGATCGCCCACACCGGCCACTGTGCCGGGGAGCGGGTGCATAATACGCCCAGCAACAGACCGGCCGGCAACCAAATGGTGCTGGACAGGCTCCAGGGATCGCGTGTTTCGAGACTGATGGTGGCGAGCAAGAAGTAAACCGCAACAAATATCAGCCAACGTAACAAGCCGTAACGACGTGGAATACGCCCGGCACCCATGGTTATCTCCCTTGTCCTCTTTGCGGTAAATATTAACAGCCATCCTCTAGGTTTAGCTACGAATTGCTTTTCTGACTAGTCAGATATCCGCTGTTCCAATACGTCTTTATACTTCACATCAAGTTACGGCATCGCGCCGAATCGTCAATTCCCATCACTCAATTACTGAGGTTTGTCAGCTATGAAAAACATTCAATTGTTCGGTGGCATCATATTGGTATTTGCAGCAGCGCTGGTGCTGTTTTGTTCTTTAACTTCTGTTGGGCATAGCGCACGTAATACTGAGCCGGTATTTGTGATGAAAGAGGGGACGGTGTTGTTTTCCCTAAATGCCAGTATGCAGCAAAACCGTCAACTTGACGTTCAATACCAGCATGCCAGAGGGTTATTGCAGCAGGTCGGTGGTAAGTTGCTGAATGGCATGAAAAACACTAGCGTTGGAAGTTATTTTTCATGAGTTGATTTGATTTATTAAGTCAATTCAAAGGCGTTTTTTCATAAAACTAATATTGTTATAGGTTGCCAATCCATAATATTAATGGGTTTGATTTTTTCTAAGCGAAGTGAAAACCCATTACAATTGTTATACGACGGTTGCGTAACTTAAGAGATCGTCCCGTTGGCCAATGACAAGCACGATGCTATGAGTGTTTGTCATTGGCCATACCCAGTCGGTATGCATTACAGGATAGGTACTGTTGTTCTGCACGGAATTTACCAAACATCTTCCTGTGCTCAGGTGTTGCGGTGGGCACGTGCAGCAAGAACCCTGGTTATTTACTGCTCCATTAGCACCTCACCTTGATGACGATGTCCTGACACCTCGTAACCGACCACCGTGATGATTGGCGCAAACATAAGAATGACCAAGCATATGACTATACCTACACCGTAAATCGCTGCGGTGACAGAGGCCGCGATTACGATACCGGTCGCAAGCAGGAGCCATACATGTAACTGATCGAAACGGCGCACAAGAAAATAGTGGAGCGCGTAGATCAATCCGAGGAATAGGGTCACTGGAATTGCGGTGGCGAGCAGGACTGATAATGACCCGATGTGAGCTTTATTTTCGATGAAGGTCGCCGCAACATCCAGCCCTGCTCCGGTAGCAACTATAGACGCGATAAGCAGTATCTGGCCATAGCTCCATATGAAAGCGCGCGAGCGATGCCTGTGTAATACTTTCGCTGAGGGTAGAATGGAATATACCCACCACATCCCGAAGGTGAGCCCGACACCTGCAATACAGGCGAGTGCTGCGTCCATCGTCCAGCCCTGATGCTCCATTTCAGCTGATAACGTCGCGACCGTGCCCACCAATCCTTCACCAAGTGCAATTATCGCGAACAGACTATGGCGTTCGGTCATGTGCTCCGCATGCCAAGGGGTGCCACCATCCTTTCGTTCCGCTAGTGCGGGTCCCGCTAGTTCGACAAGAAACCATATGCCACATAGTATGAGGGTAATATCCAAAGGGAAATGAAACAGGATAATCGCAATCCAACCTATTTGAGCAACAGTGATGGCGGCAGCATAAGTGAAGTGGTTTACTGAATTTGGCCACCTGAAAAGAGGTGATATGCTCACCTCAGAACAACACAGGTGCTCCAATGAAAAGAAGAAATTTTAGTCCTGAATTCAAACGCGAATCCGCTCAGTTGGTTGTCGATCAAAACTACACCGTCTCTGATGCCGCTAAGGCTATGGATGTCGGTCTTTCCACAATGACAAAATGGGTCAAGCAACTGCGTGAAGAGCGTCAGGGCAAAACACCAAAAGCTTCTCCGATAACACCGGAACAAATCGAAATACGTGAACTGAAGAAAAAGCTACAACGTATTGAAATGGAAAACGAAATATTAAAAAAGGCTACCGCGCTCTTGATGTCAGACTCCCTGAACAGTTCTCGATAATCGGGAAACTCAGGGCGCGTTATCCTGTGGCCACTCTCTGCCATGTGTTTGGGGTTCATCGCAGCAGCTATAAATACTGGAAAAATCGTCCTGAAAAACCAGACGGCAGACGGGCTGTGTTACGAAGTCAGGTACTTGAGTTGCATGGCGTTAGCCACGGTTCGGCCGGAGCAAGAAGCATCGCCACAATGGCAACCCAGAGAGGCTACCAGATGGGGCGCTGGCTTGCTGGCCGGCTCATGAAAGAACTGGGGCTGGTCAGTGCCAATAGCGGACATTACTAACATCGCGTTGCATTAAAAATTAGGGAGCACGTCAAAATGAATTATATTAAGTATTGGACTAACAGAAAATAGTAATGGACCTTTTAATCAGTAAGGAAAAGAGCGCATGCTGATACCCACGCTAAAAACAGATCGTTTGCTATTAAAGCCATTAGTTTCCAAAGATGCACTCCAGATTCAGAAGCTCTATCCGCGCTGGGAAATTGTGCGTTATATGGTGTCATCAGTTCCCTGGCCCTTTCCTGACAATGGTGCAGCGCATTACGTGAATAATGTCGCGCTGCCCGCTATGGCAAAAGGCCATGCCTGGGTTTGGACCATACGGCACCGGGATAACCCTGACAATTTGATAGGCGTTATCTGCCTGGACGAAGCGGAAGATAATAATCGTGGTTTCTGGTTGGTACCTGAGTATCAGGGGCAGGGATTAATGAGGGAAGCAAGTATTGCGGTTACAAATTACTGGTTTAATACTTTGAACAAGCCTGTTTTGCGAGCCCCAAAAGCGGCCGAAAATATACGTTCTCAGCACATTTCAGCCAGTAGCGGCATGCGGCTAATCAAAACGGAAAAGAAACAGTTTGTCAGCGGGCTTCTGGACTCAGAATTGTGGGAGATTACTCGTGATGAGTGGAATGCCCATCACTCAAGCTAATGGGATACAATGTCCGCTCCTCGCTCACAGCGGACCTTCAACCCTGTAAACTCGTCCACTCAGTGCCAACAGCAGACGTTACTTCTTGCATATTTCAATTTTCTTCTCCCCACAGCGGTGTATCTCCTAACGCTTTAGCAATAAAATCAACAAAGCTGCGAACCTTGAAAGGAATACGGATCGCGCTGGGATAAACAGCCTGAATAGTAAGTTCAGTCGTCCGGTATGCTGGCAGCAGCTTTATCAGCTTGCCCTGCTTAATATGCTCGCCAAAAACAAAGTTGGGCCCGTAAGCAATGCCTGTTCCGGCCAGTACAGATTCGAGAAGCAACTGAATGTTATTGGCAGTCATACGGCATGGGCCTTCAATACTGTGCGGCCTGCCTTGTGCATCATAAATCGTCCAGTCTCCCGCTGAAACCGCCTGGCTGAACGCCAGTCGAGGCGCACGGGAAAGATGATCCGGCGTCTCTGGTGTGCCATGTTTTTTCAAATACTCCGGTGAGGCGCACAAAACCATCCTGCAAGGTGCCAGCCGCCGCGTAACCAGTGTCGGATCCTCAAGACGCCCAACTCGGATGGCAACATCGATTCGATTTTCGAGTAGATCGGCGTATTTATCCTCCAGTACAACGTCCAGACTGACCTCCGGAAATTGCTCCAGATAGCGTGATACGATCCTACCAAGATGCATTGCACCGAAGGCGACCGGTGCTGCAACGCGAAGCAACCCCTTCGGTGTTTTCTGAACATCACTGGCTTCCCGGTTCGCATCCTCAAGAACCTCAAGAATAACTTTGCAACGTTCATAATACCGCTCACCGGCATCCGTCAGGCTAAGACGGCGTGTTGAACGCTGAAGAAGTCGTACATTTAGATCAGATTCTATAGCGCTGACATGCTTTCCTGCCATTGCAGCCGAAAGCTTAAAACGTCTCGCGGCGGCGGCGAAACTGCCTTCATCCACTGCCGCGATAAAAATCTGCATGCTGGTGAACCTGTCCATTACTTACCACCATTCGATAATCAGAGTATCGGCTGTCGACACAATTACGCTGATTATCATCACTCATGACAGCAATTACCATTACCTTAATTACATGAAGAGGCATGAGACGATGAAAATTAAGGTGAATGGAACGGGTATCCACATTGAGCAACAGGGCAGCGGTGAAATTGCACTGGTATTTTTGCATTATTATGGCGGTTCATCCCGTACCTGGGAGAGCGTGATAAGTCAGTTACCTGACCACTACCGCACAGTTGCAATCGACCACCGGGGCTGGGGGGGCTCAGACGCACCTAAATCAGGATACCGAATTGGTGACCTTGCTCGGGATGCCGAAGGGGTTATTTCAGCGCTTGAGCTTAAACGCTACATTCTTGTTGGCCATTCGATGGGGGGAAAAGTTGCCCAACTGATGGCGTCGCGTCGGCCTGCAGGTCTTGAAGGCCTGATGCTTATCGCTCCCTCTCCACCTTCACCTATGCGTCTCACGCCTGAGCAGCGCGATACGTTATCCAGCGCATATAACAGCCGCGAATCTGTCGGCTTTGTGATTGATAATGTCCTGACAGCGGGGGCACTAAGTTCTGCTCTGCGTGAACAGGTAATCGAGGACAGTTTGAGGGCCTCATCCGAGGCCAAAGAAGGCTGGCCTAATACGGCTATCGGCGAAGACATTACCCAGGAAGTGGCCTCAATTAATGTCCCTGTGACGGTCATTTCAGGGGAGTTGGATCGTGTAGACCTTCCGGCTACTCTGCAAAGAGAATTGCTGCCCCTTATTTCACATGCATCAATGTATATCATTCCAGACGTCGGACATCTCTTGCCTCTGGAGGCCCCTACAGAGGTCGCCAGCCACCTGTTAAAATTTACAGCCGCCATTGAAGGGGGGACAGCAGTCTACCATTCGCCTGTCGAAACGATAGCCGCGTTTGATGATGCTTTCAATGCAGGCAGGGTTGATGACCTGCTGGCTCTGTTCAGTAACCGTGCCACTATGAAAATGACTGATGGTGTGGTCATCGAAAGCGATCCTGAAAAGCTTCGGGACACTTTTTTGTCACTGACATCATCCCAGCCAGTTATCAGAAACCATATCCGCTCGATCCTCTCCGCCGGTGAAATTGCTCTGCTTATTATTGACTGGACTTTGACCATAACCACTAAGGATAGAACACTGCACGAAGAGTCCGGTACAGCAACGCAGGTGTTGTTGCGAAGCGTTGACGGAGGTTGGCGGCTGCTGATTTCAAATCCATCAGGAACGTAGTGAGTTCAGTAAGAATAGCTTGCGCTAGCAATATCGCGTGGCTGCAGAGAGGTAAGTGACATCCGCCACCACCCGCATGCCGTTTTAAGGCATGCGGTAATAACGATGAGCGCAAGATTGCTGTTATGTCTTGCTGATTTCGGAGCGCCTGCTTTTCGCTCAAAGCTGTCTGTCAGTTTATCAAAGAATGCCCAAATGACTTGCGAACAACAGTCAACTGACGAGCAAATGAAGCTCAAACGGTTACCATCCTGATTCAAATTGCCGTAGGATTTGTGTTAAAGAAGAATCATACGCCTCAAGGCTTACAAAAAATGCATCGCCTGAAGGCTCACTCGATAATGCTTTCACCATCATTAACGCTATGCGTTATATAAGGACTAGGCTGGGAGGCGTTGTACGGCAAGGGCTGAGAGGGAAAATGCGCAACTTAATCGATGCAACGTTGATTTTGCCATAACTTTTTATTAACTTAAAAGTATTAAGCCGTCCTTAGGGGCTGTCAGGGCTGAAACTGACAAATTACAACATCTCTGATGGCAAAGCCTGGCCGACAACAGGCAATAATGATTTAATGGCAAAACCTGGCCAGAACAGGTATCAAATCTATGGCTTTCCTAACTTTTCAGTAAGTTATGAATGTATGCCTCAAATCTATCAAATGCGATTTAGCTGCGTCATATTTCAATATGATTATGTTTTATAAGCATTTTATCAAATATACCTAACGCTAATAACTCTCACGCAGAACCCTAATCTGATGGGGATATTGCCTGCGGTAAAAACTCACAACTTTTCTTCCAGGGCGAGAACAGTCCGAGCCCGCCTGATACAGGCTAACCGGGGCGAACAGGCGCTATGGGTCATGCTATTCATAGTGGTCGCTGGCTGCAGACCGCGGACCAGATGTTCTTACAACTCAGCAGGCTTCTTATGTTCGATGCAGAAATGATAGTAAAGCAATTACAGGCAGAAACACGGCAGCGCAGGAAAAAGCCCTACAGGCGCAATAAATCGCGTCTGGACAGATATCGAATGGAAATACTTGCGCTAAGGCGGCATGGTGCTTCTGCATCTGAAATTCAGCGTTGGTTACGAAAAAAAAGAGTCTGTGTTGTTTTAACAACAGTCACACGCTGGTTGGAGAAGAATGATGGCCAAATTCTCAGTCAAAAAAACTGACCGGGAAATAGCAAAACGGCAGGCCGCTAACGTAATGAAAATTTTGCAGGCTGATGTTTTTCGCTCAGTTGGCACAGTGAGAAATTATCAGGCAGCCCTGACGCGGATTGCCCTGTATTTCAGAATAAATGGCGGAATAAACCTACAGGATGTTACGCCTGAAATGGCCACGGTTTATTTCCATCAAAGGGCTGCTGCTGTTGGTCAGAAAAGCCTGGATATGGAACGTCAGGCTCTACAGGCAATGATGATTCATCTGACGCAGGAATTACCCTCCGGAGAAGTTCTTGAGGTAGTGCATTCTTTGAAAGAGAAAGAATTATCATCGAGATCATATACATCAGAACAGATCTTCCTTATTTCATCGCATCAGTCCGATAAAAATGGTCTGGCAACACTGATTGCCTACAATGCGGGATTACGTAGCCACGAATTATTTACGATCTGTGAGTTACAGCAACGCCAACCGAATATCAGGCCTGTTTCGGCTAAAAAATTTATGGGACGGTCTGGGAAGGCGTACACGGTGCAGGGAAAAGGCGGGCTAATTCGGGAAATTAGGTTATCCACTGATTTGGCCGAAAACCTGGAGACAACACGATTACCAGAACCGATAAAAATCACTGATCGTGGTGTCCACTATGACCAATTTTATGCCATCGCAGCAGGGCAATCCTGGAGCCGATCATTCAGCACAGCCAGTACCAGAACCTTGGGCTGGTCTGCGGGGAGTCATGGGACGCGACATAGTTATGCGCAGGAACGAATGGAAGAACTTCAGAGTCTCGGATGCCATTATGCTGAGGCACTTGAGATTGTCAGTCAGGAACTGGGGCATTTCAGACCCGAAATAACCGAGGTCTACCTCAGGTAGTGTATTATACTGTAATGTACATATTTTTTGGATTTAAAATTAAAAAAAATATGCGTTTTATTTTAATAAATATCGATAATTTATTTTTTATGGGATTTAACTCCGTATTTTAGGGTTTGCTATTCGGCTCCTCTTTCGCTCGTAGTAGTTTGGATATGTGGTCAGTCGTTAACAGGCGTCTTGATATCTAAAAATACTATCGGAGAATTTAATTATGTTTCTGACGGATGCTTATATTAAAAAACAACTCAGAGAGTTAAATGCTCGGAAACTGAGTGGGGAAATTATCGAAAAAGACAGTCGTCTATCAGATGGCAGTGGACTATACCTGTTGATTAAATCAAATGGCTCTGCTTATTGGCGACTGCGTTACCGATTTAATGGAGAAGATCGGCTGATATCTCTTGGTGAGTATAAATATATCCCTTTGGCATTAGCACGTGAAAAACGAGAAGAGGTCAAAAGAAATATTGCCAGAGGAATTGATCCAAGAGGGACGAAGGATGAAGAAGGTTTTTTAACATTCCGTGAAGTCGCTATGCAATGGCATGCGAGTAATCGCCAATGGTCAAAGGAACATAGTAGACGCATTCTTAAAAGTCTACTGGATGAGGTTTTTCCAGTATTTGGTGACGATAATATTAAGCTCCTCAAAACGCAGGATCTTCTAAAACCTGTTAAGCAAGTTCAAGATTCAGGGCGTTTAGAGTTGGCATCGCGTATTTATCAGCGTATTAATTCAGTTATGACTTTGGCTGTTGATAATGGATTGTTGGAGTTTAACCCCATTGCGCACAAATCGGGGGCTCTGATAAAAAGAAACTCGGAGCATCGTGCTGCACTGGAATTAGAGAACATACCAGAGTTCCTTAAACGCATAGAAAAATTTAAAGGCAGAAGATTAACTCAGTTAGCTATGACATTTCTTTTACATACTTTCGTGCGCTCAAGTGAGCTGCGTTTTGCGCGCTGGAAGGAATTTGACTTAGAAAATTCATTATGGACTATCCCATCGGTCAGGGAGGAAATACCGGGGGTAAAGTATTCTTATCGTGGTTCTAAGATGAAAACACCCCACATTGTACCGTTGAGTCATCAAGCATGTTCGATTATTCAGGAAATAAAAAGCATTACAGGAGAAAGAATATTTGTATTTACCAGTGATCATTTCCCTAAAAAACCAATGAGTGAGAATACTATTAATCATGCCTTACAATCGATGGGATACGATACCAAAAAAGATCTTTGTTCTCATGGGTTCAGGACTATGGCATGTAGTGCCCTTATTGAGTCTGGGAAATGGAGCCGAGATGCAATAGAAAGACAAATGAGCCATCAAGAAAGAAATAATGTTCGTGCTGCATACATTCACAAAGCAGAGCTTATTCCAGAAAGGCAAAAAATGATGCAATGGTGGTCAGATTATCTAATGCAGTTGCAACATGGGTTTCATCATCCATATGACTTTGAAAATAATAGTAAATAAATTTTTATGAGAGGTGAGAAATGGATAAGTTGCTTACGTTTGATGAAGTAATTAACAGAACTGGATACTCCCGGCCAAGAATCTATGAATTAATCAAATTGGGGGTATTCCCAAGAAAGATAAAAATAGGCTCAAGAAAAGTAGCTTTCATTGAAAGTGAAATTAATTCCTGGATCCAAGAAAAAATCAGCACATCTACAAAGTAAATGGCAAAGAAAAATAAACTGTCTTTCTGGCAGAGGGGTGCCTTTGTCAGAAAATAGTCTCTAATTATATAACGGAAATGATATTATGAACGATGAAAACATCAGTAACAATGTGAAAAAAATTTCCAGCGTAAATGGAATGCCATTAAGTAAAGGGTCTGACGGTTATAATAAGCAGCAATGTTATGTTATGAAAAATCACCTTCCAGACCAAACATTATGCAGCATTTATGGTCCCAGCGGTTCTTATAAAAGCTTTTTGGCGGTGTCATGGGCATGTCACATTGCAACTGGAGTTAATTGGGCAGGAAATAAAGTAAATCAGGGGGCTGTTGTCTATATAGTAGGGGAAGGAGGAATTGGAGTATCTCGTCGGGTTAAAGCTTGGGAAAATATATACCAAAAAGAGGCTGATAATCTTTGGTTAGTTAATAGGCCTGTGTTTCCGGTGAGAAGGTCAGAGATTAGTACTCTTGTTGAGTTGGTTAAATACATTGAGGATATGAGTCATTTTCCTGTTCGACTAATTATTTTCGACACCCTTGCACGTTGTTTTGGTGGAAAGGATGAGAATGATGCCAGAGATATGGGTGCATTTATTGAAGGTTGTGACTCATTAAAAAATAAAACATCTGCAACCGTCCTTGTTGTACATCATTCAGGCAAGGATGAATCTAAGGGTGCCAGAGGGTCAAGCTCATTTAGAGCTGCACTTGATGTTGAGTTTAATGTTAAAAGAGAGGCCGAAGAACAAGCATTAGTTCTATCTTGTACGAAGATGAAAGATGCAGAAGAACCGAAATCTAACGCTTATGAATTGCAAAAGTCAGAGTTATTTGTCGATACTGATGGTGAGTCAGTCTCTTCTCTGGCTGTTATTGACAGTGCGAGAAGGCCAAAGTATTTATTTCCTGAATTGTCTGAGGTTTCTAACCTCACTCTAAATCATAAAATTCTTTGGGGAATAATAAATAATCGTTTGGAAAATGGTGAAAAATGCACAAAAAAATCAATTCGTGATGATTTGAAAAGTCAGGGAATTGATATTAAACATTTTACGCGATGGTTGAAGAAGCTTGTTGATGATGGGGCTCTGGTGGACAACGGTGAAGAAATTCTGCTGCCCTCTCTACCTGAAGCGCCATAGAAAATGGTTACTAATGATCTTGACCCACCATCTCC
>NZ_MCGS01000067.1:0-9598 GCF_002607755.1 Serratia sp. BW106
CTTAACCGATCGGTGTTAGCCGCACGGCGGTTTTTTTATTCCGCTGATCTTGAGAATCGGCGGTAACGGTGGGATGGTAAAGCCTTCGTCGCTAATCCTGGAGTTGTTATGTACATCGTTAACCTGACCTACCACCGCCCGATAGCAGAAGTCGACGGCCACCTTGAAGGGCACATTGCCTGGCTGAAGAAATATTTCCAGGACGGCACCTTCATCGCCTCCGGCCGTAAGAATCCACGCACCGGCGGTGTGATCCTGGTGAAGGGCATAGATCGCGCCCAACTGGACGCCATTGTCGCGCAGGATCCCTTCAACGCCGTAGCGCACTATGAGATTACCGATGTCGCCCTCTCCACCACCGCCAGTGGTTTTGAACTGCTCGCCGGGCTTTAAATCTGCCGATTTTCCGCGCGCACAGCGCGGAATACTGCCAATATTCTATTTTTAAAACTTTATTTCATTTTCCGTCTATCCCTCCCCACATCAATTGATGCCGCCTATAATTAAGCGCATACTTATCAGGCTAACTTTTTTGCTTTGCCCCCTTGCTTGTGCACGTCCGCAAAGCGCCCCACCTTATGCAGCAGGAAAATATGGCTTCGGCACCAGAACCCATCAACTGGAAACGCAATCTTTTTGTCACCTGGCTGGGGTGTTTCCTCACCGGTGCCGCCTTCAGCCTGATCATGCCATTCCTGCCGCTTTATGTAGAAACCCTTGGCGTCACCGGCCATCAGGCGCTGAACATGTGGTCTGGCCTGGTTTTCAGTATCACCTTCCTGTTTTCTGCGATGGCCTCCCCGTTCTGGGGCGGGCTGGCTGACCGGCGCGGACGTAAGCTGATGCTGTTGCGCTCGGCACTGGGTATGGCGATTGTGATGCTGCTGATGGGCATGGCGCAAAATATCTGGCAATTTTTGGCGCTGCGCGCGGTACTGGGCCTGCTCGGCGGTTTTATCCCCAACGCCAACGCGCTGATCGCCACTCAGGTACCGCGCAATCGCAGCGGCTGGGCGCTGGGTACCCTGTCCACCGGCGGGGTCAGTGGTGCCTTGATTGGGCCACTGATTGGTGGCCTGCTAGCCGACCAATATGGCCTGCGTCCGGTGTTCTACATTACCGCCGGTGTGCTGCTGGCCTGCTTTGTTCTGACGCTACTGTATGTCAAAGAACAATTCACCCCGGTGCAGAAAAAAGACATGCTGCACGCCCGTCAGGTGTTTGCGTCGCTAAAAAGCCCCAAGCTGATCCTCAGTCTGTTTGTCACCACCATGATTATTCAAATCGCTACCGGATCCATAGCGCCGATCCTGACGCTGTACGTGCGTGACCTGGCCGGTAATATTCATAATCTGGCCTTTGTCAGTGGCCTGATCGCCTCGGTGCCGGGCGTCGCCGCGCTAATGAGTGCGCCACGGCTGGGCAAGCTGGGCGACAGGATCGGCCCGGAGCGCATTTTGGTGTTTATGCTGATCGTATCGGTGCTATTGCTGATCCCGATGGCCTTTGTGCAAACCCCGTGGCAACTCGGCGTACTGCGCTTCCTGCTGGGTGCGGCCGACGGTGCGCTGTTGCCGGCGGTACAAACCTTGCTGATCTATAACTGCACCAATCAGGTAGCCGGGCGGATTTTCAGCTATAACCAATCATTCCGCGATATAGGCAACGTCAGTGGCCCATTGATGGGTGCCGCCGTCTCCGCCAGCTATGGCTTTCGCGCGGTATTCTGCGTCACCGCCGTGGTGGTGCTGTTCAACGCGATTTATTCCTGGTGGTGTTTGCAACGCCGACCGGCGCGGATGAGGGAAGACACCCTGCAGGAAGAGTAATAGCCGTATTTATCACCAGTTCCCTCACTTAAATGGGCCGACGGCCCGTTTACCCTACTTTTAGTATTGATACCCCTCAGTATCCCTCAGCCAGTACTCATCAGATAATTCTTAATGCAATTACTTGTTTTTAAAAAAGTTATTAACTTTTAGTGCAATAAACCACCTGTCAATAACATTCCCGCCGTAACCAACATAAAAACCAGGAAAGGAGATGTTTGTCGACTTTTCATCTAAAAAATGGGATACAGGGACTAGACAAAACCACCATCCAGTTATCAAATGGTTAAATAATATCACGCCCAATGTAAAGCATTGGCCAAGTGAAAAAAGGCCGACGCGCTTTCCACGGTTAACGGGCGCTGCGGCTGCGGTTTTGTCGGGTAATCCGCACTGGGTGGATCACCTTCCTTAAATACACATACATACCACAATATAAGCTGCATCAATGCGGCGCATTTTATTGGGAAGACGTTATGCAATCCTCTGTTAATAACCAAGAAAGCCGGACCTTCTTCGGCCATCCTTATCCGCTGGGATCCCTGTTCTTTACCGAAATGTGGGAGCGGTTCTCGTTTTACGGCATTCGCCCATTACTGATCCTGTTTATGGCCGCCACGGTCTACGACGGCGGCATGGGGTTGGCACGTGAAAATGCTTCGGCGATTGTCGGTATTTTTGCCGGCAGCATGTATCTGGCTGCCCTGCCGGGCGGCTGGTTGGCAGATAACTGGCTGGGTCAGCAAAAGGCGGTTTGGTACGGCTCGATTCTAATTGCCCTCGGCCACCTGTCGATCGCGCTGTCTGCCTTTATGGGCAACAACCTGTTCTTCATCGGCCTGATGTTTATTGTGCTGGGTTCCGGCCTGTTCAAAACCTGTATCTCGGTGATGGTCGGTACGCTGTACAAGAAAGGCGACAACCGCCGTGACGGTGGTTTCTCGCTGTTCTATATGGGCATCAACATGGGCTCGTTTATCGCCCCGTTGATCTCCGGCTGGTTGATCCGTTCCCACGGCTGGCACTGGGGCTTCGGTATCGGGGGTATCGGCATGTTGGTAGCGCTGGTGATCTTCCGCGTCTTTGCCGTCCCGGCGATGAAACGCTATGACAGCGAAGTGGGCCTGGACTCCACCTGGAACAGTCCGGTCGCCAAGAAAAACGGCGTCGGTGCCTGGCTGATTGCGCTGGCCGTCGGTGCGGCGGTGATTATCACCCTGATTGCCCAGGGCATCATCGTGATTAACCCGGTCGCTGTGGCCAGTACGCTGGTTTACGTGATTGCCGCCTCGGTCACCCTGTACTTCATTTACCTGTTCGTGTTTGCCGGCCTGAGCCGTAAAGAACGCGCCCGCCTGTTGGTCTGCTTCATCCTGCTGGTGTCCGCGGCCTTCTTCTGGTCAGCCTTCGAACAGAAACCGACCTCATTCAACCTGTTTGCCAACGACTATACCAACCGTATGATTGGCGACTTCGAGATCCCGGCGGTGTGGTTCCAGTCGATCAACGCCCTGTTTATCATCCTGCTGGCACCGGTATTTAGCTGGGCATGGCCGGCACTGGCGCGTAACAAAATCCGTCTGAGCAGCATCACCAAGTTCGTTATCGGTATTCTGTTTGCCGCTGCGGGCTTCGGGCTGATGATGCTGGCTGCGCAGAACGTGCTGAGCAACGGCGGCGCGGGCGTGTCTCCGCTGTGGCTGGTCGGCAGTATTTTAATGCTGACGCTGGGTGAGCTGTGCCTTAGCCCTATCGGCCTGGCGACCATGACCCTGTTGGCGCCGGAAAGAATGCGTGGCCAGATGATGGGCCTGTGGTTCTGCGCCAGCGCGCTGGGTAACCTGGCGGCCGGTCTGATCGGTGGCCATGTGAAAGCCGACCAACTGGGTATGCTGCCTGACCTGTTCGCACGCTGCTCAATTGCGCTGTTGATCTGCGCCGCAGTATTGACCCTGCTGATCGTCCCGATCCGCCGCATGATGGAAAACACTCAGGGCAAAAGCGCACAGAAACCGGCTGCCAACGCCTGATTACTGTTTCGTTTACCCTTCAGCCAGCGCCCGGTGCGCTGGTTTTTTTATGCCTCCCAGGCCCGCTGTTGCAACACCACCCGGTAACCGTCCAGATCCTCGAACGTCTGTCCGCTGGTGTCCCAATAAGGGTTGTAGGCGGCGACACGCCGAAAACCGGCGGCCAGCATTCGCTGGCATCCCATCAGCCAGTCCGCTTCATCCGGTAAATAAAACACCAGTAAATGATCTTGCGTCGGCGCCTGCCCCACTTTGACGCCACGATGGTGAGTGAACTCCAGGTGATAACCGTGCTGTGGGTGCCCGACCATCACGCCGTCAAAACCCTGATGATCGTCGAACTCGCCCAACCGTTCGAAACCCAGCCCCTGACAGTACATAGCCGCAATTTCTTGCAGACGATCGGTCGGGCGCGCAATGCGCAGTACCGCATTAGCTATCGGCATTATTTTCTCCGCATCATAATGATTTCATACAGTGCCATGCCCACCAGCATCGCCGCCACGAACAGCCAGCCCGCCGAAGAGCCCGCCCCGGCGAGTACCCAGGCCGGCCCAGGGCAAATGCCCGCCATGCCCCAGCCAATGCCAAACAGGGTGCTACCGGCCAGCAAACGACCATCGAGACGACGGTTAGTAGGGATCTGCAACTCGTCACCCAACAAACTACGCTGTCGGTGGCGAGCCCAAAGAAACGCCGGTGCCGCCACCGCAATCGCCCCCACCATCACCAATGCCAGCGATGGATCCCAATTGCCGGTAATATCGAGAAACGCCAAAACCTTGGCCGGATTGGCCATACCGGCAACGATCAGACCAAGGCCAAAAATCGCACCACTCAGTAAAGCAAACAGGTATCTGAACATGGTGTTAACCCCCTATCCAGTGACGAACTGCCCAGACCGTGGCAAAGCCCAGCAGCATGAATACCGCCGTGGCCGCCAGCGAACGCGGTGCCAGTCTTGCCGTACCGCAAACGCCATGGCCGCTGGTGCAGCCGCCGCCCAACCGGGTACCCACCCCCACCAACAATCCGGCCACGATCAGCCACAGGCTGCTGCCACTCACTGGCATTGCCGGTAGTGGCGCGCCAAGACCATACAGCCAGGGCGAAACCAACAACCCGACAAGAAATGCGGCCCGCCAGGCTTTCTCTTTGCCCCGCGGCGTCAGCAAACCCCCGGTAATCCCGCTGATGCCGGCAATACGGCCGTTAAATACCAGTAGCAGCGTGACCGCGATACCAATAATCCCTCCGCCGGCCAGGGCAGATAACGGCGTAAAATGCAGCCAGTCAATGGTCATTGTGTCTCTCCCGGTTTTGGGCAGTAGAGTTGATACAGGATGCCCAGTATTGCCAGCGCCTTTTCATCACTGACCGCGTAGTAAATTTGCTTGCCGTCACGGCGTGTGGCTACCAACCCTTCCTGACGTAACACGCCAAGCTGTTGTGAAAGTGTCGGCTGGCGGATCGCCAACGCCTGAGCCAATTCCCCTACCGACATCTCGCCCTGGCTGAGCTGACACAGCAACAGTAAGCGATCCTCATTGCCCAGCGTCCGCAGTAATGTTCCGGCCTGCGCTGCCGCCTGCCGCATGCTGTCGATATCCATCACCCCTCCATATAGTTTATAAAATAATATATTGTATATTTATAAACTATATTTACCCACCGCACCATAGGCTGGTACGAAAGGTTTCAGCATGGCATGCTGCCGTTATAACTTTCCGCGGACTGGGGATGCCCCAAACAATGCTGCTTTTCCATGACGCTGTGCCCGCCAACCGGTCGATTGTACCGATTGCCAAAGATTACCAGCACGGCGACTTCGAGCCGCCCCACTACCATGACTGCGCGCAATTGATTCATAGCCTCAGTGGCGTGGTGCAGGTCAATACTCGTCTGGGCAGTTGGGTGGTCCCGCCAGGGCGCGGCGTCTGGCTGCCGGCACGGGTTGAGCACAGCCTGCGCATCACCGGCAAGGTCGCGGCAAGAGCTCTGCTGGTCGATCCGCTGGCGCGCGCCGATCTGCCGGCACGTTGTGAAGTGGTGCAGGTTTCCCCGTTGCTGCGCGAACTGATTATCTGTGCGATGGATATTACGGCGGACTACCCCACCGGAGGACGTGAAGAGCGGATCATGGAGCTGATCCTGGATGAGCTGCGCGTGCTGCCTATTTTGCCACTGAATCTACCCGAGCCGCGCACTGAGGCGCTGCTGACACTGTGTCGGCATATTCAGCAATCGCTGGCACACCCTTGGGAGTTGGAGCAGGCGGCCCGTTACATCAACGTCAGTGGCCGCACGCTGTCACGGCGCTTTCAGCGTGAGACCGGGCTGCGCTTTGGTGACTGGGTGCGACGTGCCCGGTTACTGGCGGCATTGAACGCGCTGGCCGCCGGGCATTCGGTGTTGGAAGTGGCGCTGGATCTGGGTTACGACAGCCCCAGTGCTTTCAGCGCCATGTTCCGTCGCCTGCTCGGCGTCGCGCCCAGTGCTTATTTCGCCAAATAACGTGCGGCAACGTTGAACAGTGCCTGCAACGAGGCACTGGCGGAATCGACGTCGATGCCCACGCCATAAGCCGCCTCACCGTGCGCCAGCGTACAACGAATGTAGGCTACGGCGCGGCTGTGGCTCTGATGCCCTAATGTATGCTCGTGGTAGTCCTCTATCGCCAGATTCAGTCCAAAACTCTGACGCAGCGCATCCACGGCACTGGACAACAGGCCGTTCCCTACGCCCAGCAACCGCTGCTGTTGCCCTTCGAACAACACCCGGGCACTGAAGCTGTAGGCCTCGACGCTGTGACTCTCGGTCTGATAGCTCAGCAATTGCAAGCGCGGTTGCTCGACCAGGCCATAACTGAGGCGAAACAGCCGCCACAACTCGGCGGTGGTCATCTCTTTGCCGCTGCCGTCGGTGGATCGCTGCACTACTTTGCTGAAATCAATCTGCAGCCCGCGGGGTAACGACAATCCATGGTTCTGTTCCAGCAGCCAGGCCGCCCCACTTTTACCCGACTGGCTGTTAACCCGGATCACCGCTTCATAACTGCAGCCGACGTCCGCCGGATCGAGCGGCAGATAAGGCACCTGCCACAGGCCATCCTGTCGCTGCTGCTGGGCGGCGAACCCCTTTTTGATCGCATCCTGATGAGAGCCGGAAAAGGCGGTGAAAACCAGTTCACCGGCATAAGGGTGACGTGGGTGCACCGGCAGTTGGTTGCATTGCTCGACCACCTCTACCACCTGCTTCAACTGGCTAAAGTCCAGCCCCGGCGCAATACCCTGGGTATACAGATTGAGCGCCAGCGTCACCAGGTCAACATTGCCGGTGCGCTCACCGTTACCGAACAGGCAGCCTTCCACCCGATCGGCGCCGGCCAGCATCGCCAGTTCGGCGCAGGCGACTCCGGTACCGCGATCGTTATGCGGATGCACGCTGATTGTCACCCGATTTCGCTGACTGAAGCGACGGCAAAACCATTCAATCTGGTCGGCGTAAACGTTCGGTGTACTGACTTCTACCGTCGCCGGCAGGTTGATGATCATCGGCCGCCCGGGGCCAGGCTGCCAGACATCCGCTACCGCTTCGCAAATTTCCAGCGCAAACTCCAGCTCGGTAAAGCAGAAGGTCTCCGGCGAATACTCAAAGGTCCAGGCGGTCTCCGGCTGCTGCTCGCACTGCTGGCGAATACGCAGCGCCCCATTGACCGCCAGCGCCACCGTTGCCGCCTTATCCTGCTTAAACACAATTTCACGGAACATCGGCGCGGTGGCGTTATACAAATGCACAATAGCTCGTGGCACCCCCCGCAATGCCTCAAAGGTGCGATCGATCAGGTCATCACGCGACTGGGTCAAGACCTGAATGCTGACGTCGTTCGGGATCAGTTGCTCATCAATCAATGAGCGAACAAAATCAAAGTCGGTTTGCGACGCCGAAGGAAACGCCACCTCAATCTCTTTAAACCCACACTGCAACAGCAGTTGGTAGAACTGGCGCTTACGGTCGTTATCCATCGGCTCCGCCAGCGCCTGATTGCCATCACGAAGATCGCTGGAGCACCAACGCGGCGCCTGCTGCAGGGTACGACCGGGCCATTGACGCTCCGGCAATACCACCGGCGGGAAAGGACGATATTTGATTGAAGGGTTGGCTAACATGGCGATCTCCTGGGCTGTCATAAGCGATGCCTTATTATTTCCTGCCGGAAGATGACCTGCTCCCGCCTGGCGGACAACCATCGTCGCGAAACGGACAACAAAAAAATTTGCATCCTGCGCCAGTGCAGCAACAATTACTTTTGATGTCAGTCATGGCGTTTTGGCACGGCCAAAATCCTTTCGTTACCCTCACTACTGGAGATAACCATGAGCCTGTATGCAACCCTGGAAGAAGCAATTGAAGCAGCGCGCGAGGAATTTATTGAGTCCGCCGAAAGCGGTAACGATGATCAACCGCCGGTGCCACAACAGTTCAATCTGCAAAAGTACGTGATGCAGGATGGTGATATCCTGTGGCAGGCCGAGTTCTTTGAGCAAGAAGGGGAATCGGTCGAGTGTCTGACGTTACGCAGCGGTGCCGCCGCACAGGCCATTTTCGACGGTGATTATGACGAAGTCGAAATCAGCGCCGAATGGATCGAGGAAAACACGCTGCACGAGTGGGAAGAAGGGGATTTCCAACTCGATCCCCCACTGGATACCGAAGAGGGCCAAACCGCCGCCGACGAGTGGGATGAACGTTGAATGATAGCGGGCGGGAGCGAAACTTCCCGCCCATAAACTCCCCATCATTTTCAGAGAGGCATCATGATTATCCGCCAGGCACGCCCCGAGGATTACCCCGCCATTCTGCAGTTGCAAACACAAAATACCCCGGCCAATTTAAGCGACAGCCAGAAACGTCAGGGTTTTATCGTTTCGAGTATGAACGAAGCCCAATTAACCCGCATTAACCAGGGTCTGGGTATTCTGGTGGCGGTTGAAGATCGGGCGTTGGCCGGTTTTGTTTGCCTGATGACCACGGACGCGCAGCCCCGCCCGCCGGTGGTGGATGCCATGCTGGAAAAACTTGCCGGCGAGTCGTTCAACGGGCAACCGTTGAATGAACAGCGGGTGTTTATGTATGGCCCGGTGTGTCTGGATACCGCCTGGCGTGGCAAAGGCGTGCTGAAGCAACTGTTCGCCGCCGTCAAGGCACACACCCGGGAGGAATTCGACGTTGGCGCTCTGTTTATTGACGACAGCAACCCGCACTCACTGGCGGCCCATCAGCAGGGATTGAAGATGACGGTGCTGGCTCCCTTCCACTGCGGCCCGCATGGATACCAACTGCTGGTGTTTGCCACCCGGGACCAGGCTTATTCGTAAGGCCCGTGCTGCGCATCAAACGGCAGCATAAAGGTATCTACCACCATCGACAGCGGCACATCGATCACCGTGACATAACGCCAGGGCGTATCGCGCAGATCCCATTGCACACCCGGGTAATATTGATGGCCGTGGCCGGCGCCCGGTACTGTGCGGCTGATAATACTGCCGCAGCCGGTTAACAGCGTCACGCCTGCTGCCAATAATGCCAGCCGAAGAAAAGCAGAGAGATTCACCAAATTGACTCTTGATCCTGGTTGTTCTGAAAGTAAACAACGCCCGCCGCGAATGTTAACATAGTTTTTTCTATTCAGATTGTCAGCATGGCGTAAGCGAAGCGCCAAATAAATATCCTCCGGCA
>NZ_MCGS01000068.1:0-7643 GCF_002607755.1 Serratia sp. BW106
TAAGTGAACGGCATTGCGGCGAGCCGGGGTTTTTTGCAAGCAGCTAAACCTTAGTCGTCCAGGAAGCTACGCAGCACTTCGGAACGGCTTGGGTGACGCAGTTTACGCAGCGCTTTGGCTTCGATCTGACGAATACGCTCACGGGTAACGTCGAACTGTTTGCCCACTTCTTCCAAGGTGTGGTCAGTGTTCATATCGATACCGAAACGCATACGCAGCACTTTCGCTTCACGGGCGGTCAGGCCAGCCAGGACGTCGTGCGTTGCAGAGCGCAGGCTTTCCGAGGTAGCAGAATCCAGCGGCAGCTCGAGGGTGGTATCCTCGATGAAATCGCCCAGGTGTGAATCTTCATCATCACCGATTGGCGTTTCCATGGAGATCGGCTCTTTGGCGATCTTCAGCACTTTGCGGATTTTGTCTTCCGGCATCAGCATGCGTTCAGCCAGCTCTTCCGGCGTCGGCTCGCGGCCCATCTCTTGCAGCATCTGGCGCGAAATACGGTTGAGTTTGTTGATGGTCTCAATCATATGCACCGGAATACGGATGGTACGCGCCTGGTCGGCGATAGAGCGGGTGATAGCCTGACGGATCCACCAGGTGGCGTAAGTTGAGAACTTATAACCACGACGGTATTCAAACTTGTCTACCGCTTTCATCAGACCGATGTTGCCTTCCTGGATCAGATCCAGGAACTGCAGACCGCGGTTGGTGTATTTCTTGGCGATAGAAATAACCAGACGCAAGTTGGCTTCAACCATCTCTTTCTTCGCACGGCGGGCTTTCGCTTCACCGATAGACATACGACGGTTGATGTCCTTCACCTGCTCGATGGTCAGGCCGGTTTCTTCTTCGATCTGACGCAGTTTCTGCAGGCTGCGCTGGACGTCATCCGCGACGTCTTTCAGCTTTTCTGACCATGGCTTGGCCATTGCCAGTGCGGCTGCGAACCAGGTATCGCTGGTTTCATTGCTGGAGAACAGGGTAACGAAGTTTTTCTTCGGCATTTTGCACTGTTCAACGCACAGCTTCATGATGATACGTTCTTGAGTACGAACGCGGTCCATCATGATGCGCATGCTGTTGACCAGGAAGTCGAACTGTTTTGGCACCAGGCGGAACTGCTTGAACACTTCAGACAGCTTCAGAATTTCTTCTGCTGCGCTGGCGTGGCTGCGGCCGTTCTTTTTGATGACAACACGCGTCGCTTCATACTGATCGCGCAGGTCGGAGAATTTCTGACGAGCCAGCTCTGGATCGATGCTGTTGTCGTCTTCTTCTTCTTCTTCGTCATCTTCTTCGTCGTTGTCTTTCTGCTCTTCGGTCGACAGCTCAGAACCGACGTGCGTCGCGGTAGGAGCGATGTCCTCTTCCGCATTAGGATCGACGAAGCCGATGATCAGGTCGGACAGGCGAGCTTCGCCCGCTTCGACGCGATCGTACTGCTCCAGCAAATAGGTGATGGCTTCCGGGTACTCGGCAACGGAGCACTGAACCTGGTTGATGCCGTCTTCAATACGCTTGGCGATGTCGATTTCGCCTTCGCGCGTCAGCAGTTCAACGGTCCCCATTTCGCGCATGTACATGCGCACCGGGTCGGTGGTACGGCCAATTTCAGACTCAACGCTGGACAACACTTGAGCAGCCGCTTCCGCCGCATCATCATCGGTGTCGGTGGTGTTCTCGGCCAGCATCAGGTCATCGGCGTCCGGTGCTTCTTCCAGCACCTGGATGCCCATGTCGTTAATCATCTGGATGATGTCTTCGATCTGGTCGGAGTCGACGATATCTTCCGGCAGATGGTCATTGACCTCAGCATAGGTCAGATAGCCTTGCTCCTTACCACGGGTGACAAGTAGCTTTAGCTGTGACTGCGGGTTTTGCTCCATAAGACGGTATCCACACTTCAGAGTATTGGGGTTGGTGTCGGTCGGCGAAACCGCCAACAATAGCATTTGGGGCGTTTTTGTTGTTGCCGCGGCCCACTGTGGCGGCATATTGCAGGGCTCTGCCCTCGCATTTATCGGCACTTAAGCCGTTTAAGTATTCAGTTTTTCTTCGCTAGCACTTGGTTAAGAGAACGGACTTCTTCACGTTCTTCCGGGCTGAGGCCGTGCGTTCTGGCCTGGGCGATCAATGTCTCCAGCCGTTGCTCCAGTACCGAGTCATAAAGGCTGGCCAAGGTATCCAAAAAGGTCTGTTCGACCCTTTCCTCAACGATCATATGGTTCCATGTCGCCAAGGTTTCAAGTTGCTGGCTCAATTTGTTGTCGCGATACTGCTCCAACAACAGGCCGGTAGTCAGGCCCGGCTGCGCTAAACAGGTCTGCACCAGCTCGACAAACAGCGGTAAACCGGCCTGTTTGGTCTGCTCTAATCCCTCGAGTGAAGGGATAAGTGTAGCCAGTTGCGGATTTTGTACCAGTAACCCTATTAGTATACGCATGGTTGTGCGTTTTAGCTGGGGCGCCTGGTAGGTATTCGCATTTTCAGCCTGTTTGGGCATCAGCTTGTCGAGCTGGCTATCATCCAGCAGGCCAAGCTTGCTGCCGAGCTGTTGTCGCAGGTACAAGCGCAACGTTTCGCCCGGCACCTGAGTAATCAGCGGCAGTGCCAGCGTGCTCAGCTTGGCGCGACCGTCCGGGCTGCTCAGATCGACCTGTGGCATCAGGGTTTCGAACAGGAAAGTGGAAAGCGGCTGCGCCAGCTCCATTCGCTGTTCGAAGGCCTCTTTGCCTTCTTTGCGTACCAATGTGTCCGGGTCTTCGCCATCAGGCAAAAACATAAACCGCAGCTGACGCCCGTCATTCAGATAGGGCAGTGCGGTTTCCAGTGCGCGCCAGGCCGCTTCACGGCCGGCTCGGTCACCGTCATAACAACAGACCACGTTGTCGGTGGCGCGGAACAGCAGCTGAATATGTTCAGCCGTCGTTGAGGTTCCGAGCGAGGCGACGGCATAATCAATGCCGTATTGTGCCAACGCCACCACGTCCATATAGCCTTCCACTACCAGCAAACGCTGCGGGGTAGGGTGGTTCTGCTGCGCTTCATACAGGCCGTACAATTGACGACCCTTGTGGAATACTTCAGTTTCCGGCGAGTTCAGGTATTTCGGCATGCCGTCACCCAGCACGCGCCCGCCAAAGGCGATCACTCGCCCGCGTTTGTCGCGAATAGGGAACATCACGCGTTCACGGAAACGATCGTACGAGCGCCCTTGATCGTTAGTCACCAGCATGCCGGCATCGTTCAATGCACTACGGCTGTCGGCGTCGCGACCAAAACGCTTTAAGGCATTATCCCAACCGGCAGGAGCAAAGCCTATGGCAAAATGGCGGATAACATCGTCACTCAACCCGCGCTGTTGCAGATAATCACGCGCCGGCGTACCGGAAGATTGATGCAGTGACTGTTGATAGAACGCACTGAGCTGTTCCATCAGTTGATACAGGCTTTGGCGCTGATGACGTTCGATTTGTGTCGGTCCGGAGCCCGCCTCGTAAGGCACTTCCAGTCCGTGCATGGTTGCCAGCTCTTCGATGGTTTCGACAAACTCAAGTCGGTCGTAATTCATCAGAAAGTCGACGGCGTTACCGTGCGCACCACAACCAAAACAGTGATAAAACTGCTTTTCGCCATTAACGGTAAATGAAGGCGTTTTTTCGTGGTGGAACGGACAGCACGCGTGGTAGTTCTTGCCCTGCTTCTTGAGCTTTACCCGGGCATCGATCAGATCGACGATGTCGGTGCGAGCCAGCAAGTCATTGATAAATACACGCGGAATTCGTCCAGCCATAAGCCCTTACTTCACTAGCCTATAAACGAGAACAAGCCGCGCATTCCTTTCGGAAAGCACGGCCTTCGTATGCAACTACTCGGTCTGCGCGATTTTTAAAATCAGAAATTCACGCGGCGGGGTTACCCCCGAAGAATTAATACAGACGAGTGCGGCGTGCGTTTTCGCGAGCCAGTTTCTTCGCGTGACGTTTCACAGCAGAAGCTTTAGCGCGTTTACGTTCGGTAGTCGGTTTTTCATAGAACTCGCGACGACGAACTTCAGCTAAAACGCCTGCTTTTTCGCAAGAGCGTTTGAAACGACGCAGAGCAACGTCAAATGGCTCGTTTTCACGTACTTTAATTACAGGCATGTGCCTCTCACCTCAATAAAATTCGGTTTGCTGCTGGCCAAGCGCCAGCAATTTCAAAATGGTGCGGAATTTTACTTCAACGGATGCTGCTTTGTAAAGCACCACAGCAAATTGAAACCTGCGGCCACCCTGGTAAAACATGCGCAATTTTGCATCGGGCGCTGATTATAGACTAATCAGAAAAAAATGCTCGTTTTTAATCAAATAGGCATTTATGGCTGGAATCATCAACATAGCCCAATGTGGCTGACAAGATGCGCCGCGCTGGCGGTAAACAGGCCTGATTGTGCTAAACTGACGGCCGCACGTGAATGATGGGAAATGTAATGCGAGTACTGGGTATAGAAACCTCCTGCGATGAAACCGGAATTGCAGTGTATGACGATCAGGCCGGTTTATTAGCGAATCAATTGTATAGCCAGGTGAAGCTGCATGCCGACTACGGCGGCGTGGTGCCGGAACTGGCTTCCCGCGATCATGTGCGTAAAACCGTGCCCTTGATTCAGGCGGCATTGAAGGAAGCGAACCTGACCGCGGCCGATATCGACGGCGTTGCCTATACCGCCGGGCCCGGCCTGGTGGGGGCGTTGCTGGTCGGCGCGACCATTGGCCGTGCGCTGGCGTTTGCCTGGGGCGTGCCGGCCGTACCGGTGCACCACATGGAAGGCCACCTGCTGGCACCGATGCTGGAAGATAATCCACCGGCGTTCCCGTTTGTCGCGCTGCTGGTTTCCGGCGGCCATACCCAGTTGATCAGCGTGACCGGCATTGGCCAATACCAACTGCTGGGCGAGTCGGTCGACGATGCGGCGGGTGAAGCCTTCGATAAAACTGCCAAGCTGCTGGGGCTGGACTATCCCGGCGGGCCAATGTTGTCGAAAATGGCACAGCAGGGTACCGCGGGCCGTTTCACCTTCCCGCGGCCGATGACCGATCGTCCGGGGCTGGATTTCAGCTTCTCCGGGCTGAAGACCTTTGCCGCCAACACCATTCGCTCCAATGGGAATGACGATCAAACGCGTGCGGACATTGCCCGGGCGTTTGAGGATGCGGTGGTCGATACGCTGGCAATCAAATGCAAACGCGCGCTGGAGCAAACCGGTTTCAAACGACTGGTGATGGCTGGCGGCGTCAGTGCCAACCGTACGCTACGGACCAAAATGGCGGAAATGATGCGCAAACGCGGCGGTGAGGTGTTCTATGCCCGTCCGGAATTCTGCACGGATAACGGCGCGATGATCGCTTATGCGGGTCTGGTGCGGTTGCAGAGCGGTGCCAATCCGGAACTGAGCGTTTCGGTGCGACCGCGTTGGCCGCTGGCTGAATTGCCTGCAGTATAAATAGTCGAAAGGCCGGAGCTCTCCGGCCTATTTAATTACTCTTCTTTCTTCTCTTCTTCCTGCTCCGACCCTGCCGCGTCGGTTTTCTTCTTGCGGAAGACACTCCAGATTTTCCCTTCCTGGCCACGCCACAGGCGCTGAATATTGTCGTGGTGCCGCATCAGGATCAAACACGACAGCATCGCTACCGGGAAGGTGAATTGTGGTTTGAACCACCAGACGTAGAACGGAGCAATCAGCGCGCTGATAATCGCACCCAGCGAGGAATAACCACTGAGCAATACGGTCAGCAGCCAGGTACCGGTCATCAGGCCGGTAAGATCCCAGCCGATCGGCGCTATGGCACCAAACGCCGTCGCCACGCCTTTACCGCCGCGGAAGTGGAAGAACACCGGGTAGATATGCCCCAGGCAGGCGGCAATCGCCGTCAGGCCGAGATACAGCGGCGGGACATCAAGTTTGTATGCCAGCCAGACCGGCAGCATCCCTTTGAGAATATCGAATACCAACACCGCCGCCGCAGCGACGCGACCGCCGATGCGCAGGACGTTGGTCGCTCCTGGATTCCCTGAGCCATTTTCACGCGGATCGGGCAGCCTGGCGATCCGGCAAACCAGGATCGCACTGGAAACTGAGCCACACAGATACGCGAAGATAATCATGCCAAGCGCGGTAGCACTCATAACGCGGTTCCGTTTAATAAGGGTCGTTTTACTCTCAACATATATGGATAATACTCATATTCCGCTGGAAGTGGTATCCGGCAAGGCCAAAAACAGAGAATGACGTGATGGATATCGTATTTATAGAAGAGCTTACCGTAATTACTACCATTGGCGTTTATGACTGGGAACAAAACATTCGCCAGAAGCTGGTGTTCGATATCGAAATGGGTTGGGACAACCGCCAGGCCGCCGCCAGTGACGATGTGAATGACTGCCTGAGCTACGCCGATATCAGTGAAGCCATCATCCAGCACGTGGAACCCAATCGCTTTGCGTTGGTGGAGCGGGTTGCAGAGGAAATATCTGAAATATTACTCCAGCGCTTCAATTCCCCGTGGGTCCGTATTAAGGTCAGCAAACCGGGCGCGGTTGCACATGCCAGCCGGGTTGGGGTGATCATTGAACGTGGCACCCGGCCGGTGTGACGTTCTGTCATTCTTGTGCAACTTAAGACCGTTAACCTGGTCTGAACCTGAGAATTGTTTTAGCGGCAATGTATTGAACACTGCCGCTTTTTTATGTTTATAGCCGTAAATTTATAGGGTGATCGAAGCACATGGCGGACATGCATTCACTGTTTATTGCGTTTGTTCTTGGGGTGGTCGAAGGGTTAACTGAATTTTTACCGGTGTCTTCTACCGGGCACATGATCATTGTCGGCGAGTGGCTAGGTTTTACCGGCGATAAGGCCAAAACCTTTGAGGTGATCATTCAGCTGGGGTCGATTCTGGCGGTGGTAGTGATGTTCTGGCGTCGCTTGTTCGGGCTGATCGGCATTCATTTTGGTGGTAAGCCGGTCGAACACGAAGGTAAAACCACGGGCCATTTGAAACTGGGTCATATTCTGTTGGCGATGATCCCGGCGGTAGTATTGGGGCTGCTGCTCCATGACTTTATCAAGTCGCTGTTTGCACCGAAAAACGTCATGTATGCGCTGGTGGTCGGCGGTTTCCTGCTGCTGGCAGCGGAATGGTTCAAGCCGAAAAAACCAAGTGCAGAAGGGCTGGATGATATTACTTATCGCCAGGCGTTTATGATTGGTTGCTTCCAGTGTCTGGCGTTGTGGCCGGGCTTCTCCCGCTCAGGTTCCACCATTGCCGGTGGCATGCTGGTGGGTGTGAACCGTTACGCGGCTGCGGAGTTCTCTTTCATTCTGGCTGTGCCGATGATGATTGGTGCCAGTGCACTGGATCTGTACAAGAGTCTGCACTTCCTGACGATGGGCGATTTACCGATGTTTGCAGTCGGTTTTGCCACTGCCTTCGTGGTAGCGCTGATCGCGATCAAGACCTTCCTGTCGCTGATCAAACGCATCTCGTTTGTGCCGTTCGCCATCTATCGCTTTATCGTGGCGGGCGTGGTTTACATGGTCTTCATGTAAGCTGAGCTGCAATAAGAAACCCCGCATTGCGTAACACCGTTCACTTAAGATG
>NZ_MCGS01000069.1:0-1153 GCF_002607755.1 Serratia sp. BW106
CTCTCCGTGGGCTAACGCTGCCAGCCCGGCAGCTTTTATATTCCGTGCCGCATTAATGTCACGGTCATGGCTTGTCTGGCATTCCGGACAATTCCATTTACGAACATCAAGAGGCAATTTTTTCATGGTGAAGCCGCAACAACTACAACGCTTTGAGGACGGGAAATACGGGGCAATGGCGACCAGTGAACGCCCGCCCCATTCAGCCTTGTATGCGAGCTGGCGCACAAACTCGCCCCAGCTTGCATCGGCTATCGCTTTCGAAAGCTTAGGGTTGCGGATCATGTTCTTCACTTTCAGGGATTCAACGCAAACAACTTGGTTATCGTTAATCAGTTTGCGGGACAACTTGTGCAAGTTATCCCTGCGGCAATCGGCAATTTTCGCGTGGAGTCGGGTCACCTTCAAGCGGGCTTTAGCGCGGTTTTTCGAACCTTTCGCTTTTTTGCTTAAACGGCGCTGAAGTCGCGCCAGGCGAGCCGCGTATTTAGCGGTATGGCGGGGATTGCCTTGTTTAAATCCAGTGTCAGTAACGAACAAATCCTTTAAGCCCACATCAATGCCCACGGTTTTAGCGGAAATGGGCAGTGATACAGGTTCAAACTCGCACAGACAGGAAACGAAATATCGTCCGGCTGCATCTTTGGAAATAGTGACGGTTGACGGCACGGATGGGAGTTCACGGCTCCAGCGCACGTCCAATGGGGCTTTGCTCTTAGCCATATGCAGCTTGCCATCACGATATTTAAACGCGCTGGCGGTCAATTCAGCGACCTGTTTGTGGCGTTTGCTTTTGAATGCTGGATATTTAGCCCGACCTGCAAAAAAGTGAGAAAAGGCCGTCTGTTGGTGGCGTAGCGATTGTTGCAAGGGGACACAGGAAACGTCATTGAGCCATGCGCATTCAGGCTCTTTTTTAAGCGCGGTTAACCGCGCATTAGCTTGCAGATAGCCGATCTTCTCCTGGCGCTCATAGTAAGCATCAGTACGCCAGCGAAGGATTGAATTATAGACAAAACGCACACAGCCGAACGTTTGAGCCAAAAGCTCAACCTGATCGGCTGTTGGATAGAATCGGTATTTGTATGCGCGTTTCATATGTACAAAATTACAGGAGCCATCGTGAAAAGACAAAAAGAAGTTAGCTCGAAAA
>NZ_MCGS01000070.1:0-21147 GCF_002607755.1 Serratia sp. BW106
ATCCTGGCACTGTCAATTTTATTTCTGTTAATAGCGCATTGGGAGCTGTAACTCAAGGGGTCAGTTCACGCGTGCGCCCCATCTCAACGATCAGCCTGCGTCCTGGTGCGCACGTTCGATCTCTTCCGCCAGAATTGCCACGCCACGCTCAATCTTCTCCGGATCCGGCACGTAGTTCATCCGCATGCACTGATGGGTATGCGGCCATTCGTGTTCCAGCCCCGGGAAGAAGTAGTGGCCCGGCACCATCAGCACGCCGCGTTTTTTCAGGCGCTGATACAGCAGTTCGGTAGTGATCGGCAGATCCTTGAACCACAGCCAGAGGAAAATCGCCCCTTCCGGTTTATGGATCAGGCAGCGCTCCGGCGACAGGTAACGGCGAATAATCTCGATAGTGTGCTCGACACGCTGCTTGTAAAACGGGCGGATCACCTCGTTTGACAACCGCAGCAGGTCACCGCGTTCAATCATTTCCGTGGCCATCGCCGGCCCGATGCTGCCCGGTGACAGGCTGATGATACCGTTCATGTTGGTCAGGGCGCTGATGGTCTTCTCATCGGCGATCACAATGCCGCAGCGTGAGCCGGGCAGGCCGAGTTTCGACAGGCTCATGCACAGAATGATGTTAGGGTTCCACAGCGGCGTCGCGTCGCTGAAGATAATGCCGGGGAAGGGCACGCCATAGGCGTTATCGATCACCAGCGGAATATTGCGCTGTTGCGCCAACCGATCGAGCTTCATCAGCTCTTCGTCGGTGATCACGTTGCCGGTGGGGTTAGTCGGGCGTGATACGCAAATCATGCCGATATCATCGCCGATGTTCAGGTGTTCGAAATCAACGTGATACTTGAACTGGCCTTCCGGCAGCAGTTCGATGTTGGGCTTGGCCGAGACAAACAGCCCTTCGTCCAACCCGGCATCGGCATAGCCAATATATTCCGGTGCCAGCGGGAACAACACGCGACGGCGGCTGCCGTCGGCATAGCGACCGGCAAACAGATTAAACAAGTAGAAAAACGCGCTCTGACTGCCATTTGTCAGTGCAATATTCTGTGGTGAGATCTGCCAGCCCAGCTCGTCGCGCAGCAATTTGGCCAGCGCTTTCAGCAGGGCGTCTTTGCCCTGCGGGCCGTCATAGTTACACAGTGCCTCGGTCAGTTTGCCCTGGTCGAGCATCTCCTGACACAGCTGTTTGAAGTAGCTTTCCATCTCTGGAATTTGCGCCGGATTACCGCCGCCAAGCATGATGGCACCGGGGGTGCGCAGGCCTTCGTTCAGGTCATCCATCAAACGGGTAATGCCCGCGTAACGGGTAAATTTGTCGCCGAAAAGTGAAAAAGTCATAGGTGCAGCTGTATTGTTTTTAGCAGGTAATCCCCCACCATACCGCCAGACAATTTTCGGTGCAATGCGGTTCACAAAACAACCACCGGGAGTAAATTTCACCCGATGGTTATTTAACAGCATATTCCGCTGAATTAATCTGACCGATCGCCGGCCCACACCACCATCACCTTATCGTCGCCGAGCCGGCGGCTGAAGGCGTAATAGTGCGACGTTTGCTGCGACTGCTGGGTGCCGGCACCTATCGCCGGATGGCGGGCGCGGAATTGTCCCAGACGCTGCCAGTGGGCCAGCAGGGGAGCTTTGTTGCCCTGCAGTTCGCTCCAGTTCATGTCGGAACGGGTACCCTGCAGCGGATCCGAACCGGTCGGGCCAAGCTGACGGCCACTTTCATCACCGTAGTAAATCTGTACCGCACCGGGGGCCAGCAGCAGCAGATCGGCGGCGCGTTGTTGTAGCGGCAGCGACCCTTTGGCATCGCTGGCGAAGAAAAGCCGGGTATCGTGCGAGGAGATATAACTCAACACGTTGAAATCCTGTAGCTTGTCGGCCATCTGTTGATAGGTGGCATCGATGCTGGAGAAGCAGGCCAGAGCCTGCGACGCCTGATCCTGGAAATCAAAATTGATCATCGCGTCGAAACCGTTCTGGTAATAGTCGCTTTTCATCACGCCATGTCCCCAGGCTTCGCCGGTCATCCAGAACGGGGCGTTATCCAGCGCCTGCTGCGGATGGGCAGCTTTCCACTCGGCCAACGCCGCCGTGGCACGCTGCTTCAACAGCGCCAGGGTCGGTTTCTCAACGTGCTTGGCGGTATCGACGCGGAAGCCGTCAATGCCGTAGTCGCGAACCCATTGACTGAGCCAGGTGGTCAGGTAGTCACGGGTAGTGGCACCGGCAATGTCCTGTGCGGCGCTATCGGGTTTGTGGCGATAAAACAGCGGCAACCCACTGGCACCGGGCGCTTCAGTTTTGATGTCCGGGAGGAAGGCCAGCGACATGGTGAGGTCGTCATAGCCCGGCGAATCGTAGTCGCCGATATCGGTGCGGATCCAGTTTTTGCCCCACCAGGCGTCCCAACCGGCCTTATCGCTGAAGTTAATGTAATCATTGAAGCTATGCCAGTTTTGGCCTGCCGCCGGTCGCCAGTCCCCCCAGTTTTTACCCAGCGTTTTTTCGATCTCCGCGCCTTTCAGATACAGCGAGCCGAACTGGAAGGTCTGCATATCCGCCAGCGTGGCGTAACCGACATGATTGACTACCACGTCAAACAGAATGCGGATCCCGCGCTGGTGCGCCTGCTCAACCAGCTTGCGCAGATCCTGCTCGCTGCCCATGTTGGCATCGAGTCGGGTCCAGTCCAGCGCGTAGTACCCGTGATAGGCGTAATGCGGGAAGTCACCCTTGGTGCCGCCACCGACCCAGCCGTGGATTTGCTCCAGCGGTGAACTGATCCACAGCGCATTGACGCCGAGCTGTTGCAGGTAATCGAGCTTTTGAGTGAGGCCGGCCAGATCGCCGCCGTGGAAGGTGCCTATTTCCTGCATGCCGTCACTGCGGCGGCCGTAGCTGTGGTCATTGGCCGGGTTGCCGTTCTCAAAGCGGTCGGTCAGGGCGAAGTAGACGGTGGCGTTGTGCCAGTTGAACGGGGCGGCTTTCTCGCTGCTTGCCGACTCCAGCAACAGTAATCCTCCGCTGCCTGCGGCGGGTTGCAGGGTGACTTTGCCCTGGCTGACCTTCGCCGTTTGGCCAGAATAGAAATCACGCAGCGTTTCGCCTTCGGCAAAGGTGCCCGAAACGTCAAGCGTGAGCGGCTTGCCGTCCCAGCGTTGGCAGGTGTGTGCCACCGAAGCGGTGGCGGTTTCCGGCGCTGTTTTCAGGCTGAGCTGCAACGTCGGCGTTCCGCTGCGGGTATCGATACGCACCTGGTATTCACCGGCGCGGAACAGCCGCCAGTTAACCGGCGGATTATCGCCGCAGGACTGCAGCGACAGGGTTTGATTCAGTTTGGCCGTGGCCGTTGGCTGCCAGCACTGTTGGTCCTGGTAAATCTTCAGCGGCAGTTCGCCCTTGGGCAAGGTGGCGTGGCTGGTGAACAGGCCGCTGGCGGATTCGTCAAAGGCCGGGAAGCTTTGCAGCGTCCAGCTCGCCATTGCCGCCGGTGACAGCAGCATCAGCAGGGGAAGGGTCAGGCGTTTCATGGCTCTCCTTACGCGTGGCAGGAAGCGTTTTTATTGTAGGGTAATGTCCAGTGTGACTAATGATGAAAAAATAGCCTCATCCCGGCGGGGAGTTTCGGGGGGAGGAGAAGGAAGGGGGAGATCCTGGGCTGTCACTCGGTGGTTTTTTAATCTATATTACAATGTATACATTGTAGTGTGAGGTGACCTATGAGCGTGATGTCTGTTCGACTACCGGAAGATCTCAGTGAACAGCTTGAAGCCTTGGCTAAGGCGACCGGCAGAACAAAATCCTTTCTGGCTGGGCAGGCTATTCGGGATTTCATCAGCCGTGAAGCCTGGCAGATTGCTGAAACTCAACAGGCAATCCTTGAAGCAGAAAAGGGGGATTTTGTTTCTGACGATGAAATGCAGGCTCGCTTCAAGCGGATGGGGGTGATGAATAACGATGAAAATTAAATGGCTAAGGAAAGCCGCAAGCAATTTTGATGATGAGTACGATTGGTTTTACCAAGAGAGTCCTCAGGTTGCGACCCAATTCGCCAGGGAGGTTTTTCGTTTAGTGAACTTGCTGGTAGCCAATCCGGCCCTGGGCAGGGCTGGAAGGGTAATGGGAACCCGGGAAATTGTGATGAAAATCTTTCCTTATCTGATCCCGTACAGAATTAAAAACAATGAAATACATATTCTCAGGGTATTCCATATGCGGAGACGCCCGCCGAAAAGAGCGTGGTAATTTTGAATGGATGCCAGTTATTACTCCACTGGCATCCATGACAGTTACTTTTTCAGTAGTTGCGGGTTAACGCAGTTTTCTTTGACTGTGCCGGTCAATGCGGCAATCAGGTTGTCGACGGCGCATTCGGCCATACCGTAGCGGGTCTCATGGGTCGCAGAACCGATATGCGGCAGCGCGACTACGTTTGGCAGCTTCAGCAGCGATGAAGACACGTCCAACGGTTCTTTTTCGAACACGTCCAGCCCGGCTGCGTGGATAGTGCCGTTCTGCAGCGCTTCGATCAGTGCCGCTTCGTCCACCACCGGGCCACGACCGGCGTTGATCAGAATGCCGCTCTTTTTCATCTTCGCCAGTTGATCACGGCTGATCATATGGAAGGTTTCATCGGTCAGCGGCAGCGTAATGCAGATGAAATCGGATTCGGCCAGCAGGGTATCCAGATCGCAACGGCGGGCGTTAAAACGTTGTTCCGCTTCTTCATGAGTGCGGCGCGCGTTGTACAGCACCGGCATGCCGAAACCGAAGTGCGCACGTTGTGCCAGTGCCAGCCCGATCCGCCCCATACCGAGGATACCGATGGTTTTATGGTGCACGTCGACGCCAAACCAGTCCGCCCCGATACTGCCCTGCCATTCGCCGGCTTTCACCCGCGCGGCCACTTCCACTACCCGGCGTGCCGTTGCCAGCACCAGACTCATGATGGTATCGGCGACGGTTTCGGTCAGCACGGTCGGGGTATGCATCAGCAGCACGTTATGGGCGTTAAGCGCGTCAACGTCGAAATTGTCGTAACCGACGGAGATGGTTGAGGCTGCACGCAGTTTGGGTGCCTGCTGCAGGAAGGCCTCATCAATTTTTCCGCCGGAACCGATTATCCCTTCCGCCTGTTGCAGCGCCTGACGCAGCTCATCGCGGTTCTCCGGGTTCAGGCCGTCGAAGGTGTGCACGGTGAAGTGCTGTTCCAGTCGTTCACGCAGGTCGGCGGGAATGCTTTTGTATAAAACAATAGAAGGCTTCATCACGAACTCCAGCAAGCTAACGATTAGGACGTTGGGGATCCAACATAACATAAAGCAAAAAGGGTGAAGGGCGCAGTGCCCGTCACCCTGGTTATTCAGGCAGATCAGGCCAGTTGTGGTTGGGCCTCGTTGCGAGCGGGCTTGACTACCAGCGTCAGCACCACCGCCGCCAGCAGGGCAATGGCCATAAACATATAAGAAGCTGCCGGGCTGCCGGTAGCGCCGTTCAGGTAACCGACAAACCATGAGCCGAAGAAGGAACCCAGCGCCCCCATGCTGTTGATCAGCGCCATGGCGCCACCGGCGACGTTTTTCGGCAGCATTTCAGGAATGATGGCGAAGAAGGGTCCATAAGGGGCGTACATTGCCGCACCGGCAATCACCAGCAGGGTATAAGAGATCCAGAAATGATTGGCACCGACGGCGTAGGAGCCGAAGAATGCCAGCGCGCCAATCAGCAGCAGTGGCCAGACGAACAGCTTACGGTTTTGCATTTTGTCCGATGCCCAGGACACCAGGATCATGGCGATAGTGGCCGCCAGGTAAGGCACCGCCGACAGCCAGCCGGCTTCCACCATACCCATCTGCATGCCGCTGCGCAGGATCGAAGGCAACCACAGCACGAAGCCGTACACACCGATACTCCAGGCAAAGTACTGTGCGCACAGCAAAATCACGTTGCGTGAGCGGAAGGCTTCACCGTAGTTACGCACCGCTTTAATGCCTTTCTGTTCTTCTTCCAGCTGTTGCTGCAACGCCAGCTTTTCATCATCGTTCAGCCATTTGGCCTGGGCGGGTTTGTCTTTGGCCAGTACCCACCAGCAGAAGGCCCAGATCACCGCCGGAATACCTTCAAAGATAAACATTTCACGCCAGCCATAGGCGTGGATCAGGTAGCCGGAAACCACCGACATCCACAGCACCGTTACCGGGTTACCGAGGATCAGGAAGGTATTGGCGCGTGAGCGTTCTGATTTGGTGAACCAGTTGCTGATGTAAATCAGCATTGCCGGCATGACCGCGGCTTCCACCACGCCGAGGATAAAGCGGATAGCGGCCAGCATGGGGATATTACTGACCATGCCGGTCAGTGAGGCGCAGGCACCCCACAGGATCAGGCACCAGAAAATCAGTTTTTTAACGCTGCGGCGTTCGGCATAGATAGCACCGGGGATTTGGAAAAAGAAATAGCCGAGGAAAAACAGCGCACCCAGCAGCGATGACATGCCTTTGGTGATGCCCAGATCGTCATTGATGCCGGCGGCCGAGGCAAAGCTGAAGTTGGCTCGGTCGAGATAGGCCAGGCTGTAGGTGATAAACACGATGGGCATGATGTACCACCAGCGTTTAGCCGCGAGAGTCGCTTTGTTCATGTTCAGATTCCTCAGTGTTCTCTCAACGCGTTCTGGTTGTAGGGCCAGAGGTACACGTCATGCAGAGAAGTCGGTTAACCGATTATGTTTGTTATATTTATTCAGCCAGTGCCGCGCGGGTCGGCAAACCTTCACTGTCGCCGATGGCCTGGATCGCCAGCGAGCCGATTTTGTTGCCGCGTTGCACCGCCTGTTTCAGCGTTTTGCCTTCCAGCAGGGCGCTAATGGTCCCGACGGCAAAACCGTCTCCCGCACCCACGGTATCCACCACGTTGCTGACTTTGACGGCCGCGACGGCCGCCTGATCGCCGGCTGCGGTTTTAAACCAGGCGCCGTCCGGGCCGGTTTTGATGATCACCGCCTGCACGCCGCGCTCCAGGTAAAAATCGGCAATGCCTTCCGGCGTTGATTGGCCGGTGAGGATTTGTCCTTCTTTCAGCCCCGGCAGCACCCAGTCGGCGGCAAACGCCAGCTTGTTCAACTGCTCGATCATCACCTGTTGGCTGGACCACAGCACCGGACGCAAATTGGGATCAAACGAAATGGTTTTGCCCATCGCACGCATTTCACGTGCGGCGTGGTGACACAGCGCCAGCGACTGGCCGGACAGGGCCGCGGCCACGCCACTCAGGTGCAGATGGCGGGCGGAACCGAAATAATCGCGGTTGAAATCGTCCGCCGAAAGATGACTGGCCGCCGAGCCTTTGCGGAAATACTCCACACTGGGATCGGTACCATCGGTGGTTTTAGATTTGATCTGAAAACCGGTCGGGTAATTGCCGTCTACCGTCACCTGCTGGGCGTTAATGCCTTCTTTTTTCAATTGTTGCAGGGTGAAACGGCCGAAAGTGTCGTTGCCGACGCGGCTGACCCAGCCGACGTTCAGGCCCAGACGTGCCAGACCGATCGCCACGTTCAGCTCGGCACCGGCAATGCGCTTGGTGAAGGTTTCCACTTCCGCTAGGTCGCCGGTTTGGGTTGCCACAAACATGGCCATGGCTTCACCCAGAGTGACGACGTCCAATGGCGTGCTATGTGCGGTTGTCAGCATTTTCATGATGTTTTACTCCGCGCGCAGCAGGTTAACGTAGTAGCGGGTCACTTCTTCCAGACTGTCGCCCTGCAACGGGAATTCAATGCCGCGTGGCGCATCCAGTGGCAGGCGGGTCAACAGCTCACGCCATTTACCGTCACTGTCATCCAGCGCCACGGCGCGCCAGCCGCGCAGACCATGGGTGGCGGCCTTAACGTGGACATAGCTGACGTGGCGAGCCAAACGTTCGGCAGCGGCGAAGGCGTCTTGCCCCACCCAGTGCCAGTTGGCCATATCGAAAGTCATGCTGACCGGCAAACGGTTATCTTCCGCCGCGTGGAAAAAGGCATTGAGCAGCGACAAAATGCCACAGTCAGGGGTCTGGTCATTTTCAACCACCAGGCTGACCGGATGCTGCTCCAGTGCCACTTTCAGTTCGGTAAAATCGAAGCCCGGCTGGTAGTGGCCCAGGGATAATTTTAACTGGCGCGCATTCAGCGTCTGGGCTTCCGCCAGCAGCGCCGGCAGGTTGGGGTTCAACGTATGCTGTGGGGTAAACAGGGCTTCGGGTGCGGAGTAAACGACGAACAGGTGCTGCTGTTCGATGGCCTGAGCCAATGCCGGCAGGCTCTGTAGCTCCTGGGCAGAAAACAGTTCGCGGCGGATTTCTACGCCGTCGGCGCCTGCACCGGCGATGATCGGCAGTAAAGCGGCCTGGCCGCCGAGCTGTTGGACAGTATCGGTGCCGTAGGCGCCGGTCACCACGATAATTTCTCTGGTCATTTTTTTGCTCCTGAGGTGGCGTTATTCCCACCGCTGCTGTTAAGCACAAGTTAAATGGTACCGGTTCCAGACGAAAGCGACAGAATGTAAAAATATGATCGCAATCACGAACCTGAGCAAAAAATAGTCTGAATAGGGCGTTGCAGAAGCGCCGTAAGCCGCGCTCCTGCCGGAGAGAAGGGAATTATCGGGTGGTAGAGCCGCGCACGATCAGTTCGCCGGGGAACATCTGTTCGCTGATTGGTGTACCCAGGCCCTGAATGCGTTGCACCAGTTGCTCAAGCGCCGCATGGCCCATTTGATAGGTGGGCTGTTTCAGGGTGGTGATGCCCACCCCGGCCAGTTCGGCCCATTCCAGCTCGTCAAACCCCAACAGGCCGATATCGCTGCCCCACTGAATACCCAGACGGCGCATGGCGCGCGCCACCTGCAAGGTCAGGGCACCGTTGGCGGAAATCACTGCCTTGCGCATACCGCGATGACGGGCGTTGAAGTCACCGATCACGGCTTCCAGTTGCTTAACGTCGTTAAGCGGTGTTTCGGCCTGTTCGGCCAACAGCCCGGCATGTTGCGCCATGGTTTGGTTGAAGGCATGTAGCCGTTCCAGCCGGGTATTGACCGTGCCGATCGGCTCGCTGAGAAACAGAATGGCTTCGAAACCCTGTTGCAGCAGGTGTTCCGTGGCAATCGTCGCCGCTTCGTGATTGTCGAGGCCGACCACGTCGCAGGCGAAATCATGAATTTTGCGGTCGATCAGCACCATCGGCAGCATCGATTGTTGCAGCGTCGACAGCGCCTCTTCGCGCATGCCAACCGCGTTGACCACGATACCCTCAACCCGGTAACTGCTGAGCAGTTGCAGGTAGTGCTGCTCCTGATTGACCTCGTTATTGGTATTACACACCAGCAGGGTAAAGCCGTGTTGACGGCAGGCCGCTTCGATGCCGCGCATCACGTCCACCGAGTAGGGATTGGTGATATCGGCGATGATCAGGCCAATCAGGCGCGTCTGTCCGCCCTTCAGGCTGCGTGCCATCTGGCTTGGCCGGTAGTCGAGCTGGAGGATCGCCTGTTCAATACGCTGTTTGAGATCGTCAGAAAGCAGGTGCTGCTCACCATTCAAATAGCGCGATACGCTGGTTTTACCGGTCTTGGCGGTTTTCGCCACATCGCTGATGGTGGCTCGCCCCGAGGCGCGGATTGCCTTAACACTGCTCACAGCCGATCTCCCCTGTGGTTAATTGCCAAGGAGACTAACACACCCGACGCGGAGCCGGAATGTTGAATGGCAGAGTGCCGGGGGAATCAGAAACGGCGGGGCATAGCGCCCCGCACGGGATTACTGCAGCGGGCTGAGGGTGATCTCAACGCGGCGGTTTTGTGCCTTGCCTTCAGCGGTGCTGTTGGAGGCGATCGGGTTATCCGGACCGGCACCTGAGGTGCGAACGCGGTTGGCCGCTACGCCCTGGGTGATCAACGCGCTGCCAACGCCGTCGGCACGTTGCTGCGACAGGGTCATGTTCAGCGCACGGGAGCCGGAGCTGTCGGTGTAGCCGATCACGTTAACCGCGGTTTTCGGGTATTCCTTCAACACCATGGCCACGCCGGTCAGGGTGTTGGCACCCGCCGGTTTCAGGGTAGCGCTGCTGCTGTCGAAGGTGACGTTGTTTGGCATGTTCAGCACGATATTGTCGCCCTGACGGGTCACGCTAACGCCGGTGCCTTTCATTTTGTCGCGCAGTTTGGCTTCCTGCACGTCCATGTAATAACCGGCACCGCCGCCCAGGGCTGCACCGGCCGCTGCGCCGATCAGTGCGCCTTTGCCGCGGTCTTTTTTCGACGAGGACAACATGCCGACGCCTGCGCCCAATGCCGCGCCGATCCCTGCGCCAATGCCGGATTTACCGGCTTCAGATTCCCCGCTGTACGGGTTGGTGGTACAGGCTGACAGCGTGAGCGCCAGGCTCACCGCGCCGGCAATAATCGCAATGCGTTTTTTCATGTTTTATCCTTTGTGGCATCAAAATCTGTGTGCGTCAGTCCAAGCTGGGGGACGCTAAAAAAACCGTGGCCGCCTGGCATGCCAGATTGCGGCGCTACTATGACGCGTATCCTCTCCGGCAGTTCCGGAAAAAAACGTGACAAATTATAAGCGGCTCACGGGCTGCGCCTGTTATCCGGCAAAACGGAGGGGAATACCATGCAGCGGATTCTGAATTGAACGCACCCCGGTGCGGGATGCGTTGTTTTTAGCCAGAAGTGACAAAAATCAAACGGTGGCGGACCAGTTCATGATCAACGTATAGGCTTGAGTTTCTTCATTTAACAGGCGCTGGGTCACCTGGAAACCCTGCTTGTGGTAGAACGCACAGGCGCGCAGATTTTGCTGATAGACCTCCAGGCTCAGCCGGGGGTAGCGCTGTTGGACATGCGCCATCAGTGCCTGACCGACGCCACAGCCGTGAAACGCCTGGTCAACAAACAGCGCGCCAATAAAGCGTTGATCCAACACGCTGATAAAGCCGACGATCTCCCCTTGATGCCAATACGCCCAACTGTGTGCTCGCGGCAGGTAGTTCTCCCGTACCAGCGTTGCGCTTTCCAGCCAGTAGCTTTCCTTCACGAACGGATGGGCAGCGATGGTGCTGGGCAGCCACAGGGCCATTAGCCGCGGCAAATCGACCGGCTGGCAAGGGCGGATCGCTATGGCTTTGGGTAGCAGAGGCAGCCTGTCAGATGATCGTTCACCAGCCCGCTGGCCTGCATAAAGGCATAACAGGTGGTAGATCCGATAAATTTGAAGCCGCGTTTTTTCAGCGCCTTGGACATGGCGTCCGAGCGTTCGGTTTTCGCCGGTACCTCGCTCAGTTGTTGCCAACGGTTGAGTAGCGGTTCGCCGTCGACAAAGGTCCAGATAAAGCTGACGAAATCTTCACCGGCGGCCTCCATCGCCAGATAGGCCCTGGCGTTGGCAATGATGGCTTCGATTTTGCCCCGGTGGCGGATAATGCTGCTGTCCTGCAGCAGCGTTTCCACCTCTTGCTCACTGATCGCTGCCACCCGCTGAGGATCGAAATTGTGGAAGGCGCGACGGTAGTTCTCACGCTTTTTCAGCACGGTGATCCACGAAAGCCCGGCCTGTTGTCCTTCCAGACAGAGCATTTCAAACAGTTCACGCGCATCGGTGGTCGGCGCTCCCCATTCCTTGTCGTGATATTCGAGGTATAACGGATCTGCCGTCACCCAACCGCAACGTTCATTGACCATAATGACTGTCCTTGTGCTGTGTTTATTTACAGTAAGCATCGCCCGAAGTGGTGAACTTGGCAAGCCCCTGATTGTTTTATCATCAGCCGGCTTGACGTGGCGAAAAAGCCAGCAATATTTACTAGATGGCCGGCACTAAAAAAAGGCCAATGATAAAAGTGGTTTTCCTTCATTTGCTGGCTCTCAGGAGTCTATTCATGCCTCTAAAAATAACGAGTATGCCCCGCCCGGCGGTGCTTGCAGTGGCGATATTATGCAGTATGACCACCCCGGTGCTGGCCTACGACCAACTCTACGTCTTTGGCGACAGTCTGAGTGACACCGGCAACAATGGCCGCTTTACCTACGACAGCAATAAGCACCTGTTGTATGACGAAGTTTTGGCGCAGCGCATCGGTGCCGCGCTGGTGGCCTCGGACAACGGGGGCGAGAACTATGCCGCCGGTGGTGGCGTGGCCGTGCCGGCGCTCAACCCGGCGGATAACACTCAGGATCAGGTACAGGGCTATCTCAATCGGGTCAATGGTCGGGCTGATGGTGACGGACTGTATATTCACTGGATTGGCGGCAACGATCTGGCGGCAGCGGCGTTAAATCCGACAACCGCGCCGGGTGTGGCCTACAACAGTGCCGCGGCCGCCGCAGCGCAGGTTCACTCTTTGCTGAATGCCGGTGCCGGCACGGTGATCGTCCCGACGGTGCCGAATATTGGCTCTACTCCGCAACTGATGGAGCTGATTATCCAGCAGGCGCTGACCCCGGTGCAAAACGCGGCGGTACAGGCGGCCTATGCCACCCTTAATTCATTGGCTACGCCGGATAACGACCAGCGTACCCAGGCCATCCACCAGGCGCTAACGGCTGCAGCAGCGCAGGGCAGTGCCATCCCGCAGGTGCAGCAGGCGATTGCGGCACAGTTGATTGCCGCCTTTGACAACCTGAGTGCTCAGGCCGGGCAACTGACCGATTTTTACAACCAGAGCGAAGACCGCCTGCTGGCACAGGGCAGCGGTAATATCGTCCGGGTCGACGTAAACAAGCTGTTTAGCGAGGCGATTGCCAACCCGGCGCAGTTTGGCTTTACCAATACCGCCGGTATGGCCTGTCCGCCGGGCGTCTCTTCCGCCGTGTGCAGTTCTGCCACGCCAGGTTTCGACAGTAGCCAATCCTATCTGTTTGCCGACCATTTCCACCCCAGCCCGCAGGCACATCAACTGATTGCCGATTACATCCAGGCGGTACTGGACGGCCCAGCGCAGGTGGTGGCGCTGAATCAGGCGACGGCGGCCATGGCGCGCGACAGCCGTGCCACCCTCGACAGCCGTTTCCAACAGTTACGTAACGGTGATAATCCGCAAGGTGCGCTGGGCGTGTTCGGCGGTTATGCCGGGCAACACTATGACTATTCGTCCAATCTGGCAGCCGGTGACGGCAACGCCACCACCCACAATCTGACGGTCGGGGTGGATTACCAGTTGACCGATGGTTGGTTAATTGGGGCGCTGATTTCCGGCTCCAATGACGATCAGCAGCCCTCCAGCCGCTACGACTATAAGGCGCGTGGCCTGCTGTTTTCGGCCTTTACCGCTCTGGATGTGTTTGAGCACGGCTGGGTGAATGCCGATTTGCATTACGCGACGATGGATTACGATGATATTCGCCGCAGCATGCAGCTTGGGGCGTTAAATCGCACCGAAACCGGCAGCACCGACGGTAAACAGTGGGGCGCACGGGTCACCGCCGGCTATGACTTCCCGGTGACCTCTTACCTGACCACCGGACCGATGGCGCAGTTCGCCTGGGATTACAGCAATGTCTCCGGTTACAGCGAGGACGGCAACGACAGCACCGCCATGCGGTTTAACGACCAGACCTACCATTCGCAGATTGGCGCGCTGGGCTGGCGATTGGACAGCAACTTTGGCCTGTTTAATCCGTATGCCGAGGTGAGCTATCAGCATCAATTTGGTGATGATGTTTATCGGGCCGGCGGCGGGTTGAAATCCACACAAACCTCTTTCACCCGCGACAGCGCCAATCAGGATAAAAACTGGGTGGATGTGACGCTGGGGGCGAACATGCCGCTGACCGATCAGGTGGCGGCGTTCGCCACCGTTTCACAGACCGGTGGCCTGAGCAGCGGCGAACAGTTTATGTATAACGTCGGCGTCAGCGCTCGGTTCTGATGGGTTGATATCTATCTCAGGGCCCTGAGATCGGGCCCGTAACCGATACAGATTGGTGCAATGAATCGCAGTTATAGCGATGACGTACCTGACATCTGCATGACAGCATATTGATAATGGATGGCTGAAAAGTGCGAGTTTATTTATGAGGGATTAACCGATTTGCTACGGCTTATTGGTGGTACTGGGTGGGTTGAAACCAACGCTATAATGCGGTAATCACCGCTCTCCATATGAGAAAATACAGCGTGTGACTGTACTTTAGTACAACTATCATTCGAGTTTGAAAGACTTTATTGTTACCCCAGAAAAACAAGACACACATTACAAAAAAAAACTGATCCTGAATCAGGATCAGATAGCCAATTTGGCCAACACCAGGGAAATAATATTTAAATATTATTGTTTTCTATATTTTGATTGTCAATTTCTTTCTTTCACCCTGTCATTTGATGGGGTGAGGAAGTTATTGGTTTTTTGCCCTTGATAGCGAATGGTTTGCTTCTCTTCGTATTTACTCGTAATGCCTGCCTGGATATGTAGCTCCCTTGTTTATTTTGTTATTAAAATTAACATTTCAATCATCTGAATGCTTTGGCAGTTAATAATCGGAATTTCTCCTTGTTTACCCAGATTTGCCAAGTGTTCTGGTGATGATAGCCAGGCTTTTAATCTAATTAAATTAACGCACCGTGATTAACTTTATTGTGTAAATAAAGTTGAGTGTCGTTTTAAATTATCTTTTTGGATCATATTATTTGGCGGCTTTCTCAGTTATGCCATAAGTCGTTTTTATGTTATACTTTTTATTTATGATGGACTTTCATTTTTCAAGGAGACGATTGAGTGTCAAATTCATTCTTCAATAATGAAATTATTAACACCTCCATAAAAAACGATTTGGAAGCTAAACTTAGCGAATATAGTAATGTGAAGTACGCCTATGCCATAATGAATAAAAGAAATCCGGCGAATTTTGCGATAATTTCGAACAGAACGGAATGGTTTGAGTTTTATACAGATAATAACTATCAGTTTATTGATCCTGTTCTGATTACTGCCTCACGTCGCATTACACCTTTCTCCTGGGATGAAAATATAATGATTGACCCAGGGTTAAAACTGCCAAGAATTTTTGACATGGCGAAAAATTATAATGTAGTTAATGGCTATACATTTGTGCTGCACGATCATAATCATAATTTGGTGGTGCTATCTATCATGATTGATAAGCATTGTGACGATAATATAGAAGAGAGAATAACGTCTAACCAAGACAAACTCCAAATGCTGTTAATTACTACGCATGATAAACTCACTACGTTTTACAAGGAAATCAATAGCCCCACCTATTTTGACAAAATGAATAATAAAGAAATATTCTCGAAGCGAGAGAATGAGATAATTTACTGGGCAAGCATGGGGAAATCCTATCAGGAGATTGCATTAATCCTGGGGATCAAACTCACCACAATAAAATATCATATTGGTAATGCTGTCAAAAAACTGGGGGTTACAAACGCCAAGCATGCTATCAGGCTAGGCGTTGAGCTACAGCTCATAAGACCCGTGCTGCCTGACGCGGAAGGCTAATGGCCAGGCGTCGCGATCCGGAGTTAAGCCAGGATGGGCCAAGTTGATGCGATCGATCAATATCTGCTGGTTACGATCGTCAACCGGCATATAAATAAGATAGATACGCTGGTTTTTCTCTGACTGTCCTTGCTCGACCACAGATATTTCCCAACCGGATCTTTGGAAGATAATCAGCATAGGGTGGCTAATAATGGCATAGATCCCTTGGTAACCGTAATTTCTTGCATAATTTATCATAGATAAGAATAGTATAGAACTGATTGGTTTCTTTTGAAGTTGCAGCGTCTGAACACGCTCTTTATCGATAAATAGTCTGCTGGCTTCAATGTAATTACCTTCCGGAATATCTATTTTGTTAAAATAGGATTTAAACGTTCCGGTAATCATGTTGTTGTATTTTGTTTCTATAAATCGCAGGCTGCAGATCACCATGTTGTCATACATGCCAAACAGATAGGTAGTATGATTGTTATCATACTCGTCAAACTCCATGTTGTTTTCACAATTCACAATCCAGTCGAGACGATCCTTAAATGTTCTCTTTCTTAAAGAGAATAATTCTTTCGATCGGTTATCCGACAGTAGATTGTAATCTACATCAAAAACTTCTATCATTTCTACATCTTCCATAATCGAATTTTAAATTTAATTACGTCTTGCAACATTGTTAATGTGCGATAGGTAATCCTAACAGAGTCAAGTCGGCAAGTAAATTTTTAGCCTTAGAGATAAATGATTGATAGATGCTTGTTATAATCGAGAGTTTCTTTCCTGTTGATAATGATTATTTTAATCTTTGCATCGTTTGTTTACTAATTATCCCTGCAATGTTTCACCTGAGGATGTTTTTATAAGCACTATTATTGCCGGTATGTTATCAATCGCGTAGATAATAGATTCGCTATTGTCGGCGGGTAGCAAAATTAACTTAACTCGACATGCGTTAATCTGACGGCATCCTTGCCTCATGGTTTTGTTGTTATCGCTGCGCTGCGTGCTGAATACCACGATGGTTCACAAGCGAGCTGTCGGCCCCGATCTTTCTTTCCGGCTGCAGCAAGGTCATGCACAGCATGCTGCAGAAAGACACCACGGCGGTGGCTAAGAACATGGCGCCATAGCCGTGGTGTTGTGCCAGCCAGCCGCTCAGCATCGGTGCGGTGATCGAGGCAATATTGGCAATCGCCAGCGTCATACCGCTGTAGGCGCCTACTGAAGCCTTCGGTGTGACGTCGATCACCACCGACCAATACACATTATTCACCAGCGCATTCAGCGCATTACCCAGTGTCATCAGCAGAATGATTTCGGTCGGCGTGCTCATAAAGGGGATCAGCAGGAAGCAGGTGCCGGTCAGCAGCAGCGTGACTGCCGCAAACAGATTACGGGCCAGCCGCAGGTTGCCGAAGCGTCTCAGCAGCGCGTCGGCGATGCGACCACCGAGCAGAACGGTGAAACAGGCACCACTCCACGGGATCATCGCCACATACCACAGCGAGTGCAGATCGTAATTAAAGGTGTCTTGCAGGTATTTGGGCCCCCAGGTGACCAGCACAAAGGTGACATAGAGGAAAGAGAAGTAACCCAGGGCGTTAAACACCAGCGTGCGGTTGGTGAAGAAAGCCCACCACGGCAGACGTGGTTGCTGGCTGTCTGCATCCTGATCGGCGCTGATGGCTGCCAGTTCAGCTGCATTGACCTCCGGATGCTCTTGCGGCGTGTCGGTGAAGAAGCGGGCAAACAGCAGAATGGCGAGCAGCGAGAACAAACCCAGCAAAATAAACATGCTGCGCCAGTCATCGGTTAGTAGCAGCAACCCCACCGCCAGCGGTGCGGTCAGCAGCGATCCCACTTGGGTGCTAAGCAGCCCGATACCCAATGAAAACCCACGCTCTTTACGCGGTGCCCAGTTAGCGATGGTTTTGTTCATCAGCGCATAGGCCGGCCCTTCGGCAAAACCGAACATGATACGCAGTGCGGCGAAACCCATGATTGCCGAGCCCCCGAACAGCGCAACCCCCAGTTCACCCGCCCAGGCGGTGGCGATCTCCAGCAGCGACCACAGTGCCCCGGCGATCAGCCAGACCTTTTTAGTGCCGACGCGGTCGGCCAGAAAGCCTCCGCACAGCGAACCAAACAAATAGCCAAAGCCGAAGTAACCGAGTACGGCACCCAACTGGGCCTTGTTGAAGTTGAATTCACGGGAGATATCGTTGGCGGCGAAGGAAAGCGCACCGCGATCGACGTAGTTGATCAGTGCAATAAAGAACACCATGGCGAAAATACGGTAGCGATAGCGGCTGTCGGTTAAGGCGGTAGTCATCAGCGAACCTCCTGAAATGTTGATTATCAGGACGCTAGCAAGGTTAGTGCCAGTCTCGGCGGCCAGGGAGGGCAGGGGTTCGTTATGTATCCGCAGCGTGAAACCGTGCCATGCGGGCGCATTTGCCCCATTTCAGTGCGTAAAAACAACGCGCTTCTTTGATGATTCGCACTTGTTGCCGGATTCGGGCTGTATATCTTACGGTCAACGGGTATACTGGCGCATCCCATTTAAATCCACTTGTATCGCGTGCGAATTCAACATGCAAAAGTTTGATACCAAGACCTTTCAGGGCCTGATCCTGACACTGCAGGACTATTGGGCGCGCCAGGGCTGCACCATCGTTCAACCATTGGACATGGAAGTCGGCGCGGGAACCTCACACCCGATGACGTGCCTGCGCGCACTGGGCCCGGAGCCTATGGCTACCGCCTACGTGCAGCCATCCCGCCGTCCGACCGACGGCCGCTACGGTGAAAACCCGAACCGCCTGCAACATTACTATCAGTTCCAGGTGGTGATTAAGCCGTCACCGGACAACATTCAGGAACTGTACCTAGGCTCGTTGAAAGAGCTGGGTCTGGATCCGACCATTCACGACATCCGTTTCGTAGAAGATAACTGGGAAAACCCGACGCTTGGCGCCTGGGGCCTGGGCTGGGAAGTGTGGCTGAACGGCATGGAAGTGACGCAGTTCACTTACTTCCAGCAGGTTGGCGGCATGGAGTGCAAACCGGTAACCGGCGAGATCACCTACGGTCTGGAACGCCTGGCGATGTATATCCAGGGCGTGGACAGCGTCTACGATCTGGTGTGGAGCGACGGCCCGCTGGGTGTGACCACCTATGGTGACGTGTTCCACCAGAACGAAGTGGAGCAGTCTACTTACAACTTCGAATACGCCGATGTGGACTTCCTGTTCTCCTGCTTTGAGCAGTACGAGAAAGAAGCCCAGTCGCTGCTGGCGCTGGAAAAACCACTACCGCTGCCGGCTTACGAACGTATTCTGAAGGCCGGCCACACCTTCAACCTGTTGGATGCGCGCAAGGCGATCTCGGTGACCGAGCGTCAGCGTTATATTCTGCGTATCCGCACGCTGACCAAAGCCGTTGCCGAGGCCTACTACGCTTCTCGCGAAGCGCTGGGCTTCCCAATGTGCAAAAAGAACAAGAGCTAAGAGGCAGCCATGACTCAACAGACTTTCCTGGTGGAAATCGGCACGGAAGAGCTGCCGCCGAAGGCTCTTCGTTCACTGGCAGAAGCTTTTGCCGCGAATTTTACCGCCGAGCTGGATAGCGCCAACCTCGAGCACGGCGAAGTGAGCTGGTTTGCCGCTCCACGCCGTCTGGCGCTGAAAGTGGCTAATCTGAGCGCTGCACAGGCCGATCGCGAAGTCGAAAAACGCGGTCCGGCCATTGCCCAGGCGTTTGACGCCGAAGGCAAGCCAAGCAAAGCGGCCGAAGGTTGGGCACGCGGTTGTGGTATTACCGTCGATCAGGCCGAACGTCTGGCGACCGACAAAGGTGAATGGCTGCTGTATCGCGCCCACGTTAAAGGCCAGTCCGCGCAAGCGCTGCTGGCGGGCATGGTCAGCAATTCACTGGCCAAGCTGCCGATCCCGAAACTGATGCGTTGGGGCGATTCCGAGGTGCAGTTCGTGCGTCCGGTGCACACCGTGACGATGCTGCTGGGTGCAGAACTGATCCCGGGCACCGTGCTGGGCATCGATTCTGCCCGCACTGTTCGCGGCCACCGTTTCATGGGTGAAGCCGAGTTCACTATCGACAATGCCGACCAATATCCGCAGATCCTGCTGGAGCGCGGCAAGGTGATCGCCGATTACGAAACCCGTAAGGCGATGATCAAGCGTGACGCCGAGCTGGCCGCTTCGACCCTTGGTGGCAAGGCCGATCTGAGCGAAAGCCTGCTGGAAGAAGTGGCCTCGCTGGTCGAGTGGCCGGTGGTGTTGACCGCCAAATTCGAAGAAAAATTCCTGGCGGTGCCGGCGGAAGCGCTGGTGTACACCATGAAGGGCGACCAGAAGTATTTCCCGGTGTATGACACCGCGGGCAAACTGATGCCGAACTTTATCTTTGTGGCCAATATCGAATCCAAAGATCCGCAGCAAATCATCTCCGGTAACGAGAAGGTGGTGCGTCCGCGTCTGGCCGATGCCGAGTTCTTCTTCAACACCGACCGCAAAAAACGTCTGGAAGATAACCTGCCGCGTCTGGAAACCGTGCTGTTCCAACAGCAACTGGGTACCCTGCGCGACAAGACCGATCGTATTCAGACGCTGGCGGGCTGGGTTGCCGGCCAGATTGGCGCCGATGTTAACCACGCCACCCGTGCGGGCCTGCTGTCGAAGTGTGATCTGATGACCAACATGGTCTTCGAATTCACCGACACCCAGGGCGTGATGGGCATGCACTATGCGCGTCACGACGGCGAAGCAGAAGACGTTGCCGTTGCGCTGAATGAGCAGTACCAGCCGCGCTTTGCCGGTGATGCGCTGCCAGAGTCGCTGGTGGCCTGTTCGCTGGCGATCGCCGACAAGATGGACACCCTGGCCGGTATTTTCGGCATTGGGCAACATCCGAAAGGCGACAAGGACCCGTTCGCACTGCGCCGTGCTGCACTGGGCGTGCTGCGTATTATCGTTGAGAAAAACCTGTCGCTGGATCTGCAGACCCTGACCGAAGAGGCCGTGCGCCTGTACGGCAGCAAGCTGACCAACGCCAAGGTGGTCGACGAGGTGGTCGAGTTTATGCTGGGTCGTTTCCGCGCCTGGTATCAGGAAGAAGGCCATGCCGTTGACACCATTCAAGCGGTGTTGGCACGTCGTCCGACCAAACCGGCAGACTTTGACGCTCGCGTTAAAGCCGTAACCCACTTCCGTACCCTGGAAGCGGCAGCAGCGCTGGCTGCGGCCAACAAACGCGTTTCCAATATTCTGGCCAAATCTACCGATACGCTGAATGACCGTGTACATGCCTCGGTATTGAAAGAAGCGGCTGAGATCCAATTGGCGACCCACCTGGTGGTGCTGCGCGATAAGCTGGAGCCGTATTTTGCGGCAGGCAACTATCAGGATGCGCTGGTGGAACTGGCTGACCTGCGTGAACCGGTCGATGCGTTCTTCGACAACGTCATGGTGATGGCAGAAGACGAAGCGGTGCGTGTGAACCGTCTGACGCTGCTGAGCAAGCTGCGTGAGCTGTTCCTGCAGGTAGCGGATATCTCCGTGCTGCAATAAGCGGTTCTGCTGTGAAAAGGCGCCTTAGGGCTAACACCGATCGGTTAA
>NZ_MCGS01000071.1:5876-6052 GCF_002607755.1 Serratia sp. BW106
GAGGGGGCACGCCGAAGTGAGATTCAAAATGCCGACGTCAGTTCACAGGTGGGTAATGATACCAACGTGTTGATTTCGTATTTTCACTGACACCAGGATCATCCTGATGTTACAAGGATTGAATGACTACAGATTAAAATAGTCATCAACAGGTTGACAGCATTACCCAGAATATC
>NZ_MCGS01000072.1:0-8269 GCF_002607755.1 Serratia sp. BW106
AACATTTGGGGTTCAGTTCACATTCGCTGGGCCCTTTGTGTTTATGTTCTCGGTAACACGAGCGAAACGTTTCGATGACGATCACACTTCTGCACTGTCCCAGTTGCCTTCTGTTGACGTTTTTTTAAACTCCAGACACAAGCGAAACGTTTCGCTGGTGGAGTGAGAAGAAGAAGATGAAAAAAGGCGTGCTGCTGAATGCTGATGTTTCTGCCGTGGTTTCCCGTCTCGGCCATACCGACCAGATCGCCATCTGTGATGCGGGGCTGCCCATTCCGGCGGCAACGCAGCGTATCGATCTGGCGCTGACCCAGGGTGTACCGACATTTTTGCAGGTGGTCGGGGTAGTGACACAGGAAATGCAGGTAGAAAGCGCCATTCTGGCGGAAGAGATAGTTAAACATAATCCGCAGCTTCACCACGCGTTGTTGGCTCAACTGACTGAACTTGGCCAACACCAGGGAAATACCATCAGCGTGAGTTATATCAGCCACAGTGCGTTTAAAGCGCAAACTGAACACAGCCGGGCGGTGATCCGCAGTGGGGAATGCTCGCCTTACGCGAACGTGATCCTCTGCGCCGGCGTAACTTTCTGAGGCATTTATGCAACCTTTACTGCAACTGAAAGGGATCGATAAAGCCTTTCCCGGCGTGAAGGCGCTTTCAGGCGCCGCACTCAGCGTTTATCCCGGCAAGGTGATGGCGCTGGTGGGGGAAAACGGCGCCGGGAAATCCACCATGATGAAAGTGCTGACCGGCATTTATAACAAGGACGCCGGCAGTCAGTATTTTCTCGGTAAAGAGGTGGCATTCAACGGGCCAAAGGATTCGCAGGAAGCGGGCATCGGGATTATCCATCAGGAACTGAACCTGATCCCGCAGTTGACGATCGCGGAAAACATCTTCCTCGGGCGTGAGTTTGTTAACCGCATCGGCCGCATCGACTGGAAGCGCATGTATGCCGAAGCCGACAAACTGTTGGCGCGGTTGAACCTGAGTTACAGCAGTCACCGGCTGGTGGGCGAGTTGTCGATTGGCGATCAGCAAATGGTGGAAATCGCCAAGGTGCTGAGCTTCGAATCCAAAGTCATCATTATGGATGAACCGACGGATGCGCTGACCGACACGGAAACCGCTTCTTTATTTAAAGTGATCAACGAACTCAAAGGCGAAGGGCGCGGCATTGTTTATATTTCGCACCGGCTGAAAGAGATATTTGAAATTTGCGATGACGTCACGGTGTTTCGTGACGGGCAGTTTATCGCCGAGCGACCGGTCAGTGAGCTGCAGGAAGATTCGCTGATAGAAATGATGGTCGGCCGCAAGCTGGAAGAACAGTACCCGCGTCTGAATCAGCCACGGGGTGAAAAACGGCTGGAAGTCAGCCAGGTTTCTGGCCCGGGTGTGGATGACGTCAGCTTTACCCTGTACCGGGGCGAAATTCTTGGCGTGGCCGGTCTGATGGGCGCCGGGCGTACCGAACTGATGAAAATTCTCTACGGTGCCGCGCCGCGCAAAGCCGGTACCGTCAGCCTCGACGGCCGCCCGGTGGTTACCCATTCGCCGCAGGACGGTCTGGCGAACGGCATCGTGTATATCTCCGAAGACCGCAAGCGCGATGGCCTGGTGCTGGGGATGTCGGTAAAGGAAAACATGTCGCTGACGGCACTGCGTTATTTCAGCCGGGCCGGTGGCGGCCTGAAACAGGCAGAAGAACAGCAGGCCGTGGGCGATTTCATCCGCCTGTTCAATATCAAGACGCCGTCAATGGAGCAGCCGATTGGTCTGCTCTCCGGCGGTAACCAGCAGAAAGTGGCGATCGCCCGTGGCCTGATGACGCGGCCAAAGGTGTTGATCCTCGATGAACCGACGCGTGGCGTCGATGTGGGCGCTAAAAAAGAAATCTACCAGTTAATCAACCAGTTCAAGCAGGAAGGGCTGAGCATCATTCTGGTGTCTTCGGAAATGCCGGAGGTGCTGGGCATGAGCGACCGCATCTTGGTGATGCACGAAGGACACCTCAGCGGTGAATTCCCGATTGAACAGGCCACCCAGGAAGCGTTGATGGCTGCGGCCGTTGGCAAGCAATACGGCGTAAAGCAGGAGTAATCAGATATGAGTTCCCAGAGTGTGGCAAAGCGCTGGTTCAGTAAAGAGTGGCTGTTAGAGCAAAAATCACTGATTGCTCTGCTGGTGCTGATCGCCGTGGTCTCTTCCATGAGCCCGAATTTCTTCACCGTAAACAACCTGTTCAATATTCTGCAGCAAACCTCAGTGAACGCCATTATGGCGGTGGGGATGACGCTGGTGATCCTGACCTCCGGCATCGATTTGTCGGTGGGGTCGCTGTTGGCGCTGACTGGCGCGGTGGCGGCGTCGATCGTCGGTTTCGAAATTAACGCGGTGGTGGCGGTGGCGGCGGCTCTGGCATTGGGGGCAGCCGTTGGCGCCTGTACCGGGGTGATCGTGGCCAAAGGCAAGGTGCAGGCGTTTATCGCTACTTTGGTGATGATGCTGCTGTTGCGCGGTGTCACCATGGTGTACACCAACGGCAGTCCGGTGAATACCGGCTTTACCGACGTGGCCGATACCTTCGGCTGGTTCGGCATTGGCCGCCCGCTGGGAGTGCCTACCCCGATCTGGATCATGGCGATCGTGTTTATCGCCGCCTGGTACATGCTGCACCATACCCGTCTGGGCCGCTATATTTATGCCCTGGGCGGTAACGAAGCGGCGACCCGCCTGTCCGGCATCAGCGTCGACAAAGTGAAGATTATCGTTTATTCGCTCTGTGGACTGCTGGCGGCGCTGGCGGGGGTGATCGAAGTGGCGCGTCTGTCTTCCGCGCAACCGACCGCCGGGACCGGCTATGAGTTGGATGCCATTGCTGCGGTAGTGCTGGGTGGTACCAGCCTGGCCGGTGGCAAAGGCCGCATTGTCGGTACGTTGATCGGGGCGCTGATCCTTGGCTTCCTGAACAACGGCCTGAATTTACTGGGCGTTTCTTCCTACTACCAAATGATCGTGAAGGCAGTGGTGATACTGCTGGCGGTTCTGGTAGAGAACAAAAGCAACAAATAACCTCCCCCTACAGGAATCACGATGATGAAAATGAAAAAACTGGCAATTCTGGCTTCAGCCTTCGCGCTGAGCGCCACCCTGAGTGCTAACGCGCTGGCTAAAGACACCATCGCGCTGGTGGTTTCTACCCTGAACAACCCGTTCTTTGTCTCAATGAAAGAGGGCGCACAGCAGGAAGCCAATAAGCTGGGTTACAACCTGGTGGTGCTGGACTCGCAAAACAACCCGGCGAAAGAGCTGGCGAACGTGCAGGATCTGATGGTGCAGGCACCTAAGTTACTGCTGATTAACCCAACCGACTCCGATGCGGTTGGCAACGCCATCAAGATGGCCAACCAGGCCAAGATCCCGGTTATCACCCTGGACCGTGTGGCAAGCAAAGGTGAAGTGGTCAGCCATATCGCTTCGGATAACCGCGTCGGCGGTAAAATGGCCGGTGACTTTATTGCCAAGAAAGTGGGCGCAGACGCTAAAGTGATCCAACTGGAAGGGATCGCCGGTACCTCCGCCGCCCGTGAACGTGGCGAAGGCTTTAAACAGTCGCTGGATCAGAACAAATTCAAACTGCTGGCCAGCCAGCCGGCAGACTTCGACCGTACCAAAGGCCTGAACGTGATGCAGAACCTGCTGACCGCTCATCCGGACGTGCAGGCGGTGTTTGCCCAGAACGATGAAATGGCACTGGGTGCACTGCGTGCGCTGCAAACCGCCGGTAAAACCGACGTGGTCGTGGTAGGCTTCGACGGCACCGCTGACGGCGTGAAGGCGGTTGAAGGCGGCAAACTGGCAGCGACCGTGGCGCAGCGTCCGGATCAGATCGGCGTGATTGGTGTGGAAACGGCGGATAAAGTGTTGAAAGGCGAAAAAGTGCCGGCCACTATCCCGGTTGATCTGAAGTTGGTCACTAAATAACACTCTGTAGCACCAGCGCCATCAAAACGGGGCGTTTATGATGGCGCGCAATTCAGGAATCAATGCGATGGCAACAGGTAAGCTGGTGGTTCTGGGCAGTATCAATGCCGACCATATCCTTAATATTGAGCAGTTTCCCCAACCGGGTGAAACGGTGATCGGGAAGCAGTATAAAGTGGCGTTTGGCGGTAAAGGCGCCAACCAGGCGGTGGCGGCAGGGCGCAGCGGCGCGGATATCGCTTTTATCGCCTGCGTGGGGGCTGATGACATCGGAGAACGTGTCCGTCAGCAACTGGCGACCGATCGCATTGATACCCAACCGATTGAGGCGATAGCCGACAGTACCACCGGCGTCGCGCTGATTTTTGTTAATGCGGAAGGCGAGAATGTGATCGGCATTGATGCCGGTGCCAATGCTGCAGTGACTCCCGACTATCTGGCTCGTTATCAGCAAAAGGTGATCGACGCCGACGCGCTGCTGATGCAGCTCGAGTCACCGCTGGAGACGGTTATCGCTGCCGCCGGCCTGGCGAAACAGCATCAAACTCAGGTGATCCTCAATCCTGCGCCGGCACGTGAACTGCCGGACGAATTATTGGCCATGATCGATATGATTACGCCAAACGAAACCGAAGCCCAGCGCCTGACCGGTATTGCGGTCAATAATGATGATGATGCCGCGCGTGCCGCACAGGCTTTGCATGATAAAGGCATTGCCACGGTGATCATCACCCTCGGCAGCCGTGGCGTTTGGCTGAGTGAGAACAACAAAGGTAAGCTGGTGCCTGGCTTCAAGGTTAAAGCGGTAGATACCATTGCTGCCGGCGATACCTTCAACGGGGCGCTGGTCACGGCACTGCTGGAAGGTAAGGTGATGGCAGATGCCGTGCGCTTTGCCCATGCGGCGGCGGCCATAGCGGTGACTCGTCCCGGAGCCCAGCCTTCTGTGCCCTGGCGCGAAGAGATCGACACCTTCTTGCAGCAGCAGGAGTAATCCCTTTGGCCACCATGAAAGACGTCGCCCGTCTGGCGGGCGTTTCAACTTCGACAGTATCGCACGTCATTAATGACAATCGCTTTGTCAGCGACAGCGTGCGAGCCAAAGTCATGGCGGCCGTTGAACAACTGAACTATGCACCTTCTGCCCTGGCGCGCAGCCTCAAATTGAACCAGACGCGCACCATCGGCATGCTGGTGACCTCCAGTAATAACCCGTTTTATGCCGAAGTCGTGCGTGGCGTTGAGCGCAGTTGCTATGAGCGGGGTTACAGCCTGATCCTGTGCAATACCGAAGAAGATGCCGCGCGCATGAATCGCAACATGGAGACGCTGCTGCAAAAGCGCGTCGATGGTTTGCTGTTGATGTGTACCGAAAATCATCGGCCATCGCAGGACGCGCTGAGCCGCTATCCTTCGTTACCGATAGTCATGATGGATTGGGCACCGTTCGAAGGGGCCAACGATATCATCCAGGATAACTCGCTGCTGGGCGGTGAGATGGCGACCGATCACCTGATCGCCCGTGGGTATCGCAAGATTGCCTGCATCGCCGGTCCACAGGATAAAACTACCGCACGCCATCGGCTGGAAGGCTACCGTCGCGCCATGCAACGCGCCGGGTTGACCATCTTGCCGGGATACGAAGTGCACTGCGATTTTGAATTTGAAGGCGGTGTGGATGCCATGAAGCAACTGCTGGCGCTGGCCGAGCCGCCACACGCCGTGTTTGCCGGCAACGATGCGGTTGCCGTTGGCGCCTATCAGGCGCTGTATCAGGCTGGGTTATCGGTGCCGCAGGACATGGCAGTGATGGGCTACGATGATATCGAACTGGCCAAATACCTGGCGCCACCCTTAAGCACCATTCACCAACCGAAAGATTCACTGGGGGAACTGGCGATCGATACGCTGATTCATCGTCTGCAGAACCCGGAACGCGAAGCCCAGATCCTGGTGTTGACCCCTGAGCTGGTGGAACGCGCCTCGGTCGGTCATCGTTAGCCTGCGATTTTAGCCGGCTTCTTCGGTTCCCGACCGCTGATCAGGTTACGCCCGTCCTTTCTTTTCAGCAGCATAAACACAAACGCCGACGCCACGGTGACAATTCCCATAGTGATAAAGGTGTAGTGGAAGTGATCAACCATGGTGCCAAATGACATTGTTTGGTAGAAACGCAGCACTGCTGCGCTGATCGCTACCCCGAAGCTAATGGAAAGCTGTTGAGTCACGGCCAGCACGCTATTGCCGGAGCTGGCATTGGCGTCGTTCAAATCTGCCAGGCTGATGGTATTCATGGCGGTGAATTGCGTAGACATCGCCATCCCCAGCACGAACAACGGCAGGATCATCAACCACAGCGGCATTCCCGGGCTTTGCAGTGCGAACTGGGCAATCAGCACGCCAATAATGACGGTGATACCCACCAGAGTCTTACGATAGCCGAACCAACGCAGCACCTGAGTGACGGTGGATTTCGCCATTAGTGAACCGACGGCGGTCGGCGCCATCATGCAGCCGGCAATAATTGCCGAGTAACCGAACCCCACCTGCAGCATCAGTGGCATCAGGAACGGCACGCAGCCGGTGCCCAGCCGTGAAGCGACGTTACCGGCAATGCCCACCGAGAAGGTTCGGGTCTGGAACAGATCCAGACCAATCAGGGGTTGAGGGTGCCTGCGGGCATGGACGATATAGCCAAACAGCATCACCACGCCGCTGAGCAGAATGCCCAGTGAGATATAGCTGGCCAGCACCTGCTCACCAAACAGCTCAAGCCCGGTGGAAACCAACACCAGACTCAGGCCAAACAGCATAAAGCCAATAAAGTCGAAGCGGCGCTTGGGCGTGGTGAAGTCCGGCATATATTTACGGGCGTAGAAGATGCCGAGCAGGCCAATCGGGATATTGATAAGGAAAATCCAGTGCCAGGTGGCGTAAGTCACCAGCCAACCGCCCAGCATCGGCCCCATGATCGGCCCAACCAACCCCGGCATGGTCACGAAATTCAATACCGGCAACAGTTCGCTGCGCGGATAAGCACGTAGCAGCGCCAATCGCGCCACTGGCATCATCATCGCACCGCCGACTCCCTGAATAACGCGTGAAGTTACCAGCAGGCTTAACGTTGGGGAAAGCGCACACAGCAGCGAACCGAGAGTAAACAGTGAAACCGCGACGATAAACACCCGGCGGGTACCGAAGCGATCTGCCAGCCAACCGCTGACCGGGATCAGCATGGCTACCGTCAAGGTATAGCTGATAACCGCTGACTGCATCGCCAACGGTGAGCGCTCAAGACTTTGGGCTATCGCCGGCAAAGCCGTATTGAGGATGGTGGCGTCCAGTGCCTGCATAAAGAACGCCATGGCGGCGATCCAGGGTAGCCCTGCCATACTGCGCGCGGATTTAGTCATTGTGAGTCCCGGTTAACTGTCGTCTTCGTCCCTTTCGTCTTTCTTCTATATATAAGCAGGGATGCGTTAGTCTTTCTCTCTAAGCAAAACCTGGCAGGCGGCTAATGCCTCTGCGCTATCGCCGGCAAGTATCGCATCGACGATGGCCTGATGGTGCTGGAGCTTAATCACCTCGTTACCGGTGATGGCGCGGAAGTAACTTTGATACACCGAACTGAACAGATTGGCGAATGAGGTCAGAAAGGGATTGCCGCTGGCTTCATAGATGAGCTGGTGGAACTGGGTATCCACCTGGATCCAGTGTTCCCGGTCAAACTGGATATGCAGGGCGCGCATTTCCGCCATCAGTTCAGCCAGCCGTGCAGTTTGCTGTGTGTTGGCGTTGGCCGCGGCCAGTGAGCAGGCTTGGGGTTCCAGTGAGGTGCGTAAGATAAGGAAGTGTTGCATGACCTGATCGAAGTTTTCTTTGGTCATCCACCAGGTCAGTAAATCCTGATCGAGAAAGTTCCACTGGCTTTGCGGCATGACCCGGGTCCCGATGCGTGGCCGGGGCAATAACATGCCTTTGGCCGCCAGCATCTTCACCGCTTCGCGTACTGCCGTGCGGCTAACGCCGAATTGTTCACCCAGTTCCATCTCTCCGGGCAGGATGCTGCCGGCCTGATAATCGCCTGCCAGAATTTGTTGGCCGAGTTTTTCTGCAAGTAGATAAGAAAGATTGCGTTGGGCGGCCTGTTGTTGAGCATTAAATTGCATGGCTGCGAGTCCTTACTGACATTGTTACTCTTATTTTACGCTACGGAACGCCAGTTTTTGTGGCTGTTTACCGGAAAAAGTGACGAAAACGCTGACTTGTGCAGCGC
>NZ_MCGS01000073.1:0-25684 GCF_002607755.1 Serratia sp. BW106
GATGGAGGCGCATTATAGGGATCCGAATTTTTTGCACAACCCCTTTCTTGATCTTTTCTTACTGTTTGCACACTTTTCAGCCCCTTCGAGTGGATCTTGCGCGATCAGGGCCGTTTTCCGCAGGATCCGTCACTTCGGTTGGTTGTAATTCCACCGCCAACGTCTAGTATTGCCGTTAAATATGATCCCGACGTGAGGCTATTACCATGTCCGATGCAGTACGTTCTTATCTTCATTACTCTCCTAAACTGGGTCAGCGCGTCATGATCGACCCTTCCAGCGTGGTGATCGGTAACGTTGAGCTGGCCGATGACGTCAGTATCTGGCCGTTAGTTGCCATCCGCGGCGACGTGAACGCGGTAAAAATTGGTGCTCGCAGCAATATTCAGGATGGCAGCGTGTTGCACGTGACCCATAAGTCTGAGCATAACCCTGAAGGTTATCCGTTGCTGATCGGTGAAGACGTTACCGTTGGGCACAAAGCCATGTTGCACGGCTGCGCCATTGGCAATCGGGTATTGATAGGAATGGGATCGATCCTGCTGGATGGTGCAGTAATAGAAGATGATGTGATGATTGGCGCCGGCAGCTTGGTCGCGCCGGGTAAACGACTGGCGAGCGGTTATCTTTATATGGGTAGCCCAGCACGCCAGGTTCGTCCACTGACCGCCGCCGAGCGAGAGGGGCTGCTTTACTCTTCTACTAACTATGTACGCTGGAAAGACGAATACTTGTCAGAAGATATCTGACAAGCGCCCGTTCCCTCACCGGAGAACGGGCCGGAATTTACGCGGCCAGTTCGTGACGCAGCTGACGCAATACCGGTTCGATCTCCGGCATTACACCATGCCACAACAGGAACGCATGCGCGGCCTGCCCCACCAGCATCCCTAAACCGTCGGCATATTCTGTGGCACCCTGTTGCTGCGCCCAGGCCAGGAAAGGTGTTAACCCCTGCTGATAAAACATGTCATAACAACGGGTATGGCCATTGACCGTACCAACCGGTAACGCCGGGATGTCACCACTGATACCGGATGCCGTTGCGTTAATCACTAAATCAAACTGTTGTTGATCGAGTTGATCCAGAGGCAACGCGGATATTTCACCCAAGTGCTGGAATACCTGCGCCAGTGTCTGCGCGCGGCTAAAAGTACGGTTGGTGATCACCACTTCACAGCCAAAAGACAGTAGCGGCAAGATCACGCCGCGCGCCGCACCGCCCGCCCCCACCAGCAAGATACGATCCTTGGGTTGGATCAACCCCTGACGTTCAAGATCGGTCAGCAGGCCGATCCCATCGGTGTTGTCACCCAGTAACCCGCCGTCTGGCAGTATTTTTAAGGTATTTACCGCACCGGCCAGCGAGGCCCGTTGACTCAGTTCAGTCGCCGCCTCGTAAGCCTTCTCTTTAAAGGGAACCGTGACGTTCGCTCCCTGGCCACCCGCCTGAATAAACGCCTGCAGAGTGGTTTCGAAACCGTCCAGCGGTGCCAGCACCGTACCATAAGGGTGTTCTATACCTGTTTGGGCGGCAAATAGCGCATGAATACGCGGTGATTTGCTATGGCCGATAGGGTTACCGAATACCGCAAACTTCTCCATGCACATGACCTCTAGCCTTGACGGATTTGCTTACCGGTCAGGACATCTCTGATTTCGGAAGGGTTAAGACGGCCACCGACGCTGCCGGTCAGCACCGGGAAAGCGGCACCAAACTGTTGCTGCACTTCATCGGCGCTGCGGCAAGGCTCTTGCCCGCTGAGATTGGCGCTGGTCGACACCAACGGTTTGCCAAACTGCCGGCAAAGTTGCTGCACCAATGGGTGGTCGCTAACACGTACCGCCAACGAGTTGAAACGGCCGGTTAGCAAGCGTGGCGTTTCCGACCTGGCAGGAATTACCCAGGTCACCGGTCCCGGCCAACTGGCAAACATCGTGGCACGCTGCTGCTCACTCAGCACGGTGTCATCTATATAAGGTGTTAGCTGCGCATAATCGGCCGCAATCAGGATCAGTCCCTTTTCCCAGGGACGCTGTTTCAGTGCCAATAAGGCATTAACCGCCTGCTCGCTATCGGGATCGCAACCCAGACCAAACACCGCCTCGGTCGGGTAGGCAATGACCTGGTGATTATGCAGCGCGTCAATAATTGGTATGAAGATGGCAGTGGATTCTGAGCTCATGATGTCATTATTCTGTAGTGACTACGGGTTTCCCGCAAAGTTTACTGGCGCAGCAAAGGGTTGGGCCTTTCGCCGTGCGCTTTTCCATCAGCAACGGGTAGTGGCAGTACTCACACTCACCGGCAACGGGTTTAAAATTGAGAACAAACTGGCATTCAGGGTAGCGATCGCAAGAGTGGAACACCTTGCCATAGCGCGATTTGCGCTGCAGCAGTTTGCCCTGCTCGCACTGCGGACAGCTAATACTGGTTTCGTCCGGTTTATCGATGACCTCGGTGTGATCGCATTCCGGATAGTTGCTGCAAGCGATAAACATACCGTAACGGCCCTGACGCAAGGCCAGCGTCGCCTGGCATTTCGGGCATTCCTGCCCATCCAGCATCTTGACGATATGGCCATCGGCCTGCGCTTTCAACGGCCGGATATGTTGGCATTCAGGATAACGGGAACAGCCGAGGAAGGGGCCGTGGCGACCACTGCGGATCACCAGCTCGGCCCCGCATTCCGGACAGGGTTCATTTTGCCTGGCGGCAAAAATCGCTGCTTTTGTCATAACTTCTTCTATTCATGTTATCGGCTCAGTGCAGATAACCTTCGTTTACTTCAAACAACAGTTCTTCCATTTGCTGATAGGCACTTTCATATCCGGGGATATTAAACAGCACCATCAACACCACCCATTTCAGATCTTCGAGATCGAATTCCGTATTATCCAAAGCCATAACACGATCGATAACCATTTCACGGGTTTCGAGGTTCAATACCTGAATCTGCTCCAGGAACAGGAGGAAACCACGGCAACTGGCATCCAAACGCACGCCTTCTTCTTCGGTGTAAATCCGCATTGCCAGCGGATCGGCATCCATAAAATACGGCGCATTTTCGCCTTCCTGCAGGTCAGCGAGTTTTTCAAGCCAATTCAACGCGTTGTAGATATCATCCCGATGAAACCCCGCCTGAGCGAGATCATCGGTCAGTTGATCCTGATCGACGCGCATCTCTGGTTCATTGTGGATATAAGTTTCAAACAAGTACATCAGTACGTCGAACATGGCCTGCCCTCCTTATTCGGACATAGCCGCCGGGTACAGCTGCGATCCACCCTGCTAACTCCAGATCGAGTAACTTGATTACCACCTCTGGCACAGGTTGGCCGGCACGTTCAGCGACGACGTCAACAGGTGTCACCTCATCTCCTACGTTAGCCAACACATCGGCAAATGGCAATTCAACTTCGGCTTCTGACGCACAAATAGTTGTATTTTCGTTCAGCGACAGCCAATGCAGGCCGCTTCCCAGTTGCTCAGCGATCTCTTTCGGCCCGGTAACCAGATAGGCCCCCTGCTGGATCAGCCAATGCGTACCTTCACTCATTGGGTTGCCCAGTGCCCCTGGTAAAGCAAAAACCTCACGCCCCTGTTCCAGAGCATAACGGGCAGTAATCAGCGTACCGCTGCGCAGGGAGGCTTCGATGACCACCACGCCCAGGCTTAATCCACTGATAATGCGATTACGGCGTGGAAAGTGGTCAGGCATCGGCAGATCGGTGGCCAGATACTCAGAAACCAGGGCTCCGCCGCTTTCAACGATCTGTTCTGCCAGGCGTTGATGCCGGCGCGGATAGATGTTGGCCAGGCCACTGCCCAGAACGGCAACGGTGCCCCCTTCAGCAGCCAACGCTGCACGGTGGCAAATGCTGTCGATGCCAAGGGCCAGCCCGCTGGTGATGGTAAACCCACAGTGCACCAATCCGGTGGCAAAGTAATTGGCCCAGTGTTCACCGTAATGGCTGAACCGCCGACTGCCAACCATAGCGATTTGCGGCTGCTGCACGGCTGCCGGGTTACCCTTTACCAACAGCAGCAAAGGTGCATCATCGATAGGGAGCAGTCGCTCCGGGTAGTCAGCCTCGCCATAGATCCACAACAGGTTTTCAGGCTGTTCCAACCAGGTAAGCGTAGCGGCCAGGTAGCGTGGATCCACCTGGCGAAACTGGGCCTGCTGCCGGTCATTCAGCCCCAACTCCCGCAGCAAAGAATACGGCGGCCCACCGGACGTCACCATTTTCCGTATTATCTGGCTGGCTTGTGCCGTATCCAGCCCGGTGACCCCACGCATTCGTATGCCGATTTCCTGTGCCTGCATCGCCTGTTCCCTCGCAGAAAATGGTGGTATTACCAATTCGAGCAATTGGTGCGCAATGCTGTCAATCAGGCTGGGAAATGTCTAGAATAGAAGCTAAACCTCGTTTATCACTCGGATACAGATCTCAAGATATATGTCAGTATTGCAGGTATTACATTACCCAGACGACCGGCTGCGCAAAGTCGCGGCCCCGGTTAAAGAAGTCAATGCGAATATCCAGCGCATCGTGGATGATATGTTTGAAACCATGTACGCAGAGGAAGGCATTGGCCTGGCTGCGACACAGGTGGATATCCATCAGCGCATTATCGTCATTGACGTTTCTGAGAACCGCGATCAGCGCCTGGTGCTGATCAACCCGGAACTGCTGGAAAAAGGCGGTGAAACCGGGATTGAGGAAGGTTGCCTTTCCATTCCCGAACAGCGTGCTTTAGTCCCGCGTGCCGCTACGGTGAAAATCAGAGCGCTGGATCGCGACGGCAAGCCTTTTGAGCTGGAAGCCGACGACCTGTTGGCCATCTGTATCCAGCACGAAATGGATCACCTGGTAGGCAAGCTGTTCGTCGATTACCTGTCGCCACTGAAGCGCCAGCGTATCCGTCAGAAACTGGAAAAAATGGCCAAGCTTAACGCCCGCGCCTAACCGATCAGGAAATCAACGTGTCTGACTCTTTACGGATTATTTTCGCCGGAACTCCAGACTTCGCAGCGCGTCATCTTGACGCGCTGTTGTCATCTGGGCACCAGATTGTCGGGGTTTTCACCCAACCCGACCGCCCTGCCGGTCGCGGCAACAAGCTGACACCCAGCCCGGTCAAGGTTCTGGCCGAGCAGCACCATTTACCGGTGTTTCAGCCCAAATCACTGCGCCCGGAAGAGAACCAGCACCTGGTTGCCGATCTCAACGCCGATGTCATGGTGGTTGTGGCTTATGGTCTGATCCTGCCCAAAGCGGTGCTGGATATGCCGCGACTCGGTTGCATCAACGTCCACGGTTCACTGCTGCCACGCTGGCGTGGTGCCGCCCCGATCCAACGTTCCCTCTGGGCCGGCGATAACGAAACCGGCGTGACCATCATGCAGATGGACGTGGGTTTGGACACTGGCGATATGATGCACAAGATCGCCTGCCCGATCGAAGCCGCTGACACCAGCGCCAGTCTGTACGACAAGCTGGCTCAGCTTGGCCCGCAGGGTTTGCTGACCACGCTGCAGCAGATGGCTGAGGGTACGGCGAAACGTGAAGTGCAGGATGAATCGCTGGTTACCTACGCCGAAAAGCTGAGCAAAGAAGAAGCTCGCCTGGACTGGAGCCTGTCCGCCACGCAACTTGAACGCTGTATTCGTGCCTTTAACCCGTGGCCAGTCAGCTATTTCACCATTGACGATCAACCGGTGAAGGTGTGGCAGGCAACGGTGCTGGCGCAGAGCGCTGATGCAGAACCTGGCACCATCATCCATGCCGATAAACACGGCATTCAGGTGGCGACCGTCGAAGGTATTCTTAACCTGACTCAACTGCAGCCGGCAGGCAAAAAACCCATGTCAGCGCAGGATCTGCTGAACTCACGCCGTGAATGGTTTACACCGGGCAACCGGTTATAAACCGCCCCCACTGCCCGGCCGATAATCGCCGGGCTGTTTCTTTCTTAATGCCGATCGTTATCAGCTTTAGCCTATGAAAAACAATTACAATCTCCGCAGCATCGCTGCCAAAGCCATCGGCCAGGTGTTGGATCAGGGGCAGTCACTCAGTACTGTCCTGCCGTCACTGCAAAAGACCATTTCTGACAAGGACCGTGCTCTGCTGCAGGAACTGTGCTTCGGCACCCTGCGCGTGCTGCCGCAGCTGGAATGGTGTATTCAACAATTAATGGCCAAGCCAATGACCGGCAAGCAGCGTACGCTGCACTATTTGCTGATGGTCGGCTTATACCAACTGCTGTATACCCGTATTCCCGCTCACGCGGTGCTGGCGGAAACCGTGGAAGGTGCAGTTGCGCTGAAGCGCCCACAGCTTAAAGGTCTGATCAACGGCGTACTGCGCCAGTTCCAACGTCAGCAGGAAGAATTGCTGCAACGTGCAGCCAATAATGACAGCCGCTATCTGCACCCAAGCTGGCTGTTGAAGCGTATCCAACAGGCCTATCCCGCGCAGTGGGAACAGATTATTGATGCCAATAATCAGAAACCGCCAATGTGGCTGCGCGTCAACCGCTTGCATCACACTCGCGAAGCCTATTTACAGTTGATGGAACAGGCTGATATCGCCGCCGAACCGCATGCCGAATATCGCGATGCCGTGCGTTTGCTTGCGCCATGCCCCGTTACCGATCTGCCGGGCTTTGCCGACGGCTGGATCACCGTGCAGGATGCCTCCGCTCAGGGTTGTGTCGATCTGCTGGATCCGCAAGACGGAGAACAGATCCTCGATTTGTGCGCAGCTCCCGGCGGTAAAACCACCCACATTTTAGAAGCGGCTCCCAAAGCCCATGTGATGGCCGTCGATATCGATGAACAACGTCTGAGCCGGGTCGAAGAAAACCTGCAACGCCTGCGTTTACACGCTGAAGTGAAGCAGGGCGATGGCCGCACTCCGCAACAATGGTGCGGCGACAAGCAGTTCGATCGTATTTTGTTGGACGCCCCTTGCTCAGCTACCGGTGTGATCCGCCGCCATCCAGATATCAAATGGCTGCGTCGCGACCGAGACATCGCTGAGCTGGCCGCGCTGCAGGCCGAGATTATTGAGGCCATCTGGCCGCATCTCAAAAGCGGAGGCGTGATGGTGTATGCCACCTGCTCCATTCTGCCAGCAGAAAACTCAGAGCAGATTAGCGCCTTCCTTCAGCGTCATCCCGAGGCCCGTCTGGTTGAAACCGGCAACGAGCAACAGCCTGGCCGACAGAATCTTCCACATCCAGAGGATGGGGATGGCTTCTTTTACGCTAAGCTGATTAAAATGTAGCTGTTCAGTACTCTGGGCGCGGCTGTTGCGCCCTTTCAGATAATCTTCAGCGGTTTCAGTGTGAAGCAGAGAAGCGAATGAAAATAATTATTCTTGGCGCGGGTCAGGTTGGCGGGACACTGGCGGAAAACCTGGTGGGCGAAAATAACGATATTACCGTCGTGGATACCGACTCCGGCCGCCTGCGTCAGTTACAGGATAAGTTCGACCTGCGGGTTGTTCAGGGCTATGGCTCTCATCCACGCGTGCTGCGAGAAGCAGGGGCTGAAGATGCCGATATGCTGGTTGCCGTCACCAACTCAGACGAAACCAACATGATTGCCTGTCAGATTGCCTACTCACTGTTTAATACCCCTAACCGAATCGCCCGCATCCGTGCGCCAGAATATATCCGTGAGTCAGAGAAGCTTTTTAATCCGGAAGCGGTACCCATTGACCACCTGATCTCACCAGAACAGCTGGTTATCGATTATATCTATAAATTGATTGAGTACCCGGGCGCGCTGCAAGTAGTCAACTTTGCAGAAGGCAAGGTCAGCATCGCCGCAGTAAAAGCTTACTACGGTGGCCCGTTGGTGGGTAACGCTCTGTCTTCAATGCGTGAACATATGCCGCACATTGATACTCGCGTCGCTGCTATCTTCCGTCAGGATCGACCGATTCGCCCGCAGGGTTCCACTATTATTGAAGCCGGTGATGAAGTGTTCTTTGTTGCCGCCTCGCAGCACATCCGTGCGGTAATGAGTGAACTACAACGATTAGAAAAACCCTATAAGCGCATCATGATTGTCGGGGGAGGTAACGTCGGTGCTGGCCTGGCGCAACGGTTAGAGAAATCCTACAACGTGAAGCTGATTGAACGTAATCAGCAACGTGCCGCAGAACTGGCCGAGCAACTGCATGACACCATCGTATTTTATGGCGATGCCTCGGACCAGGAACTGCTGGCGGAAGAACATGTTGATCAGGTCGATGTCTTTATCGCTATCACCAATGACGACGAAGCAAACATTATGTCGGCTATGCTCGCCAAACGCATGGGCGCCAAAAAGGTCATGGTGTTGATTCAGCGTCGTGCCTATGTTGACCTGGTACAGGGCAGCGTCATCGACATTGCCATTTCCCCACAACAGGCAACCATTTCAGCGCTGTTGGGCCATGTAAGAAAAGCGGATATCGTCAGCGTTTCCTCACTCCGCCGCGGTGTCGCGGAAGCCATCGAAGCCATTGCGCACGGTGATGAGAGCACCTCAAAAGTGGTCGGTCGCACCGTTGAAAATATTAAATTACCGCCGGGTACCACCATTGGTGCCATTGTGCGCGGTGATGACGTTATTATTGCCAACGGCAGCAGCAAAATTGAACAAGGCGATCATGTCATTATGTTTATAACCGACAAAAAGTTCGTTCCTGACGTTGAACGCCTGTTCCAACCAAGTCCATTCTTCTTGTAGAACAAATGTAGTAATAGATGGTCTATAATTGCGAAGTTGTTCTCTGCCATGGAAGGAGATAAAAGTTTTCGCTCCTTTTGTGGCAAAGGGAAATTGCTTTGTTAAACTTGAGTTATTAAATTCTGCAAGGGGTGCGTTCTATGAGTATGATGAAAGAGTTCCGCGAGTTTGCCATGCGTGGCAACGTGGTCGACTTGGCAGTAGGTGTGATTATTGGTGCGGCATTCGGTAAGATCGTATCGTCTTTCGTTGCAGATATCATTATGCCACCACTGGGCTTGCTGATTGGCGGCGTTGACTTCAAACAATTCCACCTGGTATTACGCGAAGCTCAGGGCGCGATTCCTGCAGTAGTAATGAACTACGGTTCATTCATCCAGACCATTTTCGATTTTGTGATTGTTGCCTTCGCTATTTTCCTGGCAATTAAATTAATGAATAAAGTGCGTCGTAAACAGGAAGAAGAGCCAGCAGCGCCTCCGGCACCGACCGCAGAAGAAAAACTGCTGACTGAAATTCGTGATTTACTGAGTCAACAGCAACAACCTAAACTGTAAAACAGTTTCTCCTGCGCGACTAAAAAGCCATCTTATTAAGATGGCTTTTTTAATGCCTTAAAACCAGAAGGCCAGTGGTAAATTATCGCTTGATAGTTTACCACTGGCCTCCCAGTTTCCGCCTTTTGCATGTTTGTCTTTACGCCGGTAGCTGCCCTTGCCTTTGGTATTTTTCTCTACCCTTTGTCGGAATAACGGATCGTGCAACAGTGCCTCAATGGCATTGTCCTGTATCTGGCCTTTGGTATGACGGTATTTAGTCATGGTAATGCTCCTTGTTTATCTATGGATATAAATCGTGGCGATAATACTGCCGGCCGTATAAAAATTAAAGTGCTGATAGCCCATTCAGGCACCTTTTTTAGTTTTATCATCACTGGCACCTTGCTCAAGCGCCTCCAGGATAGAGCAATAATTGCTGGTATGCGCGCTACCGCAGCAGGCATCGCTAAGACGCTTTAGCGATTCACGCATCCGTGTTAGTTCTTTAAGCTTATTTTCAACATCACTGAGCCGCGCATCGACAATCGACTTCGATTCCCGACAGGTATGGTGCTCTGGATCAACACGGATCGACAACAGTTCGGCGATAGTTTCCAACGTGAAACCGAGCTGCTTGGCATAACGGATAAAACGCAGCCGCTGCAGGTCTTGATCGCTGTACAACCGATAACCGCCCTCGGTACGGATATTATGATCCATCATTCCCTGCTTCTCATAATAACGCACGGTATCCGGCGTCACGTCAGCAAGCTTTGCCAGTTGGCCAATCTTAAGCATCACTCATCCTCCGATGAAAATTTGCCACTCAGTGCACGTTGATATTCACCATGCAAAAAATCAGTACTCATTCCTGCTTGTCGTAAACGGTGTTCCAGTAACGCCATTCGTTTGCCAAGTTCGGCATAGTCCGGATGCTCACTACCAATCCCTTGCAGCAAACGAGCTATATCCAAAGCCTCTTTGCGATCTTCCAACTCTGCGGGTAAATAGCCGGCGTTTTTAAGCAAGCGGAAGCCGGTACGCAATTCTGCAGGTACCGCACTGTCATCATCCAATTCAAGTGGCTGACCCTGGCCCGGTAAATTATCTAATTCCCCTTTGGCCTGCGCATCCAGGATATGACGTTCTGCCCATTGATCGAGTAACCACATAGCATGATCTCTCAGTAGAGCTGATTAATAGCGTTAGCATAGCGGATAGGGACGGGGATCTTAAGTCAGGAAGGGAAAGAACGCACGTTTGGCTGATGATGGACGTAAAAAAACCGGGCAAGCCCGGTTTTTCCACGCGTCTACAGATTACTCTGCAGTTGCTACTTCTGCTTGAGACTCAGCACGATCAACCAGCTCGATGTATGCCATCGGCGCGTTGTCGCCTGCGCGGAAGCCACACTTCAGAATGCGAGTGTAACCACCGGCACGGCTCGCAAAACGCGGGCCTAGCTCGTTAAACAGTTTTGCCACGATCTCGTTATCACGAGTACGGGCGAATGCCAGACGACGATTAGCTACGCTGTCGGTCTTGGCAAGAGTAATCAGCGGCTCAACAACGCGACGCAGCTCTTTTGCTTTTGGCAAGGTCGTCTTGATGATCTCATGACGAACCAAAGAGCCGGCCATGTTACGGAACATAGCCTGGCGGTGGCTGCTGTTACGGTTCAGTTGACGACCACTCTTACGATGGCGCATGACCTTATCCTTCTCAGTAAAACCTTAACCTGTGATCCGGTTACTCGTCAGCAATGCTTGCCGGTGGCCAATTTTCCAGGCGCATGCCCAGAGATAGACCACGGGAGGCCAGCACGTCTTTAATCTCAGTAAGAGATTTTTTACCCAGGTTCGGCGTTTTCAGCAACTCAACCTCGGTACGCTGTACCAGATCACCGATGTAGTGGATAGCTTCTGCCTTAAGGCAGTTAGCAGAGCGGACAGTCAATTCCAGATCGTCAACAGGGCGCAGCAGAATCGGATCGAATTCTGGTTTCTCTTCTTTAACTTCTGGTTGACGAACATCACGTAAGTCAACAAAAGCTTCAAGTTGTTCAGCCAGGATGGTTGCCGCACGGCGGATCGCCTCTTCAGGATCGATCGTGCCATTGGTTTCCATTTCGATGACCAGCTTGTCCAGGTCAGTACGCTGTTCTACACGCGCTGCTTCAACATTGTAGGCAATACGCTCTACAGGGCTATAGCAGGCGTCAACCAACAGACGACCGATCGGGCGCTCATCTTCTTCCGAATGAATTCGGGCAGAAGCCGGCACATAACCACGACCACGTTGAACTTTGATACGCATGCTGATAGCAGCGTTTTCATCGGTCAGGTGGCAGATCACGTGCTGAGGCTTGACGATTTCGACATCACCATCATGGGTAATGTCGGCAGCGGTCACAGGGCCAATGCCAGATTTATTCAGGGTAAGGATAACTTCATCTTTCCCTTGAACTCTCACCGCCAGCCCTTTCAGGTTGAGCAGGATCTCCAGGATATCTTCCTGTACGCCTTCTTTGGTGCTGTACTCATGCAGTACACCATCAATCTCAACCTCGGTCACCGCGCAACCCGGCATAGACGAAAGCAGAATACGGCGCAGTGCATTGCCGAGAGTATGGCCAAAGCCACGCTCTAACGGCTCAAGGGTCACCTTGGCGTGCGTCGAACTGACTTGCTCGATATCTACCAGGCGCGGTTTTAGAAACTCTGTCACAGAACCCTGCATTGTGTCCTCTCTTTGGTACTAAGCCTTACTTGGAGTAAAGCTCGACGATCAGGTGTTCGTTAATGTCCGCAGACAGATCGGTACGTTCAGGCATACGCTTGAACACGCCTTCCATCTTAGCAGCATCAACTTCAAGCCAGGTCGGCTTTTCACGCTGCTCAGCCAGCTCCAGAGAAGCTTTAACACGAGATTGCTTTTTAGCCTTCTCGCGGATGCTGACTACGTCATTCGGAGATACCTGATAAGAAGCGATGTTAACAACGCGACCATTTACCATAATTGCTTTGTGGCTAACCAACTGACGTGACTCTGAACGAGTAGCGCCGAAGCCCATACGGTAAACAACGTTGTCCAAACGACCTTCCAGCAGTTGCAACAGGTTTGCACCGGTGTTGCCCTTCAGGCGTGCTGCTTCTTTGTAATAGTTACGGAATTGACGCTCCAGAACACCGTACATACGGCGAACTTTTTGCTTTTCACGTAACTGTACACCGTAGTCAGACAGACGCGGTTTACGCGCACCGTGTTGACCAGGCGGTTGCTCAATTTTACACTTGGTATCGATCGCGCGAACGCCAGACTTCAGGAACAAGTCTGTGCCCTCACGGCGGCTAAGCTTGAGCTTAGGACCCAAATATCTTGCCATTTTCTTTCTCCAACAAACCTAAAAGCAGCGTTATACGCGGCGCTTTTTCGGCGGACGACAACCGTTGTGAGGGATAGGAGTCACATCAGTAATATTAGTGATGCGGAAACCAGCGGCGTTCAGAGCACGAATAGTTGATTCGCGGCCTGGACCCGGTCCCTTAACCATAACTTCCAGATTCTTGATACCGTATTCTTTTACTGCGTCAGCACAACGTTCTGCTGCAACCTGAGCTGCAAACGGAGTTGACTTACGAGAACCACGGAAACCAGAACCACCGGCAGTTGCCCAACCCAATGCATTACCCTGACGATCGGTAATAGTTACAATGGTGTTGTTGAAAGAAGCATGGACATGAGCCACGCCGTCAGAGACTTGCTTTCTTACACGCTTACGTGTACGAACAGGTGCCTTTGCCATTATTCAATCACCCTGATTATTTCTTGATCGGTTTACGCGGACCCTTACGGGTACGTGCGTTGGTCTTCGTACGCTGACCGCGAACTGGCAGACCACGACGATGACGCAAACCACGGTATGTACCAAGATCCATCAGACGCTTGATGCTCAGGGTAACTTCACGACGCAAATCACCTTCTACGGTGAATTTGGCGACTGCTTCACGCAGCTGTTCGATTTGCTCTTCAGACAGCTCACTGATCTTAACACTTTCGGCAATACCCGTAGACGCACAGATAGACTGTGAGCGGGTTTTACCGATTCCGAAGATCGACGTTAAGGCGATTACGGTATGTTTATGATCAGGAATGTTAATGCCTGCTATACGGGCCACTATGCACTCCTACTATTTTATACGGCAACACCATTCTGAAAAGCCCGTTTTCAGGATACTCAAATAATGTTGCAGCTACATACAAAAGATTGGCTGGCTAATCTAGCCAGCTCAACCCAACTTTGCAAGAAAAATATGCGAGATAATCAGCCTTGACGCTGTTTATGCTTCGGCTCGGCGCTGCAAATCACACGAACGACACCGTTACGCTTAACGATTTTGCAGTTACGACATAATTTCTTGACGGAAGCACGAACTTTCATTTTTACTCTCCGTAACTTCTCAAACGAACCTGTTAGCGGTTATAGCCTTTCAGGTTTGCTTTCTTCAATGCAGACTCGTACTGACTTGACATCATCAGAGTTTGCACTTGAGCCATAAAGTCCATGATGACGACAACCACGATCAGTAGCGAGGTACCACCAAAGTAGAATGGTACTTTCATTGCATCACGCATGAACTCCGGGATCAGGCAGATGAAAGTAATGTACATCGCGCCCACCAGGGTTAAACGCGTCATTACTTTATCGATGTACTTCGCCGTTTGCTCTCCCGGACGAATTCCTGGTACGAAGGCACCGGACTTCTTCAGGTTATCTGCTGTCTCACGCGGGTTGAAAACCAACGCCGTGTAAAAGAAACAGAAGAAGATGATTGCAGACGCATAGAGTAACACATAAAGCGGTTGCCCTGGCTGCAAATACAGCGAAATCGTTGTCAGCCAGTTCCAACCGGTACCGCCCCCAAACCATGATGCAATCGTGGCCGGGAACAGAATAATGCTGGAAGCGAAGATTGCCGGGATAACCCCTGCCATATTCACTTTCAACGGTAAGTGTGTGCTCTGTGCTGCATAAACACGACGACCTTGTTGACGTTTCGCATAGTTAACGACGATACGACGTTGACCACGTTCGATGAAAACAACGAAGAAGGTTACTGCAAACACCAATACTGCAACCAACAGCAACAGGAGGAAGTGCAGGTCGCCTTGCCGGGCTTGCTCAATAGTATGGGCCACAGCCGGCGGGAGTCCCGCTACAATACCTGCAAAGATAATGATCGAGATACCGTTACCGATACCGCGTTCAGTAATCTGTTCACCTAGCCACATCAGGAACATTGTCCCGGTAACCAAGCTCACTACTGCAGTAAAGTAGAATGCAAAGCCTGGGTTTAACACCAGACCCTGCATACCAGGCATATTCGGCAGACCGGTAGCAATACCGATCGACTGGAATATGGCCAACACCAGCGTACCGTAACGGGTGTACTGACTAATCTTGCGACGGCCAGCCTCCCCTTCTTTCTTAATTTCTGCTAACGCTGGATGAACCACCGTTAACAGCTGGATAATGATCGACGCCGAAATATACGGCATGATCCCCAGAGCAAAGATAGAAGCACGGCTGAGGGCACCACCAGAGAACATGTTAAACATTTCAATGATAGTGCCTCTCTGCTGCTCGAGCAATTTGGCAAGCACAGTGGCATCGATACCAGGAATCGGAATAAAAGAGCCGATACGGAAGACAATCAGCGCGCCGATAACAAACAAAAGTCTGCGCTTCAGCTCGCCGAGTCCGCCTTTAGCACTTTGAAAATCTAATCCTGGTTGCTTAGCCATCTGCTACTTATTCCTCAATTTTACCGCCAGCAGCTTCGATAGCAGCACGAGCGCCTTTGGTGACACGCAGACCACGCAGGGTAACCGGACGAGCGATTTCGCCAGAAAGCATAACTTTCGCGAATTCGATCTGGACACCAACAACGTTAGCGGCTTTCAGCGTGTTCAGGTCGATTACGTCGCCTTCAACAAGAGCCAGTTCAGACAGACGAACTTCTGCCGTGATCATAGCTTTGCGAGAGGTGAAGCCGAATTTCGGCAAACGACGATATAAAGGCATCTGACCACCTTCAAAACCACGACGTACGCCACCGCCAGAACGTGAGTTCTGACCTTTGTGACCACGACCAGCGGTTTTACCCAGGCCAGAACCAATACCACGACCTACACGCTTAGGCGCATGCTTGGCACCTTCAGCCGGAGACAGAGTATTTAAACGCATCTGTTACTCCTCAACCTTAACCATGTAGGAAACCAAGTTGACCATACCACGTACAGCAGGAGTATCCTCACGCTCTACAGTATGACCAATACGACGCAGACCTAAACCGATCAGGGTTGCCTTGTGCTTTGGCAAACGGCCGATGCTGCTTTTTGTTTGAGTTACTTTAATAGTCTTTGCCATGGTTATTTCCCTAGAATTTCTTCGACGGACTTACCACGCTTAGCAGCGACCATTTCTGGGGATTTCATATCTTCCAAAGCAGCAATAGTTGCACGAACCACGTTAATCGGGTTAGTAGAACCATATGCTTTAGCTAATACGTTATGAACCCCTGCAACTTCCAGAACGGCGCGCATTGCACCACCGGCGATGATACCGGTACCTTCGGAAGCTGGTTGCATGAACACACGAGAACCCGTATGAGCACCTTTAACAGGGTGCTGCAGAGTACCGCTATTCAAAGCAACATTAATCATAGTGCGACGGGCTTTTTCCATCGCTTTCTGGATCGCTGCCGGAACTTCGCGTGCTTTGCCGTAGCCAAAACCAACGCGACCGTTACCATCACCAACTACTGTCAGTGCGGTAAAGCTGAAAATACGGCCACCTTTTACGGTTTTAGATACGCGGTTTACCGCGATCAGCTTTTCCTGCAGTTCGCCAGCTTGTTTTTCGATGTGAGCCATCTTAAACCTCTTCCTTAGAACTGAAGGCCAGCTTCACGGGCAGCATCTGCCAGTGCCTGGACTCGACCATGATATTGGAAACCGGAACGGTCAAAGGAGACTTTAGAGATCCCTTTTTCCAACGCGCGCTCAGCCAGAGCTTTACCTACGGCTGCTGCTGCGTCTTTGTTACCGGAATACTTCAATTGCTCTGTGATAGCTTTTTCTACAGTAGAAGCGGCTACCAGTACTTCAGAACCATTTGGAGCAATTACCTGTGCGTAAATATGACGCGGGGTACGATGTACCACCAGGCGGGTTGCACCCAGTTCTTTGATCTTACGGCGTGCGCGGGTCGCACGACGGATACGAGCAGATTTCTTATCCATAGTGTTACCTTACTTCTTCTTAGCCTCTTTGGTACGCACGACTTCGTCGGCGTAACGGACACCCTTGCCTTTGTAAGGCTCAGGACGGCGGTAGGCACGCAGATCTGCAGCAACCTGGCCAATAACTTGTTTATCAGCGCCTTTCAGCACGATTTCAGTTTGGCTTGGGCATTCAGCAGTAATACCTGCTGGCAGCTGGTGATCGACCGGGTGAGAGAAGCCTAAGGCTAAATTCACCACGTTGCCTTTAACAGCAGCACGATAACCAACACCTACCAGTTGAAGCTTCTTGGTGAAGCCTTCGGTAACACCAACGACCATTGCGTTCAGCAGAGCGCGCGTGGTACCCGCTTGGGCCCATGCGTTTGCAAAACCTTCGCGCGGGGCGAAAGTCAGTGCATTAGCTTCTTGCTTCACTTCAACGGCGTTGTGGACAGTACGAGTCAGCTCGCCGTTCTTACCCTTTATCGAAATAACCTGACCGTTGAGTTTTACCTCTACGCCGGCAGGAATGACGACGGGTGCTTTTGCAACACGAGACATTCTTTCCTCCCGAATTAAGCTACGTAGCAGATAATCTCGCCACCAAGACCTGCTTGGCGAGCTGCACGATCGGTCATAACACCTTTAGAGGTAGAAATAACAGCAATACCCAAACCAGCCATAACTTTTGGCAGCGCATCTTTTTTCTTGTAGATACGCAGACCTGGACGGCTGATTCGCTGAATGCTTTCTACCACTGCCTTGCCCTGGAAGTACTTCAGTACCAGTTCCAGAACAGGCTTGGTGTCGCCTTCGATTTTGAAATCTTCAATAAAACCTTCTTCCTTCAGCAGGTTGGCAATTGCCACTTTCAGCTTGGAGGAAGGCATGGTGACCGCAACTTTGTTCGCGGCTTGACCGTTACGGATACGGGTCAGCATATCCGCGATCGGATCTTGCATGCTCATCTGTCTTTACTCCCGTGATTCAATTGGTAATTACCAGCTAGCCTTTTTCAAGCCTGGTACTTCACCGCGCATAGCGGCTTCACGTAACTTGATACGGCTCAACCCGAATTTGCCCACATAACCATGTGGACGGCCAGTTTGGCGGCAGCGTTTACGCTGACGAGACGGGCTGGAATCACGCGGCAGAGTTTGCAGCTTGAGAACAGCATCCCAACGATCTTCGTCGGAAGAGTTCACACCAGAAATGATAGCTTTCAGTTCCTCGCGTTTAGCGCGGTACTTTTCAGCCAGTTTCACGCGAACGACTTCGCGTGCTTTCATTGATTGCTTAGCCATCAGTAACCCTGCCTTACTTACGGAACGGGAAGTTAAAAGCAGCCAACAGCGCGCGGCCTTCATCATCAGATTTCGCAGTAGTGGTAATGGTAATATCCAAACCACGAACGCGGTCGACTTTGTCATAGTCGATTTCTGGGAAGATGATTTGCTCACGCACACCCATGCTGTAGTTACCACGGCCATCGAATGACTTAGCGGACAAGCCACGGAAGTCACGGATACGTGGAACAGCAATGGAAATCAGTCGCTCAAAGAACTCCCACATGCGTTCGCCACGCAGAGTTACTTTACAGCCGATCGGATAGCCCTGGCGGATTTTGAAGCCTGCAACAGATTTGCGTGCTTTGGTGATGAACGGCTTTTGACCGGAGATTGCTGCCAGATCCGCTGCTGCATTATCCAGCAGTTTCTTGTCAGCGATCGCTTCACCAACACCCATATTCAGGGTGATCTTCTCGACCCGAGGGACTTGCATGACAGAGTTGTAATCAAACTGAGACATCAGTTGTTTGACTACCTCGTCTTTGTAGTAATCATGCAGTTTCGCCATCGTATTACTCCAAATTACTTGATAGTTTCGCTGTTAGATTTGAAGAAACGGACTTTTTTCCCGTCTTCGAATCTAAAGCCTACACGGTCAGCCTTACCGGTAGCCGCGTTGAAGAGAGCAATGTTAGAAACCTGAATTGCAGCTTCTTTTTCAACAATGCCACCTGGTTGGTTCAGGGCCGGGACCGGCTTCTGATGTTTCTTAACCAGGTTAATACCTTCAACAATGACCTTACCAGCAGACAGGACATTTTTTACTTTACCGCGTTTACCTTTGTCTTTCCCGGTAAGCACGATAATTTCGTCATCACGACGGATTTTCGCTGCCATGTTTCGCTCCTTAGAGTACTTCTGGTGCCAGAGAGATAATTTTCATGAACTTCTCATTACGCAGTTCACGAGTTACCGGCCCAAAAATACGCGTACCGATAGGTTGCTCGCTGTTATTGTTTAAAATAACGCATGCATTACCATCGAAGCGAATGACAGAACCGTCCGGGCGACGTACACCCTTCTTGGTGCGCACCACTACCGCCTTCAGCACATCGCCTTTCTTCACCTTACCGCGAGGAATTGCTTCCTTGATGGTAATTTTGATGACATCGCCAATGCCTGCGTAGCGACGGTGCGAGCCACCTAGAACCTTGATACACATTACGCGACGTGCACCGGAGTTGTCGGCCACGGTCAGCATAGTCTGTTCTTGGATCATGTTAGTGCTCCGCTAATGTCAACTACAACTTTAGGACCTATTACTAGATCGTTGAAAAGCCCCATAACCGAGGGCGCAGCATTATAACACCGCTTCCAAAGTATGGGTAGAAAAAATAAACGGCTCATTTTCTGAGCCGTTTATAAGTTAGAGCCAGCTACTCTATTACAGAATCGCTTTCTCTACAACGCGAACCAACGTCCAAGACTTAGTCTTAGACAGTGGACGGCATTCGCGGATTTCTACCACGTCACCGATACCACATTCGTTGTTCTCGTCATGTACGTGCAGCTTGGTCGTACGCTTGATGAATTTCCCGTAGATCGGGTGCTTCACCGTGCGCTCGATAGCAACAACCATGGATTTCTCCATTTTGTCACTAATAACACGACCCTGCAGAGTACGGTTAATATCAGTCATTTACACACCCGCCTTTTCAGTCAGTAAAGTCTTAACGCGTGCGACATTACGACGCACTTGTTTCAACAGGTGAGTTTGTTGCAGCTGGCCACTTGCCGCCTGCATGCGCAAGTTAAATTGCTCACGCAGCAGGTTGAGCAGCTCAGTGTTCAGCTCTTCAACGCTTTTTTCACGCAGCTCTTGTGCTTTCATTACATCACCGTCTTAGTTACAAAGGTGGTTTTGATCGGCAATTTAGCTGCAGCCAGCTTGAATGCCTCACGGGCGACCTCTTCTGGTACACCGTCCATTTCGTACAGGACTTTCCCAGGTTGGATCAGGGCAACCCAATATTCCACGTTACCCTTACCTTTACCCATACGCACTTCGAGCGGCTTCTCGGTAATTGGTTTGTCCGGGAATACACGGATCCAAATTTTACCTTGACGCTTAACTGCACGAGTCATTGCACGACGAGCTGCTTCGATTTGACGAGCAGTCAGACGGCCACGGCCAACAGCTTTCAGACCGAAAGTGCCGAAGCTAACATCCGTACCCTGCGCCAGACCACGGTTGCGGCCTTTGTGCATCTTACGGAATTTTGTACGCTTTGGTTGTAACATCAGCGACTCTCCTTACTTGCGGCCTTTACGCTGCTGCTTTTTAGGTTGAGCAGCCGGTTCCGGTTGTTCAACTGCAGCCATACCACCCAGGATCTCACCTTTGAAGATCCATACCTTAACGCCGATTACACCATAAGTGGTGTGCGCTTCAGATGTGTTGTAATCGATATCCGCACGCAGTGTATGCAACGGAACACGACCTTCACGGTACCATTCGGTACGCGCGATTTCAGCACCGCCAAGGCGGCCGCTTACTTCAACTTTGATACCTTTAGCGCCAAGACGCATTGCGTTCTGTACAGCACGCTTCATAGCACGACGGAACATAACGCGACGTTCCAACTGTGAAGTGATGCTGTCAGCAACCAATTTAGCGTCAAGTTCCGGTTTACGGACTTCGGCGATGTTAATTTGCGCAGGAACGCCAGCGATGTTCGCTACGACCTTACGCAGTTTTTCGACATCTTCACCTTTCTTGCCGATAACGATGCCTGGACGAGCAGTGTGAATAGTCACACGGATGCTCTTCGCAGGACGCTCGATAACGATGCGAGAAACGGAAGCTTTCGCCAGTTCCTTAATCAGGAATTGACGAACTTTAAAGTCGCTGTCCAGGTTGTCAGCGAATTCTTTGGTATTCGCATACCAAGTAGAGTTCCAAGGTTTGACAATACCCAGGCGAATACCATTAGGATGTACTTTCTGACCCATTGCTAGTCTCCAGAGTCTCAGCGATCGGACACAACCACAGTAATGTGGCTGGTGCGCTTCAGGATGCGATCTGCACGACCTTTTGCACGCGGCATAATGCGCTTCATGCTTGGGCCTTCGTCTACGAAGATTTTCGTGACTTTCAGATCATCGATGTCAGCGCCATCGTTGTGTTCTGCGTTAGCAATGGCAGACTCCAGCACTTTCTTAACCAGACCAGCAGCTTTCTTGTTGGTGTAGGCCAGAGTTTCCAGAGCTTGCGACACTTTCTTACCGCGGATCAGGTCTGCAACAAGGCGGACCTTCTGTGCAGAAGAACGAGCGTGGCGATGTTTAGCGATAGTTTCCATCTCTTCCTCCTACCTTAGCGCTTTTTAGCTTTTTTATCAGCCGCATGGCCGCGATAAGTGCGAGTCGGCGCGAATTCACCCAGTTTGTGACCGACCATTTCATCGGAAACGAACACTGGTACGTGCTGACGACCATTATGGACAGCGATGGTCAAACCGATCATGTTAGGAAAGATCGTTGAACGACGGGACCAAGTGCGCAAAGGCTTCTTGTCACCGCTTTCCACCGCTTTCTCTACCTTCTTCAGCAAGTGCAGGTCAATAAAAGGACCTTTCTTGAGAGAACGTGGCATGGCTTATCCTCTAATTATTTTTTGCTACGGCGACGTACGATGAACTTATCAGTACGCTTGTTGCTACGGGTTTTCTTACCTTTGGTCTGAACGCCCCATGGTGTTACTGGGTGTTTACCAAAGTTTTTACCCTCACCACCACCGTGCGGGTGATCGACCGGGTTCATCGCCGTACCGCGAACGGTAGGACGAACACCACGCCAACGTGCAGCACCTGCTTTACCCAGAACGCGAAGCATATGTTCAGCGTTACCGACTTCACCTAAGGTGGCGCGGCAATCAACTGGAACTTTACGCATTTCGCCTGAGCGCAGACGCAGAGTTACGTAGGAACCATCACGTGCAACGATCTGAACGTAGGCACCAGCAGAGCGAGCGATTTGACCGCCTTTACCTGGTTTCATTTCTACGTTATGAACCGTTGAACCCACTGGGATGTTGCGCATTGGCAGGGCGTTACCTACCTTGATTGCAGCATCAACGCCAGATTGGATCTGGTCACCAGCTTTCAGACCTTTCGGCGCCAGGATATAACGGCGTTCGCCGTCTTTGTACAGAACCAGCGCGATGTTCGCGGAACGGTTCGGATCGTATTCCAGACGCTCAACCACTGCAGCCACACCGTCTTTGTTGCGTTTGAAGTCAACCAGACGATAATGTTGCTTGTGGCCACCACCGATATGACGGGTGGTGATACGGCCATTGTTGTTACGGCCACCGCTTTTGCTCAGTTTCTCAAGCAACGGGGCATGAGGTTTACCCTTGTGCAGCTCAGGGTTAACCACTTTAACAACGTGGCGACGACCCGGAGATGTAGGTTTACATTTAACAATTGCCATTGTTCTTACTCCTCCGACTTACTCTGCGCCGCCGATGAAGTCCAGATTCTGGCCTTCTTTCAGGGTGACGTAAGCTTTTTTCCAGTCGCTACGACGACCAACACGCTGACCGTGACGCTTCACTTTCCCTTTAACTACCAGGGTGTTAACGTCTTCGACTTCGACTTCAAACAGTTTCTGCACTGCAGCTTTAATTTCTGCTTTGGTCGCGTCTTTGGCAACTTTGAGTACGATGGTGTTAGTTTTTTCCATCGCAGCGGATGCTTTTTCAGATACGTGCGGTGCACGCAGCACTTTCAGCAGACGTTCTTCACGGATCATGCCAGCATCTCCTCAACTTGCTTCACAGCATCAGCAGTCATAACCACTTTGTCGAAGGCGATCAGGCTAACCGGGTCGATACCTGCTACATCGCGCACGTCAACCTTGTACAGGTTGCGAGCAGCCAGGAACAGATTCTCATCCAGTTCACCGGTCACGATCAGCACATCTTCCAGAGCCATATCTTTCAGTTTCTGTGCCAGCAGCTTAGTTTTAGGCGCTTCTACAGAGAACTTCTCGACAATGATCAGACGATCTTGACGTACCAGTTCGGACAGGATGCTTTTCAGCGCGCCGCGGTACATCTTTTTGTTTACTTTCTGACTGTGGTCCTGTGGCTTTGCAGCGAAGGTCACACCACCTGAACGCCAGATCGGGCTCTTTACAGAACCTGCTCGCGCACGGCCGGTACCTTTCTGGCGCCACGGTTTTTTACCGGAACCAGTCACTTCAGCGCGGGTCTTCTGAGCACGAGTACCTTGACGGGCACCTGCTGCATAAGCAACAACAACCTGGTGTACCAGCGCTTCGTTAAAGTCACGACCGAAGGTAGTTTCGGAAACAGTCAGCGCGCTTTGCGCGTCTTTCAATACTAATTCCATTGCTATCCCCTTACGCCTTCACAGCTGGTTTAACGATCAGGTTGCCACCGGTTGCGCCCGGTACAGCACCCTTAACCAGCAGCAGGTTGCGCTCAGCGTCAACACGTACTACGTCCAGGCTTTGAACGGTTACACGCTCGTCACCCAGGTGGCCAGCCATTTTCTTGCCTTTGAACACTTTGCCCGGAGTCTGGTTCTGACCGATAGAACCCGGAACGCGGTGAGACAAGGAGTTACCGTGGGTAGCGTCTTGGGTACGGAAGTTCCAGCGCTTTACAGTGCCAGCAAAACCTTTACCTTTAGAAGTACCGGTAACATCGACTTTTTTAACTTCAGCGAAGATTTCTACGCTGATGTTTTGACCTGCAGTAAATTCTTCACCTTCAGCAGTGCGGAATTCCCACAGACCACGGCCAGCTTCAACGCCAGCTTTAGCGAAATGGCCCGCTTCCGGTTTGGTCACGCGGTTAGCTTTTTTGCTACCGGTAGTAACCTGAACGGCACGGTACCCGTCGTTAGCCAGGTCTTTGACCTGAGTCACGCGGTTCGCTTCAATTTCAATCACGGTTACTGGGATAGAAACGCCATCTTCAGTGAAGATACGAGTCATGCCCAATTTCTTACCGACTAAACCAATCATTGTTTCAACCTCTCAATCGCTCAATGACCTGATTAACCCAGGCTGATCTGCACGTCTACACCAGCAGCCAGATCCAGACGCATCAGAGCATCAACGGTTTTCTCGGTTGGCTCAACGATGTCAACCAGACGCTTGTGAGTGCGAATTTCGTACTGATCGCGCGCGTCTTTGTTAACGTGCGGAGAGATCAGAACGGTAAAGCGCTCTTTGCGAGTTGGCAGCGGGATCGGACCACGGACTTGCGCACCAGTGCGCTTAGCAGTCTCGACGATTTCCGCGGTTGATTGATCGATAAGACGATGATCAAACGCTTTCAGGCGGATACGGATTCTTTGGTTCTGCATGAGACCAGAGCTCCAATTATTTATAAACGTAAATAATTACTCCTCACACCCATTTCGATTGATGGGGGAGTGTAATCGTCAACATATAACCCCCATGTCGGGAGTATTGTTCGAAAGGCAAAACAAACTTGCCAATCGACTGATTCGCTAAAATCAGGCTTACCAAGATTAGGTAAGCCCGCGCATTATACGCAAAACAGAGCGAGAAGCAAGGCACAGATGGAAATATGCTCAGGATATCGACATTTTTTGCAGGTTTATTTCTTGGACGGCAAATCGGTAAGTGATAAACAGGGGCATGCGAGGAATTTCGATACGGCGTTGTGCCTGCTCCCCCGCCCTGCCAGAGAGAAAACCTGCCGGCTGGGGAGCGTATTTGTTAAATGAAAAACGGGTGCTAATCTGCTAGAGTTGGGCCTGTGCGTAGTTCTGAATCCCCAGGCGATCTATCAAATCCAGTTCGGTTTCCAACCAGTCGATATGCTCTTCTTCATCGGCCAGGATCTCTATCATCAAATCACGGCTGACATAGTCATGGATGGAATCGGCGTAAGCGATGCCTTCGCGAAGACTCTTGGCGCCATCCAACTCCAGGGCCAGATCGGAACGCAGCATTTCTTCAATATCCTCGCCAATATTCAACTTGCCGAGGTCCTGCAAATTCGGGATACCTTCCAAAAACAAAATACGCTCGATGTAACGATCGGCATGCTTCATTTCATCGATCGACTCGTGGTATTCCTTGTCATTGAGGCGAGTTAAACCCCAGTTCTTGAACATTCGGGCGTGCAGGAAATATTGATTGATGGCAACCAGCTCGTTACCGAGCAGCTTGTTGAGGTGAGCAATGATCTTTTTATCGCCTTTCATAGGTAACTCCTCCTGGCCAGTTCTAAAAGTGTAGAAGCTGTAAGCCAAGAGTCAAAAAATAACCTTACCTTTAGTTAGGCAACTTCGTGCATATGAATAATGGTTCCGCTTTCCTCCACCATAATCTGTCTGGCCTGACGAATGCACTTTCCGCAATCGGTACCAATAGGGACCAGTTCACGCAGTTGTTTCATGGTATGCGGATTATGCTGACGTACGGCCTTACGGATCGCTTTGTCAGTCACGGCATTACACAGACATACATACATAGAGAGACTCACTTCTTAACCAATGTTGTAAGTCTAAATAGGAATGCTTTTTATTTCAATTAAGATTTGAGCGAATTGCATAAAAAAAGGGCACCGAAGTGCCCTCTTTTTGTGTCGAAAAATTATTCGCGATTAAGCGATAACTTTAGCAACAACACCAGCGCCAACAGTACGGCCGCCTTCACGGATTGCGAAACGCAAGCCTTGATCCATCGCGATTGGGTGGATCAGAGTAACAACCATGTTCACGTTGTCACCAGGCATTACCATCTCAACG
>NZ_MCGS01000074.1:0-420 GCF_002607755.1 Serratia sp. BW106
TTCCAGATTGTTAAAGAGCAAAATCTTAAACGTGATTCTTGCGAATCAGTTTTAAGATTTTTTTGATATGGTGGAGCTAAGCGGGATCGAACCGCTGACCTCCTGCGTGCAAGGCAGGCGCTCTCCCAGCTGAGCTATAGCCCCATATCAGAAAAGCATTTTTCTACACCCTGTCTACTACCTTCGCCAATTCGCTTCTAGTCAAAGCGAAGTCCTGCGACGTTTACTCACGTAAACAACCAGGGCGACAACGCAGGATAGGAGGGAATTGGTGGGTCTGAGTGGACTTGAACCACCGACCTCACCCTTATCAGGGGTGCGCTCTAACCACCTGAGCTACAGACCCGACAAGGTGCTTTAAGGCTTAACCGGGAAGATTAAACCTTATGCTCTCTTTCATTTCATCAGACAATCTGTGTG
>NZ_MCGS01000075.1:0-3787 GCF_002607755.1 Serratia sp. BW106
TAAGTTGGAGTCATTACCCACTTGTCATTAGATCTTCCACTGTTCAGCCAAGTGACGGAAGTGACACACGTCGATAAATACTAACAGTAGTTCAGCATACAGTTATCTCGGCATTACAATTATGCGTCTCGTGAACACAGTAGCACCTGTAAGGCATACTCCAGTTGTTTAGCATTATCTTCTACAATGAGCCATTCTGGTGGTAATATATCGCACTTATAGATTGTGCTCTGTGGCTGCTTGCCCATATAAGCTTGGGGGGCACTTTCCTTTAGCACAAAAACGGTTGATTGCCGGGCTAATTCCATGCAGTTATCTGATAGCCATTGGCAATACGTCATAACTGCGGCGGGTGGCGGAGTATGCGTGTGCGACATGGCTCGGCTTATGCTTTCCGCTAATAAAAGGGAAGTTGCGTATACCCGTATTGCATGGCGGTCGTAACGTTGCGTGACGATGTTAATCCGCTCTGCATGTAGCCGACCCCGTAGCGACCAGCGTTTACTGACCTGTGCTTCAGCTACAGCGGCACGAAGAGCTGCCAGAGCTGACTGAGCATCTGAAAGCTGACTCAAAGCGGCTTCTGCCCCCTTACTGCTTTGCACCTCGCAGGCTCTGAGCATTCGATCCATCCCATTACCGAGTTGTCGAAGGAAATCAGAAGTTGAACGCCCAATATCACTAAATGGATTAGACGTAAAAAGCACCTGGCTGAATAATAATCCTACAGAGGCTCCCAGCAAAACATCCACCAAACGGGTTCCACCCGCGCTTTCTGGCCCCATGGCAAGAACCAAAGCAACCGATACTCCAGCCTGGATTGGTACCACCGGGGCCGGGCCAATGGCGGCACCAAACAAAATAGCGAAGAACATACCGACGCACATCCGAATCAGTGGGTGAGTATCGGGTAACTGCCACATCAACTCCCCCATCACAATACCGAACGTACAACCAATCACTAGATTTCTTGCTTGTTTCAGGTGACTGGGTACGCCCGGAGCAAGACATACCACGGCACTGACGATGGCAAAAGTAGGATGTTCATGTCCCAGCAGCCATACGGCCAGTATCCATGACAGCAGGCAGGCGAGTGCAGTAGCAAGTGCATCACGCGCTGCCAGCCTCGCACGTGAAGGAAATCCAGTGACGACCTGGCGCCAGGTCAGGCGTAGACGAACTAACCAATGCAAAAGGGGAATCCTCGGTGATGATGGGCATAATGATTCATGGTTCTATATGATCAACTGGAATCAACGAAAATCAGCAATACGATTCTAATTTATTGCATTATTGGATGAATTCCATTTTTTCAAAATTTTAGCCCATATTTCTTTATCTTATCGGACAACGTACTTTTGGCTACCTGTAGTGACTCTGCTGTACGAGAAAGGCTACCTGCATGGCGTGCGAGCTCAGTGGCAATCAAACCTCTCTCAAAATATTCAACGGTTTGCATCAGTGAGAACGAGGAGATATCCGAAGAAATATCTCCCATTGTGATTGTACTCTTAATGCCCAGAACAAATCTCTCGGCTTCATTTCGCAACTCCCTTACGTTCCCGGGCCAACGCCAGGCCATCAACTGATGAAGTTTTGTCTCTTTAATCACTGGGGCTGTGCGATTGAAACTGATCGATGACTGGTTTACAAACAGGTTAAACAACAGGGGAATATCCTCCAGCCAGCAACCCTGCCGTCATCGGCCCGCCATAATGCAGACCTTTACCAATAAGAATCGCGGTCCCCAGTCCTGACAGGCAGACGATCACCGTGAAAACTACCTGCGGCATGCCATCGCTACGAATCGCGCGGATGAACTGCGGTCCCACAGAATAGCCAACGGCGAACAAAAACATGTAAAACCAAAGGTACGACGTTCTTGTTGGGAGAAAGCCGTGCCTTTATTCAGACCTGGATTTTTTAATAATTCGACCCCTTTCGGAAGGGATTTCTGCAACACAGTCATATTTAACTCTCCAAATTGAATCATTGTCTGTTGATGAATGAAACGTTCATCGCATCTCTGTCATTGCACTGAGCGTGCCACTTTTTATAAAAAATAAGTAATTGATAAATGGAGGTTAATTGTGAGCTGTGATTTTAGGTATTCCGGTTATCCGGAAAAATACGGATGCTATGTTCGGTTTTCCGAACGGAACGGGGGAAGTTAGGCAGATTATCCTGATGGACTACTTTTAATCAGTAGTGATTATGTGGGGAAGGCGAACGGCATCCGCGTAAACCTCTTTGCCGATCTGGGGCACAAGACTACAGTCTGTAAAGAGGTTTACGACACCATGCTTCATGGCTAAAACCGTTCAGCCGCGTTTCCGGCAGTGTTTGGTAGCCAGTCGCAATTTCCTGCCGACGGCCACCGGAAACGCGGTTCAGTCGGTTAAATCGCTTTCTGTGCTGGTACAACCAGGTTGTCGTCCCGGAGCCTGAATACTGATACAGACTGTTGCAGCAACCCGGCCTGCTCTTCAAGTGCCGCCGCCGCTGCAACGGACTCTTCAACAAGGGATGCGTTCTGCTGCGTCACACTGTCCATTTCGTGAACCGCAATACCAACCTGCTCAATTCCGCGGCTCTGTTCATCGGATGCAGCAGCAATTTCTGCCATAATATCTGTCACTCGGGTCACTGCATTGACGATATCAGACATCGAGTCGCCAGCACGTTTAACCAAGCCTGAGCCATTTTCAATACGACTGACTGAGGCCTCAATGAGTATCTTGATATCTTTAGCCGCAAGCGCACTGCGCTGGGCAAGGTTGCGAACCTCGCCAGCCACCACGGCAAATCCGCGCCCCTGCTCCCCAGCTCTTGCTGCTTCAACGGCCGCGTTAAGGGCGAGAATGTTAGTCTGAAACGCAATACCATCGATAACATTAATGATGGCACCAATTTCCTTAGAGCTATCGGCGATATCATCCATTGTACTTACAACCAAGCTGACAGCATCTCCCCCTTTTAATGCTTTATCGGAAGCGGCAACTGCAAGCTGTGAAGCCTGGCGGGCATTGTCAGCATTCAACCTAACCGTTGCCGTCAGTTGTTCCATACTTGCTGCAGTTTCTTCCAGTGATGCAGCTTGCTGCTCGGTCCGGGATGACAAATCATGACTACCTGAGGCTATCTCACCTGCCCCGGTGTATATAGAGTCAGAACCGAGTCTGACATCACTGACTGTTCTGATCAGAGACTGTTGCATATGGAGAATACTTTCTGCCAGTTTTGCCATCTCATTATTTCCTTCGACCCTCACCGAATGCGTGAGATCTCCCTGCGAAATAGTGCTCAAATGCTGCATATTATCTTTTAAAGGTGCAATGAGCATTCTCCGTAATCCGACCCAACTGAGTAATATAATGATGATCACCAAGAGAATAACTGTTCCCATAGTCCACAGCATTTCTGTAAAGGTTTTCTGATTTTCACTGATCCCCCGTCGACTTACGTCTTCATAAGTGACGCGCCAGCGATTATAGCTATCCTGCATGGATACCTGATAATCCTGAATACGTAGCCGTAGGATGTCATCCAGTTTTCCCTGCTCCGTAAGCGTTAACGCTTTATCAAGGACATCAGCGTAGGCCAAATAATCGCGTTTAAGCGCATCGAGGCTGCTCAGGTTGGTTCCCGGGCTGACGGTCTGAGAGTTAAAAAGCAGAAAATCATTTCTGCCTCGAGCGAGTTGTTGCCGTCCATCCTTCACGATATCGTTTAAAGAATCGGTATTCGACAGGGTATTATCGTTCATCGGCTTTGTTGAATAAATCGA
>NZ_MCGS01000076.1:0-9412 GCF_002607755.1 Serratia sp. BW106
GTTGTCCGAGTCCGGGCACCACTAATTCTGCATGAAAGCACGCTGGTTATGACCCTGAACGGTTGAAAAGTGAAGCCTACCAGATGCGCGTCACTTATCGGCGTCCGGGATTGCTGGCGTCGCGCGCAATTGCACGCGCAGCGTGAATCGAACCAGCGGTACGGTCAGCGCCGTCGTCACCAGCGCGAACATCACGAGGATCGTATAGACCTTTGGCGGAAGGATCTGCATCTGCAGACCGATTGACAGGACGATGAGCTCCATCAAGCCGCGCGTATTCATCAGCGAGCTCACCAACATCGCATCGCGTGGCTCAAGTCCGGTGGCACGCGCGCCCAGATAACTGCCGCCGAACTTGCCGATGAATCCGCCCGCGAGGAATACGCCGAACCACATCCATGATGCCGCGTCGTCGATCGTGCCGATCGACGCATGCAACCCCGCATACGCGAAAAACACCGGCATCAGCACAAGCCTGACAAAACCTTCAACGTTCTCCCGCCACTCATTTGCAATACCGGGCACTCGCCGCACGAACAGCGCCGCCGCAAGTGCGCCAAATGCGCTATGAAATCCGATCAGCGACGTCACGAGTGCCGACGCCATGACGAAACATAACAACACGGCCAAGCGGTCGCGCGCCGCATGCGCAGTCGATGCGAGCCGCACAAGCGTCGGTCGAACCACGAAGCGCACCAGGAACGCGCACAGCACCAGATACGCCAGCAGGCTGACGAGCATGCGCGCAAATGCCCAACCAGGCCCGCTCGATAGCGAAGCAATAGTTGCAAGCAGTATCCATCCGAGCGCATCCGTCAGCATCGCGGCAGACATGGCGTGCCGTGCGCCCACCATGGCGTTGAGCGCCAGGTCGTCGACGATGCGCGCCATCACCGGTACCGCTGATATCGCAAGCGCGACACCGCAGAAGAGTATATAGGGCAGCGCCGGCGCATCGCTGGCGAGCATGTCTTTCGAGACAGTGGCGACGATCATGCCGATCGCGGCCGGTACGACGAGCCCACCCACGGCGATCGCGACGGGCATGCGCCAACGCCTGTCGCGCAGCGTCTCGCCCAACTCCATATGCAGACCAACCTGAAACATCAGCAGTATCAGGCCGACTTCACCGACTTGCCCCATCGCCGACAGCGTGTGTGGGCCGAACAACGCATCGTAAAAATCCGGGGCGATAGCGCCCAACAGCGAAGGACCCAACAGCAAACCTGCTGCGATCTCGCCGACGACCGCGCACTGGCCGAGCCGTTCGGCAATCCGGCCGCAGACGTTGCAGAGCGCGATCACCAGCACCAGTTGCAACAGCCAGACAGTCATGAATGCCTCGGAAAAAGCGGCGCCGACCTACGCATCACCGCTCACTCGCTACGCGGTCGACCCAGCCCCGGTAGAATGCACGGTACTTGAGCACGAGCTTATCGTACTTGCTGTACGCGCCGCCGCCGTCCGGCTTCATCCCGTTCCAGATTTTAACGTCGAACTTCGCTGCCTGTCGGGTCTGCAGCCCAAACAGCACGTAGTCGGTCGCGCGGCGCAAGGCGCCCCCCACCTTCTTGATCGAGATGAGCATGTGCATGACGTTCTTGCCGTCGCTCACGGGCGTCACACACTGGAGCAGCTTGTATTTGAAGTCTCCGTCCAGCGAGACGGTCATGACGCACCCGCCGGGGTAGCCATCGAAGTGCAGGTTCATCTGCGACATGTTCAGGCCGAGCACACGAGCCAGCATGCCGAAGGCCCCGAAATACCGGTCCACGGTGAAGTCGATCCCGGCACCGAACCACGCGCCCGCCTGTGCCAGAGACTCAACCTCCGGCCACGGGTGCCAATCGTCGAACAGCTTGAGCTCGAAGGCCGAGATCGGGAGCTCGTGCACGGGGGACGCGTGTTGCGCGTCGTAGAAGTTCTCTACGATCCGCAAGACAGCTGTCGTCGTATCGAACGCGAAGTGCAGGTGCATAAAGTCGCCGTTGTCGACATCGGCTGCGGCGATTTCGGGCAGCGGGTGCAGCGGCTCTGGGGAGCCGTACCAGACCCACACGTAGCCGTATCGCTCGGCGGTGACCCACGTCGGCTGGCGCACCGATCGCGGCACGGGCTCCAGCCGGCGCACCGTCTGGTTGTGACCGGGGATATGAACGCACTGGCCCTGCTCGTCGTACCGCCAGTGATGAAACGGGCACTGGATGCACCCGTCCTTGACCTGCCCGTCGGCCACTGTTCGCGCCGAGGTGCGAACAGTGGCGATCCATCACCACGGCCTGCCCCATCGCGCCACGCCATGCCACACACGGACGGCCGAAGAGCGTCAACTCCGTCGGCTTATCCTTGAGGTCGTCCGAGCGCATCGCGACGTACCAACTCGCGGCCACGCTCGTGGTCGCGTCGTACGCCCTCGAAGGATGCTCCTCGACGCTCGTTTGAACCCATTGAATGTCGCTCATCATTTTTGTGTCCTCAACGGCCGATTACTTCTTCCGAGTCAAGCTGATACGGGTCGTAATGTACGCCTTGAGCAGCGCGAACATCGGGTTGTAGTCGAAGTACTTTTTCACCTCTGCCGGCGCGCTGGTTTGTGTCCAGTGCATCAGCTTCATCGCCGGCAGTAGACTGTACTTCGAGTTGTTGAGCTGCGGCTTGTCCCCGGTGATGCAGTACCCGAAACCGAACATCTGCTTGGCGAAGTCTCGTTCGTCGATGAGGGCGTGGATCCGCGCCGCGGCCTCCCCGGTCGGCTTGAGCCCGGCGCTTACGGCCTCGATCTCGGCCTTGGCGTCGTTGAACAACTGGTAGTACCCCTCCATGTCTGCGCACAGGTACCCGAGGTACGGGGGGTCGTTGTCGAGATGATCGAGGTCGCCCTCGTCGCGCGACGCACGGAACCTCGCGTGGGCTTGCACAAGCCGGAACTGCCCGAGGATCGTGCCGACTGCCCACAGCCTGTGGAACGCGTCCCACAAGCGGAAGTCCGTGAACGCCGTGTAGCAGCAGCTGACGAAATCGTCGTTGTGGTCCAAAAGCTTTTGCTGCAGGCGTTCGATGTACTCGAAGCGATCAGGGGAGAAGTCATCGTCGCGCAGCGCCTTGATGAGGCGCGCCGCAAGCGCGTGGATGGTCACCGCAGTGTTCTCGAGCCCCCGGGAGAAGAGCGGGTCGATGAACCCGTTCGCGTGCAGCATCAGGCAGTAGCGATCGCCGATGCAGGTGGTCGACGAGAACTGCAGGCGGTCGGTCTTGACCCAGTCACGCACCGGTACGGCGTCGCGGAACTGCGCCCCGATGCTCGGGAACCGCGCGAGGAACTCGTCGAATTCTTGCTGCGCGGAGATGTCCGTTTTCGGGTAGACACGCGGGTCAAGCTGCAGGCCGACGCTCACCAGGTTGTTGGTCGACCGCGGGTGGTTGTTGAACGGAATCACCCAGAGCCAGCCACCCTCGAACATGTGGTGCAAGGTCCCCTCGTGCCAGCGCCAGCGCTGCCCCTTGACCTTGAAAATATCGTCGAACGGCTTGACCCCGAGCATATGCGTGTAGAGGCTGCGCGAGTGCGTCTTGAAGCGACACGGCTCTTCGCGGAGATTGAACTTGGTCGCGAGCGGCGCGCGGGGTCCTCCGCAGTCGATCATGTACCGGCCGGTGAACCGTTCGTCCTCGGCGGTGGTCACCGCGACGCCGTCTTTATCGGCGTGGTATTCGGTCACTTTAGTCTTCTGGCGGACCGTGCAGCCGTATTTAATGGCGGCTTGCAACAGGTAGGCGTCAACGTCTTGCCGGTAATAATGGCTCTCCGGTCCCCAGGGCAACTCGGGGATGACGCACTGTGTGAACTCCTTCGGGTCGTGCTCCTGGCCGGGTTTGTGGAATACGAAGCCGAAGTTGCGCTTAATGCCCGTGCTCGACGAGACGTAACGCTGCGTCGAGTAGAACGACGTAATGTGGTCGAGCTCCGGAATGCCGTAGCGATCGGCGATGATACGGTTCATTAGAGACGTCTCGGGAATCGACGATTCGCCGATCGTGAACCGCGGGTGCGACGACTCCTCGATGATCAGCACGCGAAACTGCTGTTTGGCCAGGATAGCCCCCATCTGGGTGCCGGACATGCCCGAGCCGAGGATGATCACGTCGAAGTGGTTGTTATCGCGCCCGTTCTCGGGGATCTTCTGAGTCATGAGGGCAAATCTCCTTAATGAGATGGAACAGATGGCCGTGCGCGTCAGAACTCGTTGAGAGCGGTGCGAATGCGAGAGCGCGCGGCAAGCGTGAGCGTGACCAGATCGCCGAGCATGCTGGGCGCGTACCCTCCACTGCCGATTGCCGGGCCGCTTCGCCCGGCTTCGTACACCCGCCCCGCCAATTGAACATGAGGTGCCCGAAAGCGCAGCAGGACCACGAAGATCCGGTTGAGGGCCGCCAGCCCGGCCCGGACGGGTTCGCCCTGCGCACCTACTCGCGCCTCGCCGATCGCGCGGTCGACGAGCGACGGCCTCCCAGCGAACCGAGCGTAGACCGCCCTGTACGCGGGAAGTACATAGGGCAGGTACGTCTCTTTGAATTCTCGATAAGCCTGGTGGTCCGATTGCGAGCCCCACAGGACGTGATCCAGCACGAAGAGGGGCATTTCTACGGCACCGGGGCCAAGGTAGCTCTGGCCCCCGACGCGAATCGGTTCATAGAAGGGGCGGAGTTCATCGTAGAAGACCTGCGGCGAGATGAAGCGGTACGCGTAAACAATCGATTCGACCATTTTTTGCAGATAGGCTGCCAGGTCGTCGCACCCTTGCGCGAACGCGGGCGACCTCAAGGGTACGTCGTGCAGCTCGACGGTCACCGTGATGGCCGCCTCGAGGGCCGCCATCGAGATGCGCACGCTCTCAAGCAGGTGCGCTTCGTCGCTGAGCCCGGTGTAGCTCCGTTGCGCGTCGGCCGTCGCGGGGTTCCAGACCGTCACATGCAGGAGCGTCTCACGCGGCGGCAAGTCGGTCATGCGTGCCAGGTCGAGCAGCACCGGCTCGAGCCCGGGCACCACGTCCACGGGCTCGTGTCCGTGCCGCTTGAGCGACCCCAGGAAGAACCCAATGTCCCGCATCGCGGCGGCGGCTTCGACGAAGCCCCAGCCGGAGGGCACACCGCGCACCGGGAGGAACTCACGCAGCAGGCCGACGATACCGGGCACGTCCTTGTTACGGTTCAGGCCCGGCAGTTGCAAAACGAGCGAGCGAGCGTGCAGCGGATCGCAGGTTGCCACGGCAGCGTGCGTGGCGGCGAATACGCATGCCCGGTCCAGGGCGCGCTCCACTACCGGCTCTCCGGCGACGCGGGCGTCGGCCCGGGTCGAGACAGCCCCGCTCCGCGCTCGCGTAGCGACCGCAGGTAGTCATAGTTCGTCGGCAGGCTCGCCCGCAGACGCTCGGCCTCACGCTGGATGCGGGCGAACATCACCTCGGCCTTTTCGATCGACTCCGGTCGCAATTGCAAGAGCGGCAGCGACCGGTCGGGCAGCATGCCCAGGCCGGCAAAGATGCAGTAGTAGTTTCCGTTCAACCAGAAGTTCTTGAATTCGAAGTCGAAGGTCTCATAGTACGTGGAATCGTCGAACGACGTGGTGGTCAACGGCAGCCCCGCCTTGTAGCGCTCAACCTTCTCTTTGATGGAGTCGGAGAGCCGCAGGTCGTGCCGGTTCGCAAGCCAGAACGGCGTGTCTTCGCGTGACGAAGTGAAATAGTGCGCTTGGACAAAGTCTCGGCAGTCGTCGAACATGTAGGTGATCTCGGCGTTGAACGCGTCGGCCAACCGCGGGTCGAACGAGGTGTCGGGGAAGTGCTTCACGAGTTGGTAAAGCGCCGCGTAGATGAAGTAGATCCCCGTTGATTCCAGGGGCTCCAAAAAGCACGACGCCAGCCCGATAGAGACGCAGTTGTTGACCCACGACCGCTTGTTGCGCCCGACCCGGAACTTGATCTGATTGAGCGGCTGATTGTCCGAAAGGCCCCAGAGGTTGAGGAAGTCGGTGGTGGCCTGGTCGCGGGAGGTGAACTTGCTTGAGAAGACGTAGCCGCTGCCGAACCGACCCAGCATCGGAATCTTCCAGGTCCACCCCGAGTTCATGGCAATCGAGGAGGTATAGGGTTCGACCCCCCCTTGCGCGTCGTCGTTGGGTACGGCGGTGGCGACCGCGCTGTCGCACAGCAGGTAGTCGGACATGTCAATGAAGGGCTCTTTCAGGGCCTGGTTGATCAACAGCCCCCGCATGCCTGAGCAGTCGATGAACAGATCCGCCTCCAGCTTCCGGCCCTCTTTGGTGAACAGGCTGGAGATGAAGCCGTGCTCGTTCAGGTTAACCTCCACGACCTCATCGACCACTCGGTTCACCCCGCGATCGACGGCCCAGCGCTTCAAGAAATCGGCCACCAAGTGCGCGTCGAAGTGCCACGCGTGGGACATCTGACGGGTGCCGTCATGCAGGCACGGTGCCAGATTGCCATCGAGCGCCCCGGGCTGCGGATAGCAGGCGTAAGCCATCGACTGCTGAAAGCCCTGTTCGCGCTTGCGCAGCCAGTAGTGGGTAAGCGGCACACCGTCGCAGCTCGGCACATTGCCGAACAAATGGTAGAAGTAATCGTTGCGCGAGTGGTCGGGAGACGCTCTCCAATTCACGAACTTGATGCCGGCCTTGAAGGCGCCGTTCACCTGGGGCATCCACTCCTGTTCCGGTATCCCGAGGAAGTCGAAGAACACCTTCTGCAAACTCGGGATGGTCGCCTCGCCCACACCGATCCGGGGGATCGTCGCAGATTCGATGAGCGTAATGTTCGCCTGCTGTTGGAGCGCCCGGACGAGGTACGAGGCGGACATCCAGCCCGCAGTGCCGCCACCCACGATGACGATATTCTTGATCGGTTTGCTCATGACACTCTCCCATAGGAAGTAGTGGAGATGTTAAATTAGGTTCTAATTCAGACTAGAATCTAATCTAAAAAGTGCAAATTCCGTTTCAGAATTAACTCGGCGATATATCATCACGCAATTCGCCTCCTCACGACCCTAATTCCTCACCACCCAATAACCGGTTAAAATATTATTTTCAATCGGTTATAATTACGAGCAAAGCAGGAAAAACAAGATCACCTCATTATTCAAAATAATAAAATAAAGCCTTATAATGCCCCTACCCACCCCCAAGTAATTTACGCACAACACACTATTTTTACTGTATTTTTACAATAAAAAAGCAACGCATCTTATCCAAAATTTCATGTTAGATTTTTTCAATCACCGCCAGTTAAGATTTTTCCTATTACTTAAATAAATACCCTATCAATTAGATATTAATGGATTTTGAATTGTTAGCGCGCTTACAATTCTATAAATTAAACACCCAGTTAGTTATAGGTAATGCATTATCAACTTGCCAGCCAACAAAAATAATCGATACCGATTCATACGTTAATTACGTATAAAAACACCCATAAAATAATATTATTTGCACAATCAAGCATTCAGTCTAAAAACAATTATCCATCTAATTTTAATACGAATACTCAACGACATTCGGAAATTGTTTTCTGCCTCAAATACCCATCCATTGACATATCATCGAGGGTAATCTGGTGAGCTATAACCGTTGGGGTTCAACTTCGCCCCGCCATCGTCGTTAACTAAAGTACCTGACAATCAGCATGGCGCCCGAGCCCAGCAAGATCACATTGATAAGCCTGAGGAATTGCTCACGTGACATCTTCAACGTGAAGTAACGGCCCAGAGTAATCCCCACCAACATGCCCGGCACCAGCACTAATGCCAGCAGTAATAAATCAACGTCCAGATAAACACCGGCCAGGGCAAAAATCACCACTCGGGTCAGGGTGCTCATACCTATCAGCGTGGTTTGGGTAATACGGAAAGCTTCTTTTTTCTCAATCCGCCCACTGAGATAAATAGCGTAAATAAAACCGCCGCTGCCAAAAAGCGCGCTGAATACCCCGCCAACCAAACCGAAAGGCACAGCCGCCCTGGGTGAGAATTGCCGGTCAGGCTTTAAACCACTGAGTGAATAGAGCGCGTAAAACACCACAAAAATCCCCAGCGCCAGCAACAGGATCTCTGGCCGGGTTTTCAGCAGGATCGCCGCCCCTAGCAGACTGCCGATGACCATTAATGGAATCAGCCGTTTTAATTCAGGCCATTGCGCGTTCCGCCCGTCGCGACTGACATTAACAATCGCCGCGCACATATCCAGCAGAGCCAGTAAGGGAACGATTTTCGCCACCGGCATATAGAGTGCCATTATCGGACTGGCGACTAACGCAGAACCAAAACCGGCGATGCCGAAAATGACATACGCCACCAATAATGTGGCCGCCAGTACCAAATAACTCGAGAGCGTTAAGGTTTCCTGCACGTGAGCTTTTTCCAATCCATGAGTGTTATTGAGCCACAAGGGCAAAACAGGATGCCTTAACTCCCTGCCCGCCATATCCTAATCCCGGCAAATTTAGTCCATGGCGGCGTTTTTGACCACCTGACCGTTGATGTTACTATAGGCGGATCACAATAGGGCGCGACGACGTTTAAGGACGATATTTGAGTATGGGAAGCACATTCGCTGTATGGCGACTGATTGCCGTGTGCATGATCAGTCTGGGATTACTGGGGTGCGGCTCCGGAAAAAAATCGAACAGCTACAACCGTGATTATGATCAGTTGGCCAGAGGCAGTTATAACGGCAACACCTATACCGTTAAACGCGGCGATACGCTGTTCTATATTGCCTGGATCACCAACAGTGAAGTCAGCGAGTTGGCGCGGCGTAATAAGATCCCCAAACCCTACAACCTGGAGATTGGCCAAAAGCTGGCGCTGAATAATGCGACGGCGAAGAAGGGCAAATCACGCAAAACGCAGTCTACCAGCCAGATTGCAGCCGTTACGCCACCGATCCGCAGCAGTATCAAATGCTGGCGTTGGCCAACCCAGGGCAATATCGTCAGCAAGTATTCCACCGCCGACGGAGGCAATAAAGGTATTGATATCGCCGGTAACCGTGGTCAGCCGGTGTTTGCCGCAGCCAAAGGACGGGTGGTGTACGTTGGCAACCAGCTGCGGGGTTACGGCAATCTGATTATGATAAAACACAATGATGAGTACATCAGCGCCTACGCCCATAACAACACCCTGCTGGTTCGCAACGCTCAGGAAGTGAAAGCCGGGCAGAAGATTGCCACCATGGGCAGCACCGGTACCGACAAGGTGATGCTGCACTTCCAAATCCGTTATCGTGCTACCGCATTGGATCCGCTGCGCTTCCTGCCGCCTCAGGGCTCCGCACCCGCATGTTGATCCCGAGATAGACGATAAAAAAAACCCGCCACTAGGCTAACACCGATCGGTTAAG
>NZ_MCGS01000077.1:0-8111 GCF_002607755.1 Serratia sp. BW106
CAACATTTGGGGTTCAGTTCAAAAGCGCCCCTGATTGACCTTAGTGGCCGAGGCCATGGCCGGCGTGTTTGTTCTCGATCAGTTCGATTTTATAACCGTCCGGATCTTCAACAAAGGCGATAACCGTGGTGCCGCCCTTGACCGGACCGGCTTCGCGGGAGACCTTGCCGCCGGCGTTACGGATGCTGTCACAGGTGGCGGCAACATCGTCAACCCCCAGCGCCAGGTGGCCGAACGCGGTGCCCATTTCGTAACTGTCGGTGCCCCAGTTATAGGTCAGTTCAATCACTGCACCTTCGCTTTCATCGGTATAGCCTACAAACGCCAGCGAGTACTTGTATTCCGGGTTCTCGCTGGTGCGCAGCAAGCGCATGCCTAATACCTTGGTATAGAAGTCGATGGAGCGTTGCAGGTCACCGACGCGGATCATGGTATGGAGTAAGCGCATAATTCCTCTGATTGGATGTGCCGTTGCCAATGGCGGATGGATTGAAGCGAAATCCAGTATAGCGTTGCCGCATAAGGGATTTCAATGTATGCCAAGGCAGGGCGCACAATACTATGGTGACGTTGTCACTCAATGGTCGGGTAAGACAGCAGCAACCGCACACTTTGTCGCCGCGCACAGTTTGGAAATAGGTACTATAACCCCTGCAAGGAACAGCGCGTCACGATAACGATATAGAGCCCGGATTGGACCGGGTTAATGTATAAATTTGGATCGGATTAATATGACGGTTTATTTTTTCAGTGCGGGGACATCGCGTTTGCCGAAGGAGTCGCTTAATGGATGAAATGCTCATTCTGGTGGATGCCGATGATAACTCCATTGGTTCGCAAACCAAAACGCTGGTACATCAGCAGGGGTTGTTGCACCGGGCGTTTTCAATTTTTATCTTTGATAGCCAGAGCCGCCTGTTGTTGCAACAGCGTGCTTTCAGTAAGTATCACTCGGCCGGACTATGGACCAACAGTTGCTGTGGCCACCCGCGCTGGGGAGAGGTAACGCTTGCCGCGGCTCAGCGCCGATTGCAGGAAGAGATGGGGTTTAGCAGTGAGTTGCAGCAGGTTTCCAGCTTCACCTATCACGCTGCGGTGCCCGGCGATTTAATTGAGCACGAGTTCGATCATATCTACGTCGGTTTATTTGACGGCGAACCGCAGGCGGCGCCTGAAGAAGCACACAGCTGGTTGTGGATGGATATTCAGCAATTAACGGATGATATAACGCGCAACCCGGAAAAGTTTACCGTTTGGTTTCGCACGATAATGAATAATCTTGATGCCAATGAAATACAGCGTTGGGCGAGGTTGGCTGTGAAGTAACTGACCGATAACCCAGACGGCAAAAAGCCCGCCGGTATAGGCGCACCGGCGGGCTTTTGTATTTTACTTACAGCGTTGGGTAGTCGGTATAGCCTTCAGCACCGCCGCCGTAGAAAGTTTCCGGCTTAGGTTCGTTCAGTTCAGCATTTTGTTTGAAGCGTTCAACCAGATCCGGGTTGGCGATATAGCTGCGGCCAAAGGCCACGGCATCGATAAAGCCTTTATTGATCAACTCTTCCGCTTTTTCGGCGGTGTAAGCGCCAGCCCCGACAATCACCCCTTTAAAGTGGGCGCGTACCGAATCACGGAAGGCGTCGGAATAAGGCTTGCCACCGGCCCAGTCAGGTTCGGAAATATGCAGGAAAGCGATGTTGCGCTTGTTCAGTTCTTCCACCAGATACAGCGCGGCATCTTCCTGATCTTCACCGTTGTCCAGGCCGTTGAACGGGCCCAGTGGGGAAATACGGATGCCAATGTGTTCTGAGCCCCATTCCGCGATGGTGGCGTCAACCACTTCCAGCGTCAGGCGCGTGCGGTTTTCGATGCTGCCGCCATATTGGTCGGTGCGCTGGTTAGACGCCGGAGCCATAAACTGGTGCAGCAGATAGCCGTGTGCGGCGTGCAGTTCGACAAAATCGAAACCGGCCTCACGTGCGTTGGCGGTTGCCTGACGGAAATCATTAATGATGCCTGGGATCTCTTCGGTTTCCAGTGCGCGTGGGGTAGAGGTAGGTACTCGTACCCAGGCGCCGGTTTCGTCACGTACGGTGGTGCGGGTGTCGGCGTTGATCGCAGATGGGGCGACCGGTGCCTGTTGGCCCGGTTGCAGGCTGTTGTGGGAGATACGCCCCACGTGCCACAGTTGAACGGCGATATGGCCGTTTTTATCATGTACAGCCTGAGTGATCTTTTTCCACGCGGCGATCTGTTCTGGGGTATGCAGCCCCGGTGCGCCGGCATAACCTTTCGCCTGGAAAGAAATCTGAGTGGCTTCGGTGACGATCAGACCCGCGCTGGCGCGTTGGGCATAATACTCACCCATCAACGGAGTAGGGATATCGCCCGGTTCAATGCTGCGCAGGCGCGTCAGAGGGGCCATAAACACGCGATTTGGCAGCGTTACAGCGCCAACCTTCAACGGGGAGAACAACTTTTCAATCTTCATAGTGAATCCTATATTAATAGACCGGTCGACTAGTAACGAATGTAGAACTGCCCAACAGGGTAATTCTTGATAAACCAAAGTGTTTTTTAGCGCTGCGCCGGGCGCAACAACAGTTCAATACTTTCCAGCGCGCTGGTCAGTGGGGCGACCGAGTGGCGGATTTTGGCTCGCAGTGAAGCGCCAAGCCACAGTGAATACAGCGTTTCTGCGGTAGCCGCCGGGCTCATGGCTATCGACAATGACCCTTCGCGGATACCGCGTTCAATTGTATCCTGCAGGTGCCCGATCACCCGGGCACTGCCGGTTTCCAATGCATGACGCATGGGTTCCGACAGGTCGCTCACCTCGGCCGATAGCTTGACCGCCAGGCAGGCGTTATGGCATTCGCTGCGGCAGTGGTAGCTGATCGCCTGAGCGTAATAGCTCAACAACTGGTGGCGTGCATCACTTTTATCGTCGGTAAACAGCTGTTGCATTGCCGCATCATAGTGCTCGAAATAACGCTGTAGCATCGCTTCGCCAAACACTTCTTTTGAACGGAAGTAGTGGTAGAACGAGCCTTTCGGCACGCCCGCCGTGCTCAGCAATTCGCTCAACCCCATGCCGGTAAAACCAAGGCGCAGGCTTAGGGTCTCGCCGGTAGCGAGCAAATGTTCACGAGTATCTGTAGGGCATTGCGCATGTTTAGTCATAATGGGTGTCAGCATAATAGACCGATTGGTCTAGGTCAATAGCAATAAAAAACCGGCAGTGAAATGCCGGTTATAATGATGCTTATTTTGCCCTAACAGAGGCGGGAAGTTAAGCCCTCAGGCCGCACCCCGGCAGCGTTGCAGAATATCCAACTGAGGTTGATATTCACGGGTCTGCACGTTCAGCATGCCAAGCAGGGTGTGGAACAGGTTGTCTTGCGACACATCCTCCTTTTCCGCCATGTTACTCAGGCACTGGCGATCCACCTTGAAGTTGCGCTCATAGTCCGCAGACATCCACATCAGGAAAGGGACGTGGGTCTGCTGGCTTGGGGCAAACACGTAAGGCGTGCCGTGCAGATACATGCCATTTTCACCCAGCGATTCACCGTGGTCGGAAAGATACACCAGCGCGGTGTTGAACTTGTCGCTGTGCTGTTGCAACAGCTTGATGGTGTCGTCCAGCATGGCATCGGTATACAACAGTGAATTGTCATAGGTATTCACCAACTGCTCGTGGGTGCAATCCTGGATCTGATTACTGTTGCAGGTCGGCGAGAACTTCTGAAATTCCGGCGTGCTGCGGCGGTAATAGGCCGGCCCGTGGCTGCCCATCTGGTGCAGTACTATCACGCCGTCGTCTTTCAGGCCGTTGATATAGTCGTTCAGTTTATACAGCAGCACGTTATCCATGCAGACGTCGCCGTCGCAATCCTGCGGCAGTTTCAACTTGGTCATGTCCACGTGCGGCACGCGATCGCAGGCACCTTTGCATCCGCCATCGTTTTCACGCCACAACACATTGACACCGGCATGCGCCATTACGTCGAGCATGCCTTCCTGATGAGTCGCCTGGGTGGCATCGTAATCCTTGCGCGGCATGTTGGAGAACATGCAAGGCACAGAAATGGCGGTTTCGGTGCCGCAGGAGCTGGCATTTTTAAAGTACACCACGTCGTCCTGCTTCAGCCGTGGGTTGGTTTCACGCCCATAGCCACCCAAAGAGAAGTTCTCGGCGCGCGCCGTTTCCCCCACCACCAGGATCACCAAGGTTTTCTTTTGCTGCGCAGTAATCAGTGGCCCTTTGTGTGCATCTTCACCGATTTTCACCAGTGGCAGATTACGGGTGAAGTAACGCTGCTGGGTAAATTTGATGGTGCCGGAAACGAAGTTCGACGGCGTCAGCATTTTCACCACGCTTTTGTTATTGCGGATCAGCGAGGCGTAATCCTTATAAAACAGCGCGGCGATAATCAGGATCACCACCACCGAGAGCATTACGTTGGCGGCGCGCAGCCCGACCATGTACCACCATGGACGAGTTTTGCGGATGTCGACAAAGCAAACCAATACTGCAGGCAGAATACCGAGCAGGGTCAACCACAGCCCCATGCGCGGCGTTAACAGCGCCGTCGCTTCCTGGGGATTGGTCTCGAAGGCATTCTGCATCATGTTGCCATCAATCACCACGCCGTAACTGAACATGAAGTAGTTGGCGGCCGCGCTGCCGAGCAGGAAGAAAATCATCAGCGGTTTGCGCAGGAACGGCACGGTCAGCACGCTGAAAATAATATTCAGCGCACAGAAAATCACCACCGGCATGGTGGCGGCGAAAATCACGCTATGGACGTTATCAAAGGTGATATACGACCAGGCTTTATGAAGGAATAACGCGTTCTGGAACAGAGTGAAGAATAAGGCACTGGCGAGGATAAAACCCAGGCTGTTGCACTGTAAGCGTTGACGTAACGACATTGCCAAATCTGAATCCTGATATTGTGTAATGCGCTGAAATTTACAGGATGAAACTTAAGAAAACCTTAGAGATTCAGAATCGTTGCGGGGGCGTTTAATTTTGGTTTAGGTTAGAGGCGCCAGACCGGGTGGCCTGGCGCGGGGGGCTTAGTAGGCGGCGGTAAATTGCGCTTTAATAAACTGCGGCTTTTCGATCTCATCGAGGATAGCAACCGACAGGTCTTCTACCGAGATGCTGGCCGGAGCCTGGCCGTTCATCAACAATTGGGTGGTGCCGAGACGGAACTGACCGGTGCGTTTGCCGGGTTCCAGCAGTGCAGCTGGGGACAAATAGGTCCAGTCGAGTTGAGATTCATTGCGCAGCTTGTTGCGTAAATCACGCACGGCCTGCGCGCCTGGGCGAATATTTTCCGGGAACTGCGGGGTATCTACCAATTCCACGCCCGGTGCCACTTTCAGGCTGCCGGCACCGCCAACCACCAGCAGGCGTTTGACGCCGGATTTTTTCACCGCGTCCAGGATTTGCTGCGAGCCACGGGTGGTTTTTTCATACAAATTATCTTCTGCCCAACCCGGGTTAAAGGTGCTGATCACCGCGTCCTGACCGGTCAGCTGTTTCGCCAGCCATTCGGTATCGGCGACGTCACCCAGTGCGACGGTCAGGTTGGCATTGTCCGGCAAGTCTTTTGGCTGACGAGCAATCGCCGTGACCTGTAAGCCTCGGGCCAGTGCTTCATCCACCACGCGGCGGCCAACAAAACCGGTTGCTCCAATAATGGCTACTTTCATCTGTTTGCTCCTGTCAGGAATAGGTTCAGTGTTTTGTCTCAGGCCTGGTTGACCTGAGCGGCTATATACACTGTAGTACTTAACAATAGAGCTGATTAGTGCCATATTCATGCTTTCTTGATTAAGTAAAACTTCATAATCGTGGATAAACTGAATCGAATGGCGGTATTCGCCACCGTGGTGGGAGAAGGTTCCTTTGCCGGAGCGGCCCGGCGGCTGGGCATGACGCCGTCGGCGGTCAGCCAGCATATGCGGTCGCTGGAAAAATCGCTCGGCGTGCCGTTGTTGCACCGTTCGACACGGCGGTTGGCGCTGACCGAAGCAGGATCGGCGTTCTATCCTGGCTGTGAGGCGATGCTGTTTCAGGCGCAGCAGGCCGAACAGCGGCTGGCGGAGCTGCGTGACACTCTGGTAGGGGAGTTGCGTATCGCCACAACCATTGGTATTGGTGGCCGCCCGCTGGCGGAGGCAATGGCACCGCTGCTGCAGGCCCATCCCAAGTTGACGCTGCGGGTACTGGCGGACGACCGGATTATCGATATGATTGAACATCGGATCGACATTGCGCTGCGGGTCAACCGCCAACTGGCCGACGCCAATATGATCGCCCACCCGCTGGCGGAATGGCCAATGGTGCTGTGTGCCGCACCACGCTATCTCAGCCAACATGGGGTGCCGGAGACGCCGCAGGACCTGGTGCAGCACCGGTGGATCTCGGGGGCTTTCAGCGGCGCACATCTGGATTTACATCATCAGGGCGGGCAACAGTTAAAGTTGCGCCTGGCGGAAGGGCAAATCGTCAGCGACAGTATGAACGTGATGCGCGCCTTTACCCGCAGCGGACTGGGGATCTCGATTCAACCGCTGTATGAAATTGAAGATGAACTGCAGCGCGGCGAACTGATCCAACTGATGCCTGAATGGCGACCGGCACCTCTGCGGCTGCATGCGATGACGCTCGAACGGGCAATGCCAGAGAAAAATCGTCAGGCGTTGCGTTATTTACGCGACTATTTTCACCGTCATGCCGAAAAGTCACTTGCCAGCGGCGCCGATGGCGTCTTCAATTAGGAAAAGAACGCAGGAGGACGTGTGGCGCAGCAGCTCGAGTTTTTTGACATCCCCAGCCCGTGTCGCGGCATTTGTCAGGCCGACGATCGCGGTTTTTGCCGTGGCTGCCTGCGCAGCCGCGAGGAACGCTTTGGCTGGATGCAAATGAGCGATGCGCAAAAACGAGACGTGATACGTTTGTGTCACCAGCGTTTCCTGCGCCTGCAACGAGCCAATAAACAGCCCGACGAACCCTTGCCGGAACAACCCTCGCTGTTCTAAGTCATTTCTGATCTGCCGCACGTAAGCGCGGCTTTCCGCTTCCCACCGTGTTATCCGCTTGTGTATGCTGGCATTAAACAATGTCATGAGGTTTCAACAATGGTAAACCGTATACAACTCGCGCCGCAGGGGCCTGAATTTTCCCGCATGATTTGCGGATACTGGCGTTTGATGGAGTGGGGGATGTCGCCGCAGCAGCTGCTGGCGTTCATTGAGCAGCATATTGAACTGGGTGTGACCACCGCCGACCATGCGGACATTTACGGCGGCTATGCCTGCGAACAAGCCTTTGGTGAAGCGATGCGCCTGAAGCCTTCGCTGCGTCAGTCGATGGAACTGGTGTCCAAGTGCGGCATCGCCACCACCGCCAAACCGGGTAATCCGATCGGCCATTACATTACCGATCGCGAACATATCGTTTACAGCGCGGAACGTTCGCTGGCGCATCTGCATACCGATTATCTTGACCTGTTGTTGATCCACCGTCCGGATCCGTTAATGGATGCCGATGAGGTGGCCGAGGCTTTTGTGGCGCTGCATAAAAGCGGCAAGGTACGACACTTCGGCGTCTCCAACTTCACCACCACGCAGTTCACCCTGTTGCAGTCACGCCTGCCGTTCTCACTGGTGACCAATCAGCTTGAGATCTCGCCAATTCATCAGCCGGCCATTCTGGACGGCACCCTGGATCAGTGCCAGCAATTGCGTATCAAGCCGATGGCCTGGTCCTGTCTGGGGGGCGGTCGCCTGTTCAACGATGCCGAGTTCCAGCCGCTGCGCGATGAGCTGCAGGCGGTGGCGCAAGAAATCGGTGCCGAGACGATTGAACAGGTGGTGTATGCCTGGGTGATGCGTTTGCCGTCGGCACCGTTGCCGATCATTGGCTCCGGTAAGATTGAACGCGTGCGTTCGGCGCTGAAGGCGCAGCAATTGACGCTGAACCGCCAACAGTGGTTCCGTATCCGTAAAGCCGCACTGGGTTACGACGTGCCTTAATCGGCCCAAGAAGCCGGGCAGCCCAGGCTGCCCGGTTTTTTGTGCCCAGAAAACCC
>NZ_MCGS01000078.1:0-1332 GCF_002607755.1 Serratia sp. BW106
GTAGACTGGCCCCATGAATCTCCAGACAGTTGGTATCACTTAAGTTAGTGATAGTCTTAATACTAGTTTTTAGACTAGTCGTTGGAGTCCGGATGATTGATGTTTTAGGTCCAGAGAAGCGCAGACGGCGAAGTGTTCAGGAAAAAATCGCCATTGTTCAGCAGAGCCTTGAGCCCGGAATGACCGTGTCGCTGGTCGCCCGTCAGCATGGTGTCGCGGCCAGTCAGCTGTTCCTGTGGCGTAAGCAGTATCAGGAAGGCAGCCTCACAGCCGTTGCCGCAGGAGAACAGGTTGTGCCCGCGTCGGAGCTGGCGTCTGCGATGAAGCAAATCAAAGAGCTGCAGCGCCTGCTGGGCAAGAAAACCATGGAAAACGAGCTGCTTAAAGAAGCTGTTGAATATGGCCGACAAAAAAAGTGGATAGCGCACGTGCCCTTGTTGCCGGAGGATGGCGAATAAGCCTTGTCAGTCGTTGCCTCCGGGTGTCACGTGCGCAACTGCATGCCATGGCCCGTCGGTCGAAGGACTGGCAGGATCGTCGGCTCAAGCGCAAGCCTGATGATACTGAAGCACTGGCCCGTATCCATGACGTTATCAGCGATCTGCCCACTTATGGTTATCGTCGGGTATGGGCACTGCTGCGCAGGCATTCAGAAACTGACGACATGGCGGTGATCAATGCCAAACGTGTATACCGCATCATGCGTCAGAATGCGCTGCTGCTTGAGCGTAAACCGGAAATACCTCCATCGAAACGGGCGCATACAGGGAAAGTGGCCGTTGGAGAAAGTAACCAGCGGTGGTGCTCTGACGGCTTCGAGTTCAGCTGTGATAACGGTGAAAAACTGCGGGTCACGTTCGTGCTGGACTGTTGCGATCGTGAGGCACTTCACTGGGCGGCCAGTACCGGTGGATATGACAGTGAAACCGTGCAGGATGTCATGCTGGGTGCAGTGGAGCGTCGCTTCGGTAACAGCCTGCCGACATCCCCCGTTGAGTGGCTGACAGACAACGGTTCAGCCTACCGTTCTCATCAGACGCGTCAGTTCGCCAGAATGGTAGGACTGGAGCCTAAACATACGGCGGTACGTAGCCCGGAAAGCAACGGGATGGCGGAGAGCTTCGTGAAAACGATGAAGCGCGATTACATCAGCGTCATGCCAAAGCCCGACGGGTTAACAGCGGTAAAGAACCTTGCGGAGGCCTTCGAACATTACAACGAATGGCATCCGCATAGTGCACTGGGATATCGTTCACCACGGGAATATCTGCGGCGGCGAACCAGTGATGGGTTAAGTGATAAAAAGTGTATGGAAATATAGGGGCCAAACCA
>NZ_MCGS01000079.1:0-488 GCF_002607755.1 Serratia sp. BW106
GACAGCGTGGCATTCTTGTTCACCGCCACCTCTGCACTGGCTTTCAGCACCGCACCGTCACGCGAGGCCGACACGCTGTTCACCACAAACGGCGAGTTGCCGCCGTTGAAGCGCAGCCCGGTGCCGCGATCCAAATCGCCGTACTGATGCTGCCAGCCCAGCTCGCTGCGCAGCGCCACCGAAGTGGTTTTGCTCGCCTGCCACTGGGTATCAGCTCGCAGCCCCAGCGTCGACACCGTGGCGTCGGTGTGCTGTTTGTCGCCGTGCAGCGCCGCTGCCCCGCCGTCTTCCGAGATACCGTTGTTCTGGAAGTTGATGTACGCCAGGTTGGCGAACGGCTCCAGATTGACCCAGTCAGCCTTCACGCTGTAACCCGCCTCGGCGAACACCTGCTCGGTGCGCGCGCTGTATTTCGCGGTTTCGCGATCTGATTGCATGCCGTAATTGACCGAGCGCGAGGTATCGAAACGGTGCCAGGTGTAGCCACC
>NZ_MCGS01000080.1:0-671 GCF_002607755.1 Serratia sp. BW106
TTGTGCCCAGAAAACCCCCAGCTAGGCTGGGGGTTCAGTAAAGCTTTCAGCTTTGAGCCAGTTATAAAAACCCCTTTTGATTTGTTAAAACAGTTTGCGGTCTGGCAACTGCAAATGTTCAACAAGAAATCAAAAGGGGGTCCCAATGAGGGACGAAAAGAGCTTAGCGCACACCCGATGGAACTGTAAATATCACATAGTTTTTGCGCCGAAGTACCGAAGAAAGGTGTTCTACGGGGAAAAACGCAAAGCGATTGGCAGTATTTTAAGAAAGCTGTGCGAATGGAAAAACGTGAATATTCTGGAAGCGGAATGCTGTGCGGATCACATTCATATGCTTCTGGAAATCCCGCCGAAGATGAGTGTATCGGGGTTTATGGGGTACCTGAAGGGAAAGAGCAGCCTGATGCTTTATGAGCAGTTTGGGGATTTGAAGTTCAAATACCGTAACAGGGAGTTTTGGTGCCGAGGGTATTACGTTGATACGGTAGGGAAAAACACGGCCAGGATACAAGAATACATAAAGCACCAACTGGAAGAGGATAAAATGGGTGAGCAACTCTCGATCCCGTATCCAGGTAGCCCGTTTACGGGCCGTAAGTAATCCATAGATGCAAATGTCAGATTGCTATGCGCCTGTTAGGGCGCGGCTGGTAACAGAGCCTTATAGG
>NZ_MCGS01000081.1:0-520 GCF_002607755.1 Serratia sp. BW106
CTGTGTCAGCAGGCGGGCAAAGTCGGTTAATGTCAGTTTCAAAACGCCCACCCGGGGTGAAATCGCACACCTGGTAATTGATTCCACCGGGCTGAAGGTCTTCGGTGAAGGCGAGTGGAAAGTCAAAAAGCATGGCCAGGAACGCCGCCGTATCTGGCGTAAGCTGCATCTCGCCGTTGACAGTAAAACACATGAAATCATCTGCGCTGACCTGTCGCTGAACAACGTTACGGACTCAGAGGCCTTCCCCGGGTTAATCCGGCAAACCCACCGGAAAATCAGGTCAGCCGCCGCCGATGGCGCTTACGATACCCGGCTATGTCACGATGAACTGCGGCGTAAGAAAATCAGCGCGCTTATCCCTCCCCGAAAAGGTGCGGGTTACTGGCCCGGTGAATATGCAGACCGTAACCGTGCAGTGGCTAATCAGCGAATGACCGGGAGTAATGCGCGGTGGAAATGGACAACAGATTACAATCGTCGCTCGATAGCGGAAACGGCGATGTACCGGGTAAAACAG
>NZ_MCGS01000082.1:0-3318 GCF_002607755.1 Serratia sp. BW106
TTTAGGGCGGGGAGCAGTCAACTGCGCATGTATAATGGGCGCGTGCCGAAATGCCATAGCGAGATGAGATGAAACCACATCAGGGCGAGATGCCCCACTACCTGCAAATCAAGGATCAGTTACAGGCACGCATCACCCAGGGTGCGCTGCAGGCGGGTGACAAGCTGCCTTCTGAGCGTGAGCTGTGCGCCATTTATTCCACCACCCGCGTGACGGTCCGTGAAAGCCTGGCACAGCTGGAAGCCACCGGTGCCATTTATCGCGCCGACCGCCGGGGCTGGTTTGTGACACCGGAACGGCTGTGGCTGGATCCAACACAGAACACCAACTTTCACCGATTGTGTCTGGAGCAGGGACGCACGCCGCGTACCGAATTGTTATCCGCTGAAAAAACCACGGTGCCGCTCGACGTGATACAGCCGCTGGCCCTGGAGCCGTTTGATCAAATCTATCTGCTGCGCCGCGTACGCCATGCCGACGGGCGGGCGATTTGCTACTGCGAAAACCACTGCCTGCCACAACGGGTACCGGGCCTGCTCAAGCAGGATCTCAACGGCAGCCTGACCGAGATTTATCAGCAACACTACGCGCTGATCTACCGCAAAATGCACCTGTCGTTTTACCCAACCGCCTTGCCCTACCACGCCGCTAGTGCTCTGGGTGCCATGGTTGGCTTGCCTGCACTGCTGCTGCGCCGGCTGAATTACGATCAGCATGGTCACATTCTCGACTTTGATATCGAGTACTGGCGCCACGACAGCCTGCGCATTGAAGTGGATACGCTGTAGCTCTTGGTATAGACCAAAAAAGGCGCAGCCTGTGTATGGCAACGCCTTTAAATGGCTAGAGATGGGCTCAGAATGGGTAGTGGTGGTAGCCCATTTGCTCAGAAATGTTGCGCGCAGCGGTATGCAGACGTTTGACGTAATCCGCTCTGGCGTCTTCAGAATAACGAATGGAGGGGAAAGAAATGCTCAGGCCGGCGGTCACCACGCCGAAACGGTCAAACACCGGCACCGCGATACAGCGCAACCCTTCCTCCTGCTCCTCTATATCTTCACCCACTCCCTGCTCACGCACCTGATCCAACAGCGATAACAGCGCCGCGGCATCGGTCAGGGTGTTCGGGGTGCTGCGGGTAAACTCAATTTGCGACAGGATTTTTTCCACTTCAGCCCGGTCACGCCAGGCCAACAGCACTTTACCGATCGCGGTACTGTGCAACGGGTTACGACGGCCGATGCGCGAATACATGCGCAGGTTATACATGGCATCAATTTTATGGATATAGACAATGCTGTCTTCATCCAGCGCCCCGAGGTGAATAGCTTCGCGGGTATGATTCGACAGTTCGCGCATTTGGATATCGGCGCTGCGGATCAGATCGACACTCTGCAGCGACTTGGCACCCAGTTCAAACAGCTTGAGCGTGAGCGCATATTTTTCCGACTCACCCTCCTGCGACACATAGCCCAATGACTTCATGGTCTGCAGAAACCGGTAGACGGTGCTTTTGGACATCATCACCCGCTGGGAAAGCTCAGTAATGCCGATCTCACGTTCCTCGCCCAACGCCTGCAAGATACCGAATACTTTCAGCACGGACGAAACCGCATCCGGTTGTTTATCTGAATCTGCGTTAACCATAGTCAATATCCTACCCGGCATTTTCTGTTTTAAGAAATTTAAACAAGGGTTTCAGTATACGCGGTACCTCAAAGGCCACGCAATCTGCCCCAGGGATAAATGCCTGAGGAAGAACGCCTTGGGCGCAGTATTCTCATCGGTTATTACAATTGCGCGGGAAACGGTGGATGCAATCGCAGACGAATATGATTAGCATGTTAATACTCCCCCGGATTAATACCTTCGAGATCAACATGCGTTCTTGTACTGACGGCCTGCCCGTCCCGCAACGCTATGGGGCAATCCTCGCCATTGCCCTGGGCATTACCGTTTCAGTGCTGGACGGCGCGATTGCCAACGTGGCCCTGCCGACCATCGCCCGCGATCTGAACGCCAGCCCGGCCAGTTCCATCTGGGTGGTTAACGCCTACCAGTTGGCCATCACCATTTCACTGCTGTCACTGGCCTCGCTGGGCGACCTGATTGGCTATCGCCGTATCTATCAGGCCGGCCTGTTGGTATTTAGCATTACCTCGCTGTTCTGCGCCCTGTCCGACTCGTTGACAACGCTGACCATCGCCCGCGTGCTGCAAGGCTTTGGCGCAGCCGCCATCATGAGCGTTAACACCGCCCTGATCCGCATTATCTATCCGCAGCGTTTTCTCGGCCGCGGCATGGGCATTAACTCACTGATTGTCGCCTTTTCCTCGGCCGCCGGCCCCACGGTAGCGGCGGCGATCCTGTCGGTCGCTTCCTGGCAATGGCTGTTCGCCATCAATCTGCCGATTGGTATCGTCGCATTGTTATTGGGAATGAAGTACCTGCCCGGCAATAGCCAGAAAAGCTCCAATCAACGCTTTGATCCGACCAGCGCCGTGATGAACGCCCTGACCTTCGGACTGTTGATCACCGCCATCAGCGGCTTCGCTCAGGGCCAAAGCCTGACGCTGATTTTCGGCGAAATCGCTGCGCTGCTGGTGATTGGCTTCTTCTTTGTCCGTCGCCAGTTGCGTCAGGAGTTCCCATTGCTGCCGGTAGACCTGCTGCGCATCCCGATTTTCGCCCTGTCGATGGGCACCTCCGTTTGTTCATTCGCCGCGCAGATGCTGGCCATGGTGTCGCTGCCGTTCTTCCTGCAAAGCACGCTGGGCCGTGATGAGGTCGCCACCGGCTTGCTGCTGACCCCCTGGCCTTTGGCGATTATCGTCATGGCGCCGCTGGCAGGACGACTGGTGGAGCGCATCCATGCCGGTTTGTTGGGCTGTATCGGCCTGGCGGTATTTGCACTGGGGCTGTTCCTGCTGGCGCTGCTGCCGCATAACCCGTCGGATCTGGATATCATCTGGCGCATGGTGCTTTGCGGCGCGGGCTTTGGCTTGTTCCAGTCACCGAATAACCACACTATTATTTCCGCTGCCCCGCGTAACCGTAGCGGGGGTGCCAGCGGCATGCTGGGTACCGCACGGCTGTTGGGACAAACCTCCGGTGCCGCCTTGGTGGCATTGATGTTCAACCTGTTCCCCACCTCCGGCACCCATGCCTCGCTGATCCTGGCCGGCAGTTTTGCCACGCTGGCAGCGGTGGTCAGCAGCCTGCGCATTACCCAACCACGGGCACAACAGGTAGAAAGCAGCCGCCCCGCCAAATAGCAGGCATAAAAAAACCCCGGCAAGCCGCAATGCCGTTCACTTA
>NZ_MCGS01000083.1:0-1461 GCF_002607755.1 Serratia sp. BW106
AGTAAGTTGGCAGCATCACCTCTGAGACGCCAGAATATTTGTTCTGGCGTCTGATTTTGAGTTTATTTGACTAATGAAAATAGATCATTGAGTGATTCGCTCATCGACGGATGAGTAAATATCTGATCGCGTAATATGCTATAAGGCAGCCCGGCATCCATCACCATTTTCACTATATTGATCATCTCGTGGGAGTCAACACACAGCAGTGATGCCCCTAATATACGTTGGGTTTTATTATCAACAATCGCTTTTAATACCCCACGGGTATCGTTCATCACTCTGGCGCGCGGAATTGCAGCTACAGGCAATGTCACCACCTGAATATCAGCACCACTCTCTCTGGCTTGTTCTTCTGTCATACCAACCCTGGACAGGGGCGGTGTCATAAATACGGAATAAGGCACATTTTTCCGATCATCAGTACTACGTTTGCCTTCACCCAGTAACTCATCACGTACAATGCGGTAATCATCCAGTGATATGTAAGTAAATTGCAGCCCGCCGGTAACATCTCCCATCGCCCAAATATTGTCTGCGGTGGTATGTAATCGCTTGTCAACGACAATTGCCCCGCGCTCGTTTACTGCGATACCGGCATTTTCTGGATGTAACGAAGCGGTAGCCGGTTGACGACCGGAAGCTATTAACAGTGCATCCACCGCCAGTTGGGCGTGCTCGCTATGCACTTGCACTTGATTTTCATGGTGACTGATTCGCTCCACATGGGCATTGAGGATAATATCGACGCCCTGATCGCGTAAAATCGTCGCGATATTATCAGCAATATCCCGATCTTCCCGAGGCAAAAACAGCGAAGCTGCCTCTAAAATGGTTACTTTGCTGCCAAAATTAGCGAACATAGAGGCGAACTCAACGCCAATATATCCGCCGCCCAAAATACCTAAATGCCCAGGCAATTCTTTTAGATTAAGTAATCCGGTGCTGTCATATACACCAGGCGTGGTGGTAATTCCAGGAATTGGCGGAACCACGGCTTGTGCACCGGTATTAATAAAAATTTTCTCGCCATGAATCTCCAGATTTCCCTCAGGCCGATGAACACGCAGGCTATGATTATTGATAAACTCCGCCTGGCCGTCGATCACGTCGATATTGGGCATATCCGCAAGATTATGAAAATTCTTATTACGTAAAAAATTAACCACTTCATTTTTACGCTGTATGGCACGGACAAAATCTGTGTGCTGCTGTGCGTCATGAACCAATGTTTTGGTTGGGATACAGCCGATATTAATACAGGTCCCGCCATACATTGCATTTGATTGTTCGATGAGAGCCACACGCCAACCTGCTTTTGCCAGCGTGACGGCTAATGTTTTTCCAGCCTTGCCAAAACCAATAATAACTGCCTGATATTTATTCATGATGATTTCCTGTCGAAACGCGTTCATTTGACATCATGACTATAGACGCAAAAGGTGATGCTGCCAACTTACT
>NZ_MCGS01000084.1:0-1964 GCF_002607755.1 Serratia sp. BW106
ATAGGCATCGCTATTACGCAGCACCTTGACGTCTTTTTCAGTCGGATTGGCCGCTTTCGCCGCCTTCAGCCCATTGATATCACCCTGAGTGCGGATAACATCCATTGTCTGCCCGGCTATCTCGCCAATCAGCTGCGCCTGCTTCAGCCTATTCTGCTCTTTCTCCTTGTCGAATATCGGCCCGATACTGCCATTGGCGTTCTCGGTATCCCGGCTGAGCTGATTAACATCCTGCTTTTGATTGGCCTGGTCACGAATAACCACGCTACCGCCCGACACCGCCGCCTGCGTGGTGCCTTCTGCGTGCCCTTTATTACCTGCACCGGAAAGGGCTGCGCCTGCCAGATTGGTCAGCAGATCTGACCCAACCGGGCCGCCGCTGCTGATACTACTTTCCCCGGCTATTTATTGCGGAGGTGGGGGAATTTTGGGCCTAGACGCAAGGACCCCAGCCCAAATGGTCGGGGTTAGATCGCTTACTAGATGTTAATAAAAATCCTGTTCTATGTGGCCTTCCTCTTTCAGGATCTCAAGGAAGCGGTTATAGGCTACCTCATCATATTCACGAAGATCATCTAGTAGATTCTCTTCAATTAATGCTCTGTGATAAATACCTGAATGGTAATAAATAAAACCATCTGGTATTGATGAGTCTATAACTTCAACTTTATCTACAAGCCTCCCTGTAATTCGATAAGGCACTAACCCGCCATTATTTCTTGGCAGTCCTAGTAATATAGTTTCCGTACATGACCCATCTATTGACAAGACCCAATAAATAGCAAATATATCAATAAAATGCCCACTAAGCCGACTTTTTATCTTCATTTACTCTCTCCAAAAGATTGTCCAGGCTGTAACTCAGAGCGCTTAGGAGTAATAATTTTCATATCATATGCCTTATTAGTCACCGAGTTATATTGATAATGTATTTCAATATTCCTCCCGTCTGGAAGTTCATGATTAACTGTCATTTTTTCAAACCCAGAAGATTTAGGAAAGCGAGGGTCTGTATTTAAATCCATCCCCTTATCGGAGAATTTAACTCCACTTGACGGATTTTTTTCAATCTGATTCCACAATACCTGCTCATTCAAATCTCTCGGTGTTGTAAACTGTTTACCCGGTTTCGCGGTCGATATCTTCTCCGCCGCACTGATCAGCATCTTATTGCTGATAACAGTCGCGCCTTTACTCACTACAGACAACGCTTTTTCTGCCGGGATTGACGTCAACAGCGCCAACGCATAATCCTTCGCCTCTTGCGCTGTCAGCAATGCCATGACGGTATCGGAGCCAGGGTTGTTGCTCAGGATGGCTTTGATAATATCCGCACTTTCTGGCAAATCACCTTTCACCATTCGAGCAAGGTCAGCTTGTACCTGTTCCGGCGGTAGATTCTTATCCTGAGCATATTGCGCGTAGGACTGTACTGATTGGCCGTAATCCGCCATGCCCTTACCGAAGTCATTGGCACTTAGCGCATTATTCTCCACCGCATTCTTAGCGGCTTGCGAACCTGTCACCACGCCTGCGCTGCTGTCGGCAGCAAGACCGCCCGCCAGCCCTGCGGCCAGTTGACTCAGCGCGCTCACCTGCTGTTTCTCGCTTTCTGTCAGCTCCGAGATTTTACGGCCCTGGAACATCTCACTCAGTATTACTCGCGCGACCAGTTCGCCACCACCGGCACCCACCGCTCCGGCTACCGCTGACTGGTTTTTTAACTGCGCAGCTATCGCACCCAGCACCGCATGTGCCATCGCGTTGGCGGCTACATTGTCATCACCGATACGCGCTTTGATTTCTCTCGCCAGATAAGGTGCCGTACCGCTCGCCAGAGCCCCGGCCAGATTGTTCCCCGCCAGAGCCTGCAATGCCCCCGTTACCGCCTGCGCGGCTCTTTGCATATCGCTGCCGGTGCCATAGCTTTCCATCGCCTTTTTATAGGCATCGCTATTACGCAG
>NZ_MCGS01000085.1:0-968 GCF_002607755.1 Serratia sp. BW106
ATCACCACCGTTCTGGCTAAAACCTACGGCGGTTCTGCACGTGCTTTCGACCAGATCGATAACGCGCCAGAAGAAAAAGCTCGTGGTATCACCATCAACACTTCTCACGTTGAGTATGACACCCCGTCTCGCCACTACGCGCACGTTGACTGCCCAGGGCACGCCGACTACGTTAAAAACATGATCACCGGTGCTGCTCAGATGGACGGCGCTATCCTGGTTGTTGCTGCGACTGATGGCCCTATGCCACAGACCCGTGAGCACATCCTGCTGGGTCGTCAGGTTGGCGTTCCTTACATCATCGTATTCATGAACAAATGCGACATGGTTGATGATGAAGAGCTGCTGGAACTGGTAGAAATGGAAGTTCGTGAACTTCTGTCTGCTTATGACTTCCCTGGTGATGACTTGCCGGTTGTTCGTGGTTCAGCGCTGAAAGCACTGGAAGGCGAAGCTGAGTGGGAAGCTAAAATCATCGAACTGGCTGGCTACCTGGATTCTTACATCCCAGAACCAGAACGTGCTATCGACAAGCCGTTCCTGCTGCCAATCGAAGACGTCTTCTCCATCTCCGGTCGTGGTACCGTTGTTACCGGTCGTGTTGAGCGCGGTATCGTTAAAGTTGGCGAAGAAGTTGAAATCGTTGGTATCAAAGACACCGTTAAGTCTACCTGTACCGGCGTTGAAATGTTCCGCAAACTGCTGGACGAAGGCCGTGCTGGTGAGAACGTTGGTGTTCTGCTGCGTGGTATCAAGCGTGAAGACATCGAACGTGGTCAGGTACTGGCTAAACCAGGTTCTATCAAGCCGCACACTCAGTTCGATTCAGAAGTGTACATCTTGAGCAAAGAAGAAGGTGGTCGTCATACTCCATTCTTCAAAGGCTACCGTCCACAGTTCTACTTCCGTACAACTGACGTGACCGGTACCATCGAACTGCCAGAAGGCGTTGAGATGGTAATGCCTGG
>NZ_MCGS01000086.1:0-2717 GCF_002607755.1 Serratia sp. BW106
AACAAGAATGCCACGCTGTCACTGGGCTACGGTGGCCTGCTGTCGCAAAACTACCAGGACAACAGCGTCAACGCCGGTTTCACCTGGAATTTCTGATCTTAAAAAACTGAGGGACAAGCCGCCTCTTCGGGGGGCGGTTTGACTAAAACAAAAAGGATAAGGGAATGAAGCAAGCGACAGGAAAGAACAAACCGGCATTGGCGCCAACATGGAAATTGAACGCCTTGCTGTGCGCGTTGTTGGCGGCAGGTGGCGTACAGGCCGCACCCTATACGGAAGGCGGCAAGATAGGCGATCCGTCAAGCTGGCGCAGTAATGAATTCAATGCCAACTGGGGGTTGGGGGCTATTCACGCCGATGAGGCCTATGCCGCGGGTTATACCGGTAAAGGGCAAAAGGTGGGCATTTTCGATACTCCGGTGAACAAGCACCCTGAATTTGCCGGTGACGGTAAACTGGTGAATGTGGTTACCCAGGGCAATCGTGCTTATACCGACCCGCATCGGACAGATATTAAGGCCGGCGATCGTTTTTACTTCGACGGCACCTTCCATTTCTATAACGGTGCGACGCTAAGTAACCACGGCGTCCACGTGGCCGGTATCAGCGGGGCCAATCGTGACGGCACCGGCATGCATGGTGTGGCTTTTGACTCACAAATCATCAGCGTTGATAACGACAATGACGGCCCGGCGTATGGCGAATTCCTCGGGCTGGACGGCAGCGTGACCAACGCGGGTTGGCAGGCGATGATCAACAACGGCGTGCGGGTCATCAATAACAGTTGGGGCGTCAGTATTCCCGATTTCCTGTCGGATAATGGCAAAAAACCCGATGCACTGCATTTCGAGCTGAAAGACGCACAGGAGCAGTTTGATCAGGTGAAACCGTTGCTGGGCAGTTTGGCGGGGGCCGGTTATCAGGGCGCGATCGATGCGGCACGTAAAAATATTCTGGTGCTGTTTGCCGCCGGTAATGACGGCAACTACAACCAACCGGACGTGATCAGTGGATTGGCCTATTTTGTACCGGATATTGCGCCTAACTGGTTGTCGGTTGCCAGCGTTGCGCAAGATGATGCCTCCACCAACAGCGTGCCTTATACCATCAGCAGCTTCTCTTCCCGCTGCGGCTATACCGCCAGTTTCTGTGTCTCGTCACCGGGCAGTAAAATCTACAGCACCGTGGCCAACGGTTCAGACCCGAATCAACTGGTTTCGGACTACGGCAATAAAAATGGGACCTCAATGGCGACGCCGCACGTGACCGGCGCGGTCGCCGTGTTGCTGCAGCGCTTCCCGTACATGACGTCGGCGCAAATTGCCGACGTGCTGAAAACTACCGCTACCGATATGGGCGCACCGGGTATTGATGCACTGTACGGCTGGGGGATGATCAACCTGGGCAAGGCGATTAACGGTCCGGGCATGTTCTATACCGTCGAAGACATTCCTGAAGAGTTCCGCATTCCGGATCCGACCGGCGTGGCTTATGGCTCGTCACAGTTTGTCGCCAACATTCCTGGCTTCGGAGCTGAAATCGATCCAGGCACGCTGCAGGCTCGCACTTGTGATGACTACCACTGTTCGGTAGAGGTCTATTCCAATGACATCTACGGCCATGGTGGTTTGACCAAAGAAGGCCAGGGTGCGTTGGTGCTGACCGGCAACAATACCTACTCCGGCCCAACCTGGGTGAACACAGGCTTGCTGGCGGTGAATGGCTCGGTCACTTCGGACGTCACTGTGCAAAATGCCGGTGTGTTGGGCGGCTCCGGGACGGTGGGATCATTGACCGCCCGCAGCGGCGGTACCGTGGCACCGGGTAACTCGATCGGCACGCTGAATGTTACTCGTAACGTCAGTTTCGAGCCGGGTTCCCGTTACGCGGTGGAAGTAGCCCCCAACGGCCAGAGCGATCGGATCCAAAGCAACGGATCGGCGACGATCGGCGGGGGTGAAGTGGCGGTTTCGCTGGAGAACAGCACTAATCTGCTGTCGCAAAGCGAAGTCCGCAGCCTGCTCGGCCAGCAGTACAACATCCTGACCGCCCAGCAGGGCATCAGCGGGCAGTTTGATTCGGTAGCACCGAACTACCTGTTCCTCGGCACCGGGCTGACTTACCAGCCGAATCAGGTGACGCTGAATGTGGGCCGTAACGACACCTCCTTTGCCAGCGTGGCCGCCACCCAGAACGAACGTGCGGTCGCGGCAGCGGCAGATGCATTGGCGGCGGGCAATCCGGTGTACGAGAGCATCCTCAATGCTGGCTCTACAGGGGAAGCCCGTCAGGCGTTCCGCCAGTTATCCGGGCAGATCCACGCGGATATCGCTTCGGCACAGGTGAACGACAGCCGTTACCTGCGTGATGCGCTGAACGGCCGCCTGCGGCAGGCGGAAGGGCTGGCGACTTCGCCGGACATCAAGGCTGACGGTGACGGCGGTGCCTGGGCACAGTTGCTGGGTGCCTGGGACCATGCGTCGGGCGATGCCAATGCGACGGGCTATCAGGCCTCGACCTATGGCGTGCTGGTGGGGCTGGACTCGGCATTGGCGGATGACTGGCGCCTGGGCGTGGCGACCGGTTACACCCGCACTTCGCTGGACGGCGGCTATGGCTCGAATGCCGACAGCGATAACTACCATCTGGCGGTGTACGGTGGCAAACAGTTCGGTGAGCTGGCGCTGCGTGCCGGTGGTGGCTACACCTGGCACCGT
>NZ_MCGS01000087.1:0-1620 GCF_002607755.1 Serratia sp. BW106
ATGGGCATGGCGGACATCGCCGAAGTCCTGTGGCGTGACTACATGAACCACAACCCGACCAACCCGCACTGGGCTGACCGTGACCGCTTCGTCCTTTCCAACGGCCACGGCTCCATGCTGATTTACAGCCTGTTGCACCTCACCGGTTACGACCTGCCGATGAGCGAGCTGGAAAACTTCCGCCAGCTGCACTCCAAAACTCCGGGTCACCCGGAATACGGCTACACCCCGGGCGTGGAAACCACCACCGGCCCACTGGGTCAGGGCATCGCCAACGCCGTCGGTTTCGCCATTGCCGAACGTACCCTGGGCGCGCAGTTCAACCGCCCTGGCCATGACGTGGTCGACCACCACACCTACGCCTTTATGGGCGACGGCTGCATGATGGAAGGCATCTCCCACGAAGTCTGTTCACTGGCCGGTACCCTCAAGCTCGGCAAACTGACCGCGTTCTACGATGACAACGGCATCTCCATCGATGGTCACGTCGAAGGCTGGTTCACCGACGATACCGCCGAGCGCTTTGAAGCTTACGGCTGGCACGTGGTGCGTCACGTTGACGGTCACAACCCGGACGCCATCAAGGCCGCGATTGAAGAAGCCCGCAAGGTGACCGACAAGCCGTCGCTGCTGATGTGCAAAACCGTGATTGGTTTTGGTTCCCCGAACAAGGCCGGTACCCACGACGTGCACGGCGCGGCACTGGGTGCCGCCGAAGTGGCTGCCACCCGTGAAGCCCTGGGCTGGAAATACGCCGCCTTCGAAATCCCGCAGGACATCTATGCCCAGTGGGACGCCAAAGAAGCCGGTAAAGCCAAGGAAGCGGCCTGGAACGACAAGTTCGCCGCCTACGCCAAAGCCTTCCCGGAACTGGCTGCCGAGTTCAAACGCCGTGTGAACGGTGAACTGCCGGCCAACTGGAAAGCTGACGCCAAAGCCTTCGTTGAAAAACTGCAGGCCAACCCGGCCAACATCGCCAGCCGCAAGGCCTCGCAGAACGCGCTGGAAACCTTCGGCAAGGTGCTGCCGGAATTCCTCGGCGGCTCCGCTGACCTGGCACCGAGCAACCTGACCATGTGGTCCGGCTCCAAGCCGCTCAACGAAGACCTGGCGGGTAACTACATCCACTACGGCGTGCGCGAGTTCGGCATGACCGCCATCACCAACGGCATCGCGCTGCACGGCGGCTTCCTGCCGTACTCGGCGACCTTCCTGATGTTCGTGGAATACGCCCGTAATGCGGTGCGTATGGCGGCGCTGATGAAAATCCGCAACGTGTTTGTCTACACCCATGACTCCATCGGTCTGGGCGAAGACGGCCCGACGCACCAGCCGGTTGAGCAGATTGCCAGCCTGCGCGTGACCCCGAACATGAGCACCTGGCGTCCGTGTGACCAGGTGGAATCGGCGATTGCCTGGCAGTACGGCATCGAGCGCAACGACGGCCCGACCACGCTGATTTTCTCGCGTCAGAACCTGACCCAGCAGCCACGTACCGCAGAGCAACTGGCTAACGCCTACCGTGGCGGTTACGTGCTGAAGGATTGTGCCGGTACGCCGGACGTGATCCTGATTGCCACCGGTTCGGAAGTGGGCATCACCGTGGAAGCGGCAGACCAG
>NZ_MCGS01000088.1:0-266 GCF_002607755.1 Serratia sp. BW106
GTTTCAGGGGGCTACATCAGAAAATGGTTACTAAATGGGGAGTGGCGGTACATGCAGACTCCGTTCCCCAGTTGACTGTTCTAAGTACAGATGATGTGGGGGATTTATATAAGAGGCTGTTAATAAAAGGTTTTTTGTTTTTTTTATGAAATGCTATAGAAAAATGACTACTGGGTAGTAAGTGGGTTTATTCTGGGTATTTGTCTTTGATTGTTCATCTTTTGCACTACTCGAAAAGATATTGATAGTAGACTGGCCCCATGAAT